>NZ_DYXC01000073.1 GCF_020742345.1 Enteractinococcus helveticum | reverse complement strand
TTTCAATAAGCTTTACGACAGCGCCGCACATAACGTGTGGCGCTGTTTTGTTTGTGTTGAAGAGTCCAGATCTACGCGTCGTCGATATGTTCGGTGCGCATGCGTGCCGAGATAAACGCGATAACCGTTCCACCGAAAACCGATGGCGATGCCCGTGACTAATGTCGCGATGAGGGCAACCACCATGATTCGTACGATGATCTGCGCGTCGAATAGCGCCAGCAGGGTGCCAATGAGCATCACACTTATGAAGACCAGCCGGCGCCCAGTTGCATTCGGAGTCGATCACCATAGTAATGGAATCGACCGTAGAGGGAGGTTATCGAGCCAAAGGACGCATAAATGGAAAGGTCCATCCGGTCCAGCCAGAACAGGATGAGCAGCGGCACGGCAATCGAGAAGGCTGCTCGTAATGCGACCCGGTGAGCACCAGCATGTGGACCAAAAGAGAGCGCTGCTTTGCGAATTTTGCCTATCGGCGAAGTCTCTGGTCCAAATTCATTCGTATTACTGCTGGTAATACTCATCTTCTCCTAAAATCGTGAAGTACCCCTGGCCTTGGAACGCATCTTCATCTTCGGTTCGGATGGGCCCACCTGCTCTGGAATCCAAGAGAGAAAATACTGCACCGATGATGCCGGAGATTGTCATCAAAATGGCTGCGGGGTTCGCAATCGCTGAGCCCGCACCTTCCCAACCTGGCCCAAATAAGACTGCAACCAGGGCAGTGGCGTGGTCAGGACTGCCGGCTGAAAAGATCGTGCTATCGGGTAGGAACAGTCCCACAATAAACGCCCAAAAGAATGCGAACCAGAGCCAAGCGACTGACCGTTTCGTTGGAATCATGTCACGTAATGCAGGAACACCTAGCGTCACACCTCCAATTGCCATGAGCACCAAGGGCAAGCTGACGGTGACAACCCAGGCAATGGGTACCGTTGTACCGATCATGAGTCGAGGAACGAGAATCCAGGCGGCAAGAAGAAAGGTTCCGATCCATCCGCCGGAAATTGCGAATTTATGCCACCCAGTTGGCACAGCTGGCTGTGATTTTCCCATAGTAACTAGCCTAGCCGGAACAAACAGTTCTCGTGCTCTCAACGTGAGTCCGACGACATCCTTTGGCTGTGTTTTGGCCAGGTTTCCCTGACGACGACATTCTGCCAGTTGTGTGAAGCGCCTCCACCGACGAGTTGGTCTTACGAGTAAGGTAGAACCATGACCGCTCAAAACACTGTTGATGGTAAACAACTCCATGGTGAGTTCAAGGTTCCAGGTGGCAAGTTAGTCATCGCCGATCTCGATGTAACCGGTGGAAAGATCACTCGAGCAAATATTAATGGTGATTTTTTCCTAGAGCCCGACGAGGCACTTAATGATATTAACCAAGCGCTGATCGGCTTGAGCTTCGATTCGAGTCACAGCACCATCGCCAAGGCCATCGACCACGCAGTTGATGATTCAGTTGTAATGTTCGGTTTTGACGCCCACGCGGTGGCAACGGCTGTGCGCCGCGCAACTGGTTTCGCAACCCGCTGGGAAGATCACGAATGGGAAATTCTCCTGCCCATGGAAATCCCTATCTATACTCAAGTAGCGCTCGATCAAATCTTGACCGAAGACGTCGGGGCAGGTCGCACAAATCCTGCCATGCGTCTCTGGCGTTGGCCGCTGTCCGATCCGTCCGTGGTCATCGGATCGTTTCAGAGTTATCGCAACGAAGTCGATGCAGAGGCCGTTGAGAAGTACGGCATTAAAGTTGCTCGTCGAATCTCCGGTGGCGGAGCGATGTTTATGGAAGCCGACAACGCCGTCACATATTCGCTCTATACTCCGACCTCACTTGTTGATGGGATGAGTTTCTCAGACTCTTACCCATTTCTCGATGCGTGGGTTATGGAAGCACTCCAGCGTATGAATGTGCAAGCTTTTTACGAACCGCTCAATGATATTTCGACTCCTGAAGGTAAGATCGGGGGAGCAGCCCAGAAACGCTTGGCGTCTGGCACGATGCTGCACCATGTGACGATGTCGTACGACATTGACGCACAGAAAATGACCGAGGTTTTACGTATTGGTCGTGAGAAAGTTTCCGACAAAGGTATTACTTCAGCTCAATCCAGGGTTGATCCACTACGGCGTCACACTGGTTTAAGCCGGGAAGATATCTGGGACATCATGATCGATACCTTCCAAAAGCGCTATGATGCCGCAACGCGTGAAGTCACTGCCGATGAACTAGCTCGTGCAGAGGCGTTAGCAGAGCAGAAGTTCAAAACCCGCGAATGGATTCACCGCGTTCCATAACGGCGAGGTGGGATCTGGCAATATTGCAGTATCCCACCCCATCACGTTCTCAGAATTACTTGGATTGAGCTATTAGGCGTAGTGCAATGTCAGCACGACGTTCGATAACGATTCGGCGCAACGATGCCGGAGCGTCCTGATGTTGCGCCAACCAGGCGTCAATATGTACCAACGCCGGGTGATTGTGTTGTGCCGCCGGGCCGCCTTTGACCGGTTGATGACGCAACGGAAATAATCCGTTGATCGTTCTGGACGCTAGATTATTGGATCGGGACTGCCAAATGTCAAGGAGCCGTTCAAGAAGTGGGGTCAGTTGGCCGGCTACAAATCCCGGTGCCGAGGAATTCAGTCCCTGCGCTGTGGCGGTAAGTTGCGCATTCGACAGCATGGCTCCATCAGGTTCTTGCCCTGTCACGACTTGATGCCAGAGCTTTTCGCGCTGCACTTGATCGGGCATTGCCGCCACAGCCGTTCGGTGATAGAGCTCGTTGGTGGCTGTCGGTGACGCGGCGAGCTCGTCGTCCAAACGGATCTTATTAATACGACCGACCGAGGCCAAGCTACCTAGCAGGAGCCATCGCATCTCATCATCAATGCGAAGCCCCGGAGACATTTCAGAGGTCTCATCGCTTGCCAACAAGAAGGTCAGTTCTGGTGCGAGTGACTCCGTGCCGATGCCTAACTGGGTCAATGCCCGTGCTGCTGATCGTTGTCGGTCTGAGCCTGGTTCAAGTTCTATCAACGCATCAAGTAATGCTGTACTAAGCTGTTTGGTTAGCTGCCTACGCCGTGAGGCTGGCGCAAATTCTTTGAGCGCTGTCACTGCTTGGGCAAGCACACGGGCATGCATGGAAACGTCATCGATAGTCTGACTCAGCCGTGCAACAGCACCAATGAAATCTGCAGCAGGCAAGCTTGCGTGTCGCACCATAGTCCACAGACTGGACCAGACGGTGGCGACCGCCGTCGAATCCGGGTTGATGATCGGATATTTCGTCACGGCTTCAAGCGACGCCTGATCCAGCTCAACTTGGGCATACGTGTAATCATGGTGGTTGACTAATACAACGCGCGGTGCTGAATTATCTACGAAGAACCGGTCAGCGACGACGGAAGCAGACCCAGCAGGAAGTTCCACCTCGGCTTGATCGGTGACCACGAGCTGATCGGCGTCGTTGAGGGTTAAGGCCGCGATGTAAAAGGTGTGTGGCCGCAGAACGGCGTTACCCGTTTGTGGGTCAATCGCATCTTGATGAATCGTGACGACGCCGTCATCTGCCACGGTTGCTGACAATGTTGCCGGGCCCGAGGTCTGTAACCAGTCGGGTGCCCACTGTTGCAAGTTTCGATGAGATGCTTGTTCAAGAATGGTCAAAAAATCGTTAAGCTGTGCGGTTGAGAACGCAAAACGTTCAAAATATGTTCGACAAGCTTTCAGAAATGCGGCTTCTCCCACATAATGAAAGAGCTGTTTAATGACGGCTGCACCCTTGGCATAGGTAATGCCGTCGAAGTTTTGGCGAGCTGCCTCAAGATCGATGATGTCGGCTACGATTGGGTGTGTGGTGGGGTAGGAGTCTTGCACATAGGCCCAGGCTTTACGCTGATGAGCAAATGACTGCCACGCCCCGGGAATATCGGTGGCCTCAGCGACTGCTTTAGTACCAAAGAAATCGGCAAAGGATTCTTTGAGCCACAGATCGTCCCACCATTTCATGGTGGCAAGGTTGCCAAACCACATGTGTGACATTTCATGCATCAACGTTGTCGCTCTGGCCATGTGTTGAGACACGGTTGCCTGGGACGTGAAGATGTAGGACTCATTGAATGTCACCAAGCCCGGGTTTTCCATCGCCCCGAGGTTGTATTCAGGAACGAAGGCTTGATCGTACTTACCCCAGGGGTAAGGATATTGAAACTGTTCGTGGAACCAGGTCAGGCCTAATTGCGTCAGTCTAAAGAGCTCGTCAGCGTCCACATGCTCAGCTAAGGACTGGCGAGCAAAAATACGCAGCGGAACAGGTTCAACGCCGTCGAAATTATCCCAGTGGCTTTCGAATCGCGCGTAGGGTCCAGCCAGAAAGGTGGTGAGATAAGTGGACATGGGTTGTGTCGGCGCAAACTGCACTCGGTCGATACCGGTGCTAACGGACTCTCGTCCGATTTCGTGACCATTGGACGCTAGCGTCCACGTGTCAGGACCGATCAGTGTGACGTGAAATACGGCTTTGAGGTCGGGTTGTTCCATATTTGGATAGACTCGGCGTGCGTCTGCCGGCTCAAATTGAGAATAGATATATACCTGACCATCCACCGGGTCCACGAAACGGTGGAGTCCCTCACCAGAATGTGAATAGCGACTGTGAGAGCGGATAACGACTTCATTTTCCTCAGCAACATTTGGAATTGCTATGCGCGCTGTTCCGGCAACCTGAGCAACCTGGTGAGATATCCCATTGATCACCACTGATTCCACGGAGTCGCCCAGGTAGTTCAGGAACGTATCCTCCCCGGGTCTGGCGGACGTAAACCGGAGCGTGGTTGTTACCGGATAGGTCGGTTCATCCAGGGCCATAGCGTTCGAGAGGTCAAGTTCAATCTCATAGTCGCTGATCGTGATGTGCTCTGCACGGGCCGAGGCCTCATCGCGCGTAAGTCGTTCATCATCCAGCAGTGGGGTAGTAGACATAATCCTTATTCAATCATCGGTGAGGTCGCGGTGGGAATCTACAACACCCTGGCGGGTGAGTAGATGGCACGAAAAGTGTTGGCACAAGATTTCAGCGTGCTGTTGATACTCCAGAGTATCAACAGCACGCTGAGCAGTTGCTATGGTTTTTGATGCTTAGCTGTGTCGAGCACGGTACACTTTTTCGGGGATGGGTGCTTCACCGGAGGCACGTAAGCGTCGGTAATATTCGGCGGCTTCTTCTTGGCGTTCCTGTTCTGAACCTGAGGTAATATCCATCCGCAAATGATGTTGGTTATATCCAAAAGAGTCAACGAGGTCTTGAGCGTGCGGACGTAAACGGGCAGCTAACCGGTTGGTGTATTGACGAAGCGTTTTGGCTCGCTGTTGTGATATCTGCCCGTATTCGATGAACCACCCAAGATCCTGTTCAATCGTTGACAAGGCGAATAAATCACGCATCCAGGTCATGATCTTTTTGGTTTCTCGGTCTTCGATCGTCTCCAGGACCGCAGTGAATGATTCCCATTGCAGCAGCTGTGCATAGGATTTGGCCGCTTTGATCAGATCGTACTGGTTTTCATTGAACACCCGGGCTTGTTCACTTTGGGAGGCTTTGGCCACCGGACGCAACACTTCGGCGACCTCTGCGATTTGAGTGCGGACTCGGTCGGTGAAAAGACTACGTTGTACCTCGGTGTCTTTGAGCCAAGCAGCGGAACGACGCTCAGAGCCCACATCAGATACTTGCTGGACCACACGGCGTAGTCCGGAGCGCCCATACAGGCTGGATTCAGCGCGCTCGGCGACGTATTTCGTAAGGACTTTAAACGACGGGGTGGAAAATTCTTTAGAATAATCTCCTAGCAGTCGGCGTCCGACAAGTTGCAATAACACGTTGTTATCGCCTTCAAACGTGGTGTAAATATCGAGATCATCTCGCAGCGCGTTGAATCGGTTTTTGGAGGCAATATATCCTGCCCCGCCGGTAGCTTCACGGGCTTCCTGATAAACATCCAGTGCATTCCAGGTCGTGACAGCTTTGATCCCGGCTGCCAGTGTTTCAAGTTCCTGACGGTTCTCATCGGTATCGTCTTCACCAGAGAACACTTCATGGAATTTCACCAGTAATTCATTGGTGGTAAAGATATCGGCGTAGGTGCGTGCTAAACGATCGATCAGTCGACGCTGGTGTAAGCCGTAATCCAGTAGGACTTGTTCTTCGATATCGGAGGCCGCATTAAACTGTCGACGCTGGTTGCCGTAAGTTATGGCCCCTGTCAGAGCTAATGCCGAGGCGTTAGCAGCAGTGGTTGCAAGGGAGACACGTCCTTGGACAAGCGCCCCCAGCATGGTGAAGAACCGGCGGCCCGATGAAGGAATCGACGTCGTATACTCCCCATGTTCATCAACATTGCCTAGCTTATTGAGAAGATTCGTGCGGGGGATTTTTACGTGTGTGAAATGTAGTCGACCATTATCGATCCCATTGAGTCCGCCTTTGTATCCGTCATCTTCACCTCCAACCCCGGGTAGAAAGTTGCCGTCATCGTCACGCAATGGTACGAAAAATGCGTGCACACCATAATTCACATTTTTGGTAATCAGTTGTGCAAACACCACAGCAGCTTTGCCATGCAACGCGGCGTTGCCTAAAAATTCTTTCCAGGCTGCTTTAAACGGGGTATGAATTTCAAATGCATCGTCTTCAGGAATGTATGTCGCTGTGGTGTCAATGTTGCCAACATCCGAGCCATGTCCGATTTCTGTCATAGCATAGACCCCTGGTAGCTCAAGGCTCAGTACTCCGGGCAACCATTTTTTATGCTGCTCCGCGTTGCCTAAAGTTAAGATAGCCGACCCAAACAGCCCCCACTGCACGCCACCTTTGATCTGCATGGAGGGGTGGGCGTGGAACATTTCGGCGAAGCCGGCGACATTTCCTCCGGGATTTTCTTGTCCGCCGAACTCCTTGGGATATGCCTTGCCAATGATCTTGCGTGCAGCCAGTTCTTTCAGCTGGTTCAGTGTTAGTTCACGGTGTTCTTCCTTGGTCAAGTTTATTTGATGATGAAAAACGGGTTCTTCCATCATTTTTCGCATCTGACGACGATCATCGGCCCACTGGCCCAACAGGAGTTCCTGGAGTTCGTCTTGATCGATTCGTATATCTTTTTGTTTTAACGGCACTAGTCCTCCTGAGAGTGGTTTTTGGTGATGCTGTGAGAATCCAGTCCTGCGACCAACCAGGTAGCGATACTGCGGGCCAGTTCCGCTGCGCTGAGGCGATGAGGATCCTCCGGGTCAGCTATCCATTCCTCGCCGGCCGCACGCACGAACCCGACTGCAGCAACAGCCCAGTAGTAGGCCAGGTTTTTGCTGTCGACATCTGGTGTCACGCTCTTATAATGTGGGAAGACGTTTTCAACTGCTCGTTGCAGGAACCTCGCCATGTTTTGGCGGAAGATATTCATTCCGGTTGGTATTGCCGTGGAAAAGTTATATACGTTGGGCGATGAGTCGGCCAACTGCAGGTAAACCAGCACCATAGTGTAGAGACCATCGCGAGCGCTTGGCGCAGATTTCCCGGCCTTTTTCAGTTCGGCCTCCATAAAATCAATTGAGGCCTGAGCTACGGCCTGCTGGAGTCCTTGTTTATCGTTGAAATACCGGTAGAACACCGACTTTGAGGTGCCAGCATGGGTGGCGATTTCTTCCATTGACACATCAGGTCCAATAATGTGAACAGCAGCACGTGCGGACCTGATCAGATCATTTCGACGTTGACGACGGTGCGCTTCCCAGCGTGTATTGCGCCCGTCCGGTATTGGTGTTGCAGACATCTTCACGATACCGAGAGTATCAGGTAAGGTGGGTGTCCGTAAACACACCAACCTGTAATCACAATCATTGGGAAAGAGAATTTGCATGACTTCTACATCCACAGCCGCAATCGCCGGCGGTCCGCTGCGTCCAGCAGTCGTTCTCGGCGGTAACCGCATCCCATTCGCTCGCGCTCATGGAGCCTATGCTGGTGCCTCCAATCAGGACATGCTGACCTCTGTACTTGAAGGGCTCGTGGCACGTTTCGGTCTTCAAGGAGAAGCACTCGGCGAAGTTGTTGCCGGTGCAGTGATGAAGCATTCGGCGGACTTCAACCTCACTCGTGAATCCGTTTTAGGGACTTCTTTAGATGGGCATACCCCGGCCCATGACGTCCAAACCGCGTGCGCAACTGGTATTGAAACCGTTGGCGGTGTCGCCAATAAGATACGTCTTGGCCAAATCGAGTCTGGCATTGGGGGAGGGGTGGATACGATTTCTGATGCGCCGCTGGCTTTCAACGCGGAGGCCCGCGAGTTGTTCATGCAGCTTAACCGTGCACGCACGGCGCAAGACAAAATTAAAATCGCGCTGAAACTTCGTCCGAAGCACTTCGCTCCGCTAGCACCGCAGGCAGGCGAAGTACGAACTGGACTGTCGATGGGGGAGCATCAGGCGCTTACGACCCACGCATGGGGCATAACCCGCGAAGAACAAGACGAACTGGCTATGCATTCCCATAACAATATGGCAGCCGCATACGATGACGGTTTCTTCAACGATCTCATGACGCCTTTCCGAGGTCTTGATCGTGATAATAATATGCGCCCCGGATCAACTATGGAGTCTCTTGCCAAACTTCGCATTGCCTTTGGAAAGCAATTTGGTGAAGAAGCCACCATGACGGCCGGAAACTCTACTCCCATGACCGATGGTGCAGCTGCTGCCCTGCTGTCCTCGGAAGACTGGGCCGAAGAGCACAACCTGCCAATCTTGGCAGAATTCTTAGATTACGAAGTCGCCGCAGTGGATTTTGTCCATGGCAAAGAGGGACTTCTCATGGCCCCGACTTATGCGATTCCACGGATTCTGGATCGGCATGGGCTAAGCCTCGATGATATCGATTTCTTTGAAATTCACGAAGCATTTGCCGGAACGGTCTTGTCGACTATTAAGGCACTAGCTGATGAAGACTACAACAAGAATGTCCTGGGACGAGACAGGGCGCTAGGACAGATTGATCAATCCAAGCTGAATCTCAAAGGCTCCTCCCTAGCTGCCGGCCACCCATTTGCTGCCACCGGCCCTCGAATCGTTGCCTCTCTGGCCAAGATGCTGCACGAAAAAGGGGAAGGTTCACTGGGACTGATTTCGGTGTGTGCGGCCGGAGGCCAAGGTGCTGTTGCGCTAATGCGCGGACGCTAAACCACGAATCTGGTACTTGCTGAAAGGACATTCAAATCTCATGTCACCAACTGATAACTACACCCGGTTCGTCAATCGGCCCTTTGGTAAACAGGTAGCAAAGACTATCGGACTGCCACGACCTGTCCCGTTACGTCGTCATACTCCCGGCGACCGATTAGTATCCGGTCCGATTCTCGTCATCGGAGACACCGAAGCCGGAGACGCCATTGCCGAGCAACTCTGGGCTGAAAACTATGACGTGCGCAGAGATCCCGGCTTGAAACAAAAATTCTCCGCCATCATTGTGGGGTTTGACGACACGGCGCATCCACGTGATCTCTCCGAGCGAGTCTTACAGGTCAGCATGGCGCTTCGTGGGTTGGAACCCAACGGTAGGGTTATTACCGTTTTCCGAGATCCCCAAGACCCTTCCGTCGCCACCGAGGCCAACATCGTAGCCGCACGACATGGTGTTGAAGGCTTCACACGTTCCTTGGCTAAAGAAATGCGCTTCGGAGCCACCGCTAACGGCATTATCTTAGGCCAAGAGGTCACCTTGGCCGCCCCAGCCGTCCAGGCAGCTCTACGGTTTTTGTTATCTGGCCGTTCTGCGTATGTGGCCGGACAGTTCATAACCATCTCATCTGCGGCAGGCTCACTACCAGCAGACTGGGATTGCCCGCTGGCTGACAAAGTTATCATCGTCACCGGAGCAGCCCGTGGGATCGGCGAGGCCATCAGTGAAACGCTGGCCCGCGATGGCGCCACGGTCATAGGCGTGGACATGCCTGCGGCAGGTGAAGCGCTCACCACGGTGATGAACCGAATCGGGGGCATAGCACTCCAGCTAGATATCACAAACGAAAATGCTGGCGCTGAACTTATACGCCTTGCCAGCCAGCGCTTCGGCAGACTCGATGGCATCGTCCATAACGCCGGAATCACTCGCGACAAACTTTTGGCAAATATGGATGCCGCGCGTTGGGATTCGCTCATCGCGGTAAACATCACCGCTCCGCTACGTATCAATGAACAGCTCTTAGTCGAGCTCGGCCAAGGCGTGGTTGCTGAGAATTTCCGGATTACGTCCTTGGCCTCAACATCAGGGATCGCCGGAAACCGTGGACAGACAAATTACGCAGCCGCTAAGGCTGGCATTATCGGCATGACCCAGGCATTTGCAGGTCAGCTAGCACAAACTGGTGGCTCCATTAACGCCGTAGCTCCAGGGTTTATCGAAACCGCGATGACCGATGCGATGCCGACTGCGACTCGAGAAGTTGCTCGACGGATGAACTCACTACAACAAGGTGGCCGGCCTGTCGATGTGGCCGAAGCGATCGCATTATTCCATGCTGATGCTGCAGCTGGAATCAATGGCACAACCCTGAGAGTCTGTGGACAATCAATGGTAGGGAAATAATGGTTGAGCTTAATATCATGGATACCACTCCGCAGCCCGAAAACCTGCGGGTCGTTCGACTCAGTGAAATTCCATCACTGACATCTTCGTATGGCAAAGTGGCGACTGGTTTACTGCGTGCCAAGCAGTCGGTAGCATCGAGTCTGCCCGGCACCCGGTGGGAAACCACCGATGTTATCTCGCGGCGGCTCGTTGATGAATATAATGCGCTGCTGGGTTCTTCCGGTGTCGTCGGCCAAAACTCGGCTCCCTCAGTAACCGTACACATCACGGCTTTTGGCTTATCGACCGCGATGATGGCAGAACGGCGCTTCCCGTTGCCGTTACTTGGCATGGTGCACCTGCAACACAAGGTCTGGCATATGTCTGATGTGCCAATCGACCAACCGGTACGTATCTCAACTTGGGCACAAAGTATGCGACCACATTATGCTGGCACAACCGTTGAGATTTGGGTCCAAGTGCTTGATGCGACCACCGATAAATTACTCTGGCAGTCCATGGCTCTCTATTTGTCGAAGTCGGTGGTCATACCTGGAGCCGAAAAACCCGAACGACCAGTGCGTGAGCCATTCCAGGCGCCTGTGATGACCGCCCAGTGGGAGCTGCCCCGAGATATTGGCCGACGTTATGGTGCGATTTCAGGCGATTGGAATCCAATCCACTTATCGAAGTTGACCGCTAAAGCTCTGGGTATGCCCAGTGCGATCGCCCATGGCATGTACGCCGCAGGCAAGATGCTGGCCGGCCGTGAGACGTTAGCCCCGTATACCTGGGCCATCGAGTTTGCTTCTCCTATGCGTCTGCCGTCAAAAGTCGCAGTCAACTATCGCCAAGAAGGTGATCGGCTACTCACCACCGCTTGGAATGCTAAACACGAAAAGCTACACTTCCTAGCCGAGATCCGCCAGTTCTAAGCTCCACGCTGTCCTGAACCAGTCGCCACACAAACGTGGAGGCCGGTGGAGATAGTTAAGAGCATCACAGTGCCTGCAAATAGATATCTGCCATACGATCGGCCATTGCAGACCACGAAAAACTCGCCGCGCGTTCAACCCCCGCAGCACCAAACTGCTGCCATTTGGCTGGTTCTTCGACCACTGAGGCCAGCGCATCAGCCCAGTCGCGTGGTTCAAGAGAATCAATGAGCTGACCGGTGACGCCGTCCGCCACCGCGGTGGTAAGCCCGCCAGCACGGTGTGCGATCACCGGAGTTCCACAGGCTTGAGCCTCCAACGCAACCAAACCGAATGTCTCCGCCACCGACGGCATGGCGACGACGTCGGCTGCACGCATCATACTGGCTAATGTTTCGGGAGTTACCGGGTCAGAAAACGAACACTGTCTGGCGACCCCAAGCAGGTGCGAACGAGAGCGAATATCATAAGTTGCGCTTCCAGAGGTTGCACCGGTGAAATGTATCACCGGTAGCGACTGAAAGCCACGTTTCTTTAAATCGGCCAGCGCATCGATCAGTACGTGTGGACCTTTAAACTGCTGCAATCGACCGGCAAAAAGGACGTGTGGTGCCTCAGAGGTGTGCTGACCTGGCCAATGTCTAGGCCCATAAGGTTCGAAGATGTCGTGGTCGACGCCGGGATGCACGACGGCGATCTTTTCAGCTTCCACACCGGTATGTTTGATGAGTTCTTGCTTTTCTACAGCCGTATTGGCAATTAGGGCGCTGACTTTGGCGCTGATGTAGGCTTCTCGTTCCAAACGGTATGACGGCTCTGTCCCGGGAGCCGACGCATTTTTGGCTGCACCTAGGGTATGCATTGTGTGGACCACGGGACATCCGAGGTTTTCAGCCACCTGTAGGGCTACAAGTCCCGAGAGCCAGTAATGAGAATGTGCAACTAACCGATGTAGGGCGTGTTCGTGAATCACCGGCATCATCGTCTCAGCAAATTGCGTGGTCAGTTCAACCAGTGCCTCTTTAGGTAACAACAGTCGCCCTGCGACGATCGGTATCACTTTGGACTGGGTGTTCTCATCCAAAAGTATCGTTGTGTCTGTGACCGAGGTTTTTCGAGTAAAACACAACACTTGGTGACCAGCACGGATCAAAGCGTTAGTGAGGTTACGCACATACACATTCAACCCGCCAGCATCACCTCGCCCTGGTTGTGCCAAGGGGGAGGTGTGCATGGAGATCATGACGACGGTTAGGGATTCGTCCACGATGCGCTCAGCTACTCCCACAAGAGACGATAGTAGTGGTTAAACGAAAGGATCGGGACCAGCAAAAGCCTAAATCCCGATCCTCGTGTAAAACCGTGCGCGGAGGGGGACTTGAACCCCCACGAGCGATAAAGCTCACAGCGACCTCAACGCTGCGCGTCTACCAATTCCGCCACCCGCGCTGGTGGTGAATTCTCCGGCGAAGGAGAAGGCAACAGCGATAAGCATAACACACTTTTTTGCCGGGCGTGTACCATGGTCGTGCCTTATCGGGTTCGCTAAAGTGACAGTATGGTTCAACTTTTTGACGCTAGTGCTATTTCGCCTGGTATTTTCCGCGATCGAGTCAGTAAAATCACTCGCGATCTCATTCAAATCGACACCACAAATTACGGTGGGAATAATTCACGAGGCGAACCGGAGGCGGCGGCATATTGCGCAGCCTTGATGGAAGCCATGGGGATGAACCCAGAGATTATCGAGTCTGAACCAGGCCGTGCGTCCGTGGTTGGCCGGATGCGTGGCTGGGATGCTGAGGCTCCGGCTCTGGTCTTGCACGGACATATTGATGTGGTGCCTGCTGATGCTAACGAATGGTCTGTTGATCCGTTTTCCGCCGAGGTGATCGACGACGTCATCTATGGCCGTGGCGCAGCAGACATGAAAGGGATGGACGCCATCATGCTCACGGCTCTTGAGCATCTTCATGCCACTGGCCAGCGGCCCCAGCGCGACATTATTCTGGCGTTTTTCGCAGATGAAGAAGCCGGTGGAGTCTACGGCTCGGATTGGCTAGTAACCCACCGTCCTGAACTTTTTGACGGCGCAACCGAAGCGATCTCAGAAGTGGGTGGTTTCAGTGCCACGGTGGCTGGCAAGCGCGCCTATTTTCTCCAAACCGCCGAAAAAGGTATTGCGTGGCTAAATCTCACAGCCACCGGTGCCCCCGGTCACGGTTCTGCCCGGCACGCGGATAATGCGGTGACGAAGATGGCAAACGCGATCGCGGCTATCGGTCATCACACATGGCCGCTGCATTACACCGCCACCACCAGGCAGCTCATGGAAGATGTCTCGCGACTGATGGGCGTGACCTTTGACGAGTCCAACCCCGACCCGCAGCTGCAGGCCATTGGTTCGGCGATTGCGTTTGTCGGATCGACGTTGAGTAACTCATCCAACCCCACCGGCCTAAGTTCCGGCTATAAACACAATGTTATCCCCGGAAAAGCAGAAGCAACCGTTGATGCTCGACCACTACCCGGCCAAGATGACCAGCTGATCGCTACGATTCGTGACCTCGCCGGTGAAGCGGTGCAGGTTGAATATGAACATGCACGTCAGGCCATCGAGGCACCATATTCCGGGCCGCTTGTTGATGCCATGATTGCCGCTATTGCTCAGGAAGATCCGGATGCTGTGGTCCTACCGTTCATGATGTCCGGCGGGACTGACAATAATGCACTATCGCGACTAGGGATTGCCGGATACGGGTTTATCCCATTGCAATTACCAGAGGACCTGGCATTCCCGGAACTCTTCCACGGTATTGATGAACGCATGCCAATCGACTCATTAGATTTCGGAGTTCGCGCACTACTTCGGATCTTGCAACCACAAAGCTACAGCGCATAAGAGGACACCATGGCCTTGCCATATTCAAAATACCAAGACCAAATCGATAAGGTACTTACCGAAGGGCTACTCAACGGTATCCGACAACGAGCAGCCGGTTTCGATGAACGCAATGAGTTTCCTACCGAAGACTTAAACGTTCTCAAAGACGCCGGTTACCTTGCGGCCCTGACACCCACCGAAGACGGGGGACTAGGGTGGAACTTCGCTACTGTAGTCGATGCACAAAAGAAGCTCGCCGCCTATGCTCCTGCCACCGCGTTGGCCGTCAATATGCACCTCATCTGGTCCGGTGTCGCTGCAATATTCCGTGCCCACGGCAATCACGACTTGGACTTCATCCTGAAAGATGCAGCTGCCGGTGAGATCTATGCCTTCGGTATTTCTGAAGCTGACAATGACGCTGTGCTATTCGACTCTGCGACTATCGCCGAAGACCAACCCGACGGATCGGTCAAATTCACCGGAACCAAAATTTTCACGAGCCTATCGCCGGCATGGACCCGGCTGGGTGTATTTGGCAAGAGCCCAGACGGCAAAGAACTGATCTATGCGATCTTAGATCGAGACGCAGGCAATACCGAGTCCGATGGCTCTCGGTGGGATATGTTAGGAATGCGTGCCACACATTCTTTTGTGACTCAGCTCAACGGCGCCGTCGTACCGGCTGATCGGGTCATTCGCAGAATACCCACCGGACCGAATCAAGATCTGCTCACCTTCGCAATTTTTGCTGGGTTTCTCACCTTCATCGCGGCCGTCTATGCAGGTATCGGAGATCGGGCCGTTGAAATCGCAGCTGAGAAACTCCACACGCGTCGTTCCAAAGTGCAAGGTACCGCGTTATCGCAGGACCCTATCTTGCGCTATAAGCACGGCGAAGCAATTTTGCGCCAAATCACCCAAGATCAACAGCTCACCGGCCTGGCTGAAGCCGTCACCGAGCTCACCGACTATGGCGCAGAATGGTTCACCCGACTTGTCGCTAACAAAATTGCCGCGGTTCGGGTGGCCAAAGCCCAAGTCGATTATGCTTTTGAAGCCTCCGGCGGCGCGGGCTTCCACCGTACCGAAGAAATCGCTCGGCTTTATCGTGATGTCATGGCCGGGTTCTACCAACCATCAGATGATGAATCGGCGCACACGACCTTTGCAACCTTTGGTCTTGGCCCCCTTGAAGACTAAATCGTAATCAGGGTGGACTCGACTTTGATGGCTTTGCGACGCAACCAGAAACGTCGAGTCCCACCCCGATACAACAGGGTGCGTTGCAGCTCCCAGTGGCCATACTCGGCGTGTTCAACCAGCCGTTGTCGTGCTTGAGCCAACGATTCACCGGGCGCAACCGTAATCACCAAATGTTCCCAAGAATGTCTGCGCGTTAGAGAATCAACACTGCTGATAATCGGTGTGTCACGCACTCGTGGTCCTCCTAGGTGGTCTCTATGACCGGATGTCCAAAGAATTACAACTACTGTAGTCAGCTTGCCGAAAAATCGGAATGTAACACTGTGGTTGTTTCGCACCCGGCCGAGCACACAAATGCGCAAAGTGTAGTCAGGTGGATCAAACCAGGCTAGCCTAGAGTCCATGAGCACCGATCCACGCGTTTCGCTTGAGGCCTTAATTTCAGCACTCCAAGAACATCTCGCCGCAGCCACGAATAAACGTGGTGATGATGACCCTGCACTAGAGCACGCGTACTATGCGCTGGCCGATGTCTTTGAAACTTACGAAGATGCCCTCTACGAGGCAACCGGTGAAGTCACACCGCTAGATATCTTCGAAGATGACGACGATGACGACGACGATGAAGATGACTTCGGGTCTTTCGATGACGACGATGATGATTTCGATGAAATCGAAATCGATGGCGTGGACGAAACCGACGACTAGAGGTCGCCAAACGGCGTAGCGTCGAAAATTTCGGTGTCGAGTGTCGTAGGGTTGACCAGGTGAACTGGATTGAAGCAATCATCCTTGGCCTGGTCCAAGGCCTAACGGAATTCCTGCCGATTTCTTCATCGGCGCACCTACGTGTCGTCGGAGAATTTCTGCCCGGTGCGGCAGACCCCGGGGCGGCATTTACCGCCATTACCCAAATTGGTACCGAACTTGCGGTGCTGTTGTACTTCTGGCGAGATATCACGCATATTATCTCCCAGTGGTTCAAGGCTCTCGTTGGCAAAGTTCCGCACTCGGATCCTGCAGTTCGGATGGGTTGGCTGATCATCGTGGGTTCCGTCCCCATCGGTGTTCTTGGGCTGCTATTTGAAGAACGTATCGACACGTCATTTCGGTCGCTGTGGTTGGTTGCCACCATGCTGATCGTATTTGGTGTCTTGCTGGCCATGGCAGACACGTGGGGTAAGCAGGTCAAACCGCTGACAAAGCTCTCCTGGCGCGACGGTATCTTCTATGGTTTCGCTCAAGCGCTAGCGCTCATCCCGGGCGTCTCTCGATCCGGCGGTACCATCACAATGGGGCTGGCGTTGGGATACACTCGTCAAGCCGCGGCACGCTATGCATTCCTGTTAGCAGTTCCAGCAGTTTTTGCTTCCGGGTTTTATAAACTTGGTCGATCCATCGCCAGTCCTGATCCAGGTGCCCCCTACGGCATGGGAGAAACCATAATCGCCACGCTGGTGGCATTCCTGGTGGGCTACGCCGTCATTGCTTGGTTGATGCGATTTATCTCCAATAACTCATTCAAAATCTTTGTCTGGTACCGCATCCTGTTAGGAGCGGCCCTCTATATTCTGCTCGGATTAGGCCTCATTAGCGCCTGACCCCAACTATTATTAGCCTCATCGGTCAGTTATTCGTAAGGAACTTAAGAGCTTTCATGAAATCTTGGATCACACCGTTCCCGGTTGCCCTGCCGGCTCAGCAAGATAATCTGCACCTATTTGATACCGTCACCCAGCAAAAACAACGGGTCACAGTCGCAGATGGCCACGCCACAATGTATGTGTGCGGTATTACCCCCTATGATGCAACGCACTTGGGGCACGCCAACACGTATGTCACCTTTGACCTGTTGTATCGCTATTGGCTGGCTGCCGGATACCGAGTCACCTACACCCAAAATGTCACCGATGTGGATGATCCGCTGTTTGAACGCGCAAACGAGATGGGTATTGATTATCGTGAACTGGCTGAAGACCAAACAAATCTCTTCCGTTCCGATATGCAGCACCTCAACGTGCTGGCCCCAGCACACTATCTCAGCGTTTCAGAAACCGTCGACTGGGTTCGCACTATGGTCCGCGACATGGTCGACGCCGGTGTGGCCTACACCGTGCCGGGAAATGATCAAAACCCCGACGGCGATATTTACTTCTCCATTGAGGCAGCCGAGCAACACACCAAGTGGCGTCTAGGCTCCGTTAGCGCGCACAGCCACGAAGACATGATCGAATTTTTCCCCGAACGCGGTGGCGATCCACAGCGTCCCGGTAAGCGCAATCCCTTGGATCCGCTAATCTGGTCTGCTCGTCGTGAGGGTGAACCATACTGGCATGACGACGTGCTCGGCGATGGCCGTCCCGGATGGCACGTCGAATGTTCGGCCATCGCCTATCACACGCTGCCAGCACCATTTACCGTGCAGGGCGGCGGCTCAGATCTGCGCTTCCCACACCATGAATTCTCAGCAGCCCATACCACCGCCGTCACCAGCAAGCCAATGGCCGACTACTTTGTACACTCCGGCATGGTCGGTCTTGACGGGGTAAAAATGTCCAAGTCACTGGGTAATCTCGAGCTGGTCTCAAATCTCGTCTCCCGGGTGGAATCGCCTATGGCGATCCGTGCGCTGCTGTTATCAAATCACTATCGCAATGACTGGTCCTACAGCCACGAGAAGCTCAGCGAAGCGACGAAGCGCATTCAAACCTGGCGCAGCGCAATGGCTTGTGAGCAGGCCGGTGATGCCCAGATCCTACTCGAGGATATTTTCACAGCCCTGTCCGACGATCTTGATGCCCCGCGGGCGCTGAATGCCGTTGACCAATGGGCGCAGGACAGCATTGCCCGGGGTATGCCACGGGCGAGCGACCTGCCATCGATCAACGTAGCAGTAGTACTTGATGCCCTGCTTGGCATCAAGCTCTATTAACCTCTGCGTATCGGCTAGCGTGTTCCGCCACCGTGAGTGGCGGGACCGCCGCCGTTTTCATCACGACGTTTCAGGTAGCGTTCGAATTCCTTGGCGATTTGCTCACCGGAGGCTTCCGGGAGCTGTTCGGTGTCGCGAGCTTCTTCCAGCTGCTGAATATAAGCGGCCACATCCGGATCCTCTGATGCAAGCTCATCCACCCCGCGTTCCCAGGCGGCAGCCTCATCGGCCAGTGACTTCAAATCCAGGCGTAGCCCTAGCAGTTCTTCCAGTTCTTTCGTCAGAGCCAATTGGGCCTTGGGCGAGGGTGACTGCGCAACATAGTGAGGCACAGCAACCCAGGTGGCAATCGTAGGCCAACCGCGATTTGCTGCCTCATCCGTCAGCACGCCGGTGATCCCGGTGGGCCCCTCATAGGTGGGTTTGATAAACCCGTTGAGGGTATCACGTAATGACGTCGATGCGCTGGATTTACTTGGGGTCAGTGGCCTGGAATGTGGCACATCTGCCAACAGTGCACCGGTGACAACCACGGCGTCAATATCCCACTGTTCCGCGGCGTCTAGAATCTCTTTGACGAAGTACCGCCAGCGCAAACTTGGCTCAGTGCCCAGCACGAAGTACAGCTCTGGTTGGTCAGGATGGGTCATGCCAGCTAGGGCATGAAAGACCCGTGTGCGTGGCCAGTCAATTTGGCCGGTACCGTCTGGATTGCGGGTTACGACCGGCCGAGTGACCTGATAGTCGTAGTATTCATCCTGATTCAGCTCGGTCAACAGGTCTGCATTCGTTTGCCGTGCTAGATCTTCGACCGTATCGGTCGCGGCATCCCCGGCATCAGACCAGCCCTCAAAAGCGGCGAGCATAATGCGTGCAGGACGAGCTGTACGCCCGGCCAAAGCAGGAGTGTGCTGTATCAACCAGCCCAAAAAGCTCTGGTCGGTACCAGAAAATTCAGACATAAAATCCATTCGATGTATTCACGAAAACTGTTCTTACCAGCTTAGCTAACAGAACTACCCGGTGATACCGCTGTCACGGCGTGACAACGATTTGATTTCACGCCTTCGGCGCAAAGCGTTTTCACTGTAGCGACTTGAACTGCGTTGCTGCCAAAGTGTGGCAGAGTTTAACAAACACTGTTGTCAACGACTGCAAGAACGGGATGTCGGGCATGTTTTCTCAAAAAGGCCTTAAGATCGCCTCGTTCACCGGTGTGCCAATTTATGTCAGTTGGACCTGGTGGTTTTTCGCCGCGCTCATCGTGGTGCTATTTCGGCCGACCTTTGCCCAAGCGCTACCGGAAGCCAGTGACGGATGGACCTGGGCGGTTTCGGCATTTTTTGCGCTCATTATGTTTGCCACGGTGTTAGTGCACGAACTTGCCCACGCGCTTGCGGCGCTATCATTTCGATGGCAGGTCAATGAGATCACCCTAAATTTTTGGGGTGGCGCCACCGTCTATGAACATTCCGGACGTGGCAAAGCTCAAACCCCACTCCGGTCGTTATTTGTGGCCATTGTTGGTCCAATCTCAAACCTGTTGATCGCCGGTGGCGCTTGGGCATTGCTGCAGATCCTGGTGGATACCTCGGCCACCACCCAGGTGTTGCTCGGTGTAACGGTGTGGACAAACCTGCTCATTGGTGTGTTCAACCTGTTGCCAGGCCTGCCATTAGATGGTGGGCGAGTAGTGGAATCTGCCGTGTGGGCGGCTACAGGTTCTCGCGCACGAGGCATGCGCGCAGCCGGCTGGTCCGGGCGAATCATCGTCGGGCTGTTGGTTGTCGGTGGCATCGTGGTGCCACTGGCTCAAACCGGCGACGTCTCGATTTTTGGGATACTCATTGTCATCATGATTGCCATGATGTTGTGGCAAGCCGCTTCCGCGACCATCCGAGCAGCACGAATGCAGTTATTGGCGGAGCAGATGCGCATCACTGATCTGATGACCCCGGTGCAAACCATACTGGCCGATACCAGTATCGCCAAGCTGGTGCCCTTGCTCACCGGAACCCGGCCGGGTTTTGAATATCAACAGCTTCCCGTTGCGGTACTCGACGTCGATCAAACCACCGGTGGTGAGGTACTGGTGGGAGTAGTCGATTATGCTGCGCTGGGGACGGTTCCACGGTCGGCATGGCACCTACCGGTGAGCACGGTTGCGCGCGCTGTCAACTCCCAAGCCCAAATCCGAACAACCGATACGGTACCAGACCTGTTCACCACGATCATGGCCCACCCCAACGATCTGATCGCCGTCGTTGATGACACAGCCACACCGCACAGGATCATCGGCATCATTAATCCGGATACGCTGGCCGGACGGCTCAATGCCTAACTCAGCTTTTGAAAGGACTGTTGAATGACCCCTATGGGTGACCACCATATCCCGGTTGGTGCGAGCACACGCCGCGGACCCCTGCGCGCCGGTGAGCGCGTACAACTGACCGACGAGCGCGGCAAACTCAACACAATCACGTTGCTCGCTGGAGAAGAATTTCACACCCAGCACGGGGTGCTGCGCCATGACGACATCATCGGCGGCCCAGAAGGTGTCGTGATTGAAAACACCCACGGATTTGAGTACCAGGTATTGCGCCCGCTGCTATCGGATTACGTGCTGTCGATGCCGCGTGGGGCAACGGTCATCTATCCCAAAGACACCGGCCAAATTATTCATATGGCCGATATCTTTCCGGGCGCCCGCGTGCTGGAAGCTGGCGTGGGATCAGGTGGCTTGTCGATCGCGTTACTCCGGGCGGTCGGCGAGTATGGCAAGGTCTTTTCCTATGAGCGCCGCGCAGATTTCGCCGAGATTGCCGAAGCCAATGTGACCACATTTTTCGGTCAACGGCATCCGGCATTCAGCATCACCCTGGGCGACGTGCAAGACGAAGCGATACAAGAACATGAACCCGGCAGCATTGATCGGGTGGTCCTTGACATGCTGGCGCCTTGGGAAACCATCGACACGGTCGCAACCTTATTGGCGCCCGGGGGAGTGTGGCTCAACTACGTGGCCACCGCCACCCAATTGTCAAGGATTCACGAAGCCATCCGTGACGATGGTCGGTTCACCGCTGCCGAAGCCTCCGAGACCATGGTGCGTGGCTGGCACCTAGACGGCCTGGCGGTTCGACCACAACACCGCATGGTGGGACACACCGGGTTTTTGATTATGGCGCGCCGCCTGGCCCTGGGCCAGGAAGGTTTGGAACTGCGTCGTCGGATCAAGACCTTCAAACAAGAAGACATGGATATTTGGACCCCCGAAGACGACGCCCAATGGCACCCGGAGAAACACGGTCAGCGCGAGCCCACGACGAAACGCGCCAAGAAAGCCGTGCGCCAGTCGAAAGCACAAGCCCAGCGGGCAGTAGAGTCGTTGGAATCAGTGGTTGAGCAGGAAAATTCGCCCACAGACGATGAGCAGCAGGCATAAAGTCACCCTCATAGTGGTAAACCCACGTACACTATAAGGACACGGCACCGTAATTTATTGGAGGTAGTGTTAGCTTGGCCGACAACACGCCGATTGAAACTCCACAGGAACCAGTCTCTGCAAAAGTTCATGGTGACCTGCGGCATAAATATGATTCGACACGACGTCGGCTGGCCACGTTGGTGGAAAATAATCGACAGCTACGCGCCGATCTTGACGCAGCCGCCCGAAATAATCGGCGTATGGTCGATATCTTGAATCTCACCCGTGAAGAAATCGCCACGCTGAAGGATTCCATTGCCGACAACGCTCAACCACCATTTAGTTTTGGCACGGTCCTTGAGGTACACGAGGGCCGAGAGCACAATCCAGAAGTCGAATTGCCAGCAGTTGCTCGACCAAGCGCTGACATTTTGTACTCGGGCCGAAAAATGCGCACCCATATCTCCCCGTTACTCAATGCCGCTTCCGTTACTGCCGGCAGTGAGGTGCTCTTAGATGAAGCACTGTCCATCGTGGCGGTCCTGGGCACCAACCCAACCGGAGAAACAGGTCGTGTCAAAGAACTGTTGGATGACCACCGATTGGTCATCGTGGGACGCAGTGATGATGAATACGTGGTCAAACGCGCAGGCGCACTCAAAGACCAACGAATCCGCATCGGCGACGCCGTGCTGGTCGACTATCGCTCCGGTTACGCCACCCAGGTACTGGAAATTTCAGATGTCCAGGACGTCATGTTAGAAGAAGTTCCGGATGCCACTTTCGACGACATCGGTGGGCTCGGCGAGCAAATCGAACAGATTCGCGATTCAGTTGAGCTGCCATTTCAGTATCCAGAGCTTTATCAGCAACACCAGCTGCAGCCGCCCAAGGGCATCTTGCTCTACGGTCCACCTGGCACCGGTAAAACCCTCATCGCCAAGGCTGTTGCCCAGTCTCTGGCAGAACGCGTCGACGGCATAGACCACTCGTATTTCTTGAATATTAAGGGCCCTGAGCTGCTCAATAAGTATGTGGGGGAGACCGAACGACACATTCGCACGATCTTCTCCCGTGCTCGCGATAAGGCCTCCGATGGGTATCCGGTCGTAATCTTCTTCGATGAGATGGAATCCTTATTCCGCACTCGCGGATCCGGCACATCCTCGGATGTGGAAACCACCATCGTACCGCAGCTGCTTGCCGAGATTGACGGCGTGGAATCCTTACAAAATGTGATCGTCATTGGCGCTTCCAACCGCGAAGACATGATCGATCCGGCCATTTTGCGCCCCGGCCGACTCGATGTAAAAATCCGTGTGGATCGCCCCGATGCCAAGGGCGCCCGAGAAATCTTCCAGATTTACCTGCGCTCGGGCGTGCCGATCCATCCCGAAGAAATCGTGACTCACGGACAGGTTTCCTTGGCTATCGCCCACATGATCGAAGAGTCCGTGGCGGCGCTCTACGCACGTAATGCGGCCAACGAATTCGTTGAAGTGACCTATTTGGATGGTTCCACCGAAATCCTGTACTTTGCTGATTTCGTTTCCGGCGCCACCATTGCCAACATTGTGGACCGTGCCAAACGTCTGGCCATCAAGGACTATCTCAGTGCGGCAAAAACCGACCACCACGCCTCGAAAGGACTGCGCACCGCACACCTCGTGCAGGCACTTCGTGAAGAAAAAGCCCAACAACTCGACTTACCAGATACCTCGGCTCCACAACAGTGGTTGCGACTAGCAGGGCATCGGGGCGCTCAAGCCGTTTCCCTACGAGTGCTGCAGAATGGGCAGGGATAATTCGATGACACCGGTGTCGTTGATTCCTGAAACTCTTGCCGCCAAATTCCCGTCCGACCGTCCCACCGTGGGTTACGGCGTCCACCGGGTCGTCGGGTTAGAAACCGAGTTTGGCATCCATGCCCCAGCCCACCCTGAAGCCTCCCATTCAGTGATGTCGCTGGAGCTGATAAATGCCTACGGACATAAACTGGCCCAGGACGGCGTTCATGTGGCCTCCACCGAGTGGGACTACAATGAAGAATCCCCACTGGCCGATGCGCGCGGCTGGCAGATGCCTCGTTCGATCGCCCATCCGACCCAATTGACTGACCAGGCTCTGGTAACCGCAGATGGCCACGAAGTGCACATGCTGGTTAACCTCATTCTGCCTAATGGGGCGCGGTTTTATGTTGACCATGCTCACCCAGAATATTCTTCACCGGAAACGACCAATCCGCTGGATGCCGTCATTTGGGATCAGGCAGGCGACAGGATCGCCCAACAGGCCGCCGACCATATCGCCAGCCAAGATGGGGCAGCCCAAATCCTGCTGTACAAGAACAACACCGATTCCAAATCCGTTTCCTATGGGGCTCATGAGAACTACCTGGTGGCTCGGGGACTAGATTTTGATGAACTCGCCGAACACCTTGTAGGATTCTTCACCACCCGACAGATCATTACCGGGGCCGGTCGGGTCGGTATCGGGAACCTCAACCAGCATGCCGGATTCCAGATCTCACAGCGCGCCGATTTCTTCGAAGAACAAGTCGGATTAGAAACCACCATCCGACGTCCCATCGTCAACACCCGTGACGAGCCACACGCCCAACCCGATACCTACCGACGGTTGCACGTGATCATCGGAGACGCCAATCTTTCACAATATTCCACCTGGTTGCGCGTAGGGATGACATCTTTGGTGTTATCGATGATCGAGCTGGGTGAATTACCCATGATCGAGCTGGCCGAACCGGTCCAAGCGCTGCAAGACATCTCACACGACCCGACACTTCGAACCCAAGTCCTGGTCAATGGCCGCGGCTGGATGACTGCCATTGAGATTCAACGCGTCTATCAACAAGCCGCCCAAGCTTACCTCGATCGCTATGACATCAACGATGCCCAATCACGCGACGTTGTAAACGCGTGGTCTGAGGTATTAGACCTGCTGGAACACGATCCCGCACAACTGGCCGACCGACTGGACTGGGTTGCCAAATATCAATTACTCAACGGCATGCGTCAACGCCACGGCCTGCAGTGGGACAACGCAAAACTGGCCATGCTGGATCTGCAGTGGGCAGATCTGCGCCAAGACAAAGGGCTCTACTACAAGCTTGTGGCCCGTGGTGCCATGCGCACACTGATCAGCCAAGACCAGATTACCCATGCCATGCGCCTGCCGCCGCCCACCACTCGGGCCTGGCTACGCGGTCGACTCATCGATCGGTTTGGGGCCCACCTGGCCGGAGTATCCTGGGAGTCTGTACTGCTAAAACCATTTCGTTCAGGACCGATACACCGCTACCATTTACTGGAGCCGCTGGCCGGTACCCGACATGATGACAATGCGCTCCTGGCCCCGGATCAACCGCAGCTGACCCTGGACGACACACCAGACAGCCGCGAGGAAATAGCCGCACTATTAGAGCTGTTAAAACCCTATAGAGTAACCGGGCGCCACTAGTCCGGAAATGGAAAGGAGCTGACCATGGCACAAGACCAACGCCGTCAAGCATCCCAGCGACGAGACAATGATCCGCACATCCCGGATCCACTGCCCGAAGGGACCCCAACACCGGGTTCAGCAGCAGCCCAAACCTCCGACCTGGACTCACTACTCGATGAAATCGATGACGTCCTGGAAGTCAACGCCGAAGAATTCGTCCAAGGATTTGTCCAAAAGGGCGGCCAGTAGCCCATTACTTGCCCACCGTGCAGAAAGAACCCAACACCAACCATGTTTTCGCCTAACGAGTCGCTCGGAATGGAAGCCTCATTCGTGGCCCACCTGCAACAGCAGCATCCCGAGCTGATGCCACGCCACACCGAGCCGCGCCAGGATCTCATGGAAGCGACCACGATCACCGCACTGAAATTTGCCGACGGCGTGGTCATGGCCGGTGACCGCCGCGCCACGATCGGCAATCGCATCGCCTCGTCGCACATGGAAAAAGTCTTTGCAGCCGATTCCCACTCCCTGGTCGGAGTCGCCGGTGTGGCCGGGGTGGCAATCGATATGGCCCGACTGTTTGCGGTGGAATTAGAACACTACGAAAAATTAGAAGGCACCCAGCTGAGCCTGCTGGGTAAGGCCAACCGGTTAGCCGCACTGGTCCGGGGCCACCTGGGTCACGCCATGCAAGGTATCTCCGCGGTGCCACTCTTTGCCGGCGTAACACCGGCAACCCGTGACGCCAGAATCTTTTCCTACGACATCACCGGTGGTCGGTTTGAGGAACGCAACTGGCAGTCCATCGGTTCTGGTTCACCCTACGCGCTAACCACGCTGAAACGTCTGTGGTCACCCGAGGCCACCAGTCACCAAGCCATCGAGGCCAGCCTGCAGGCCATGATCGATGCGGCCGATGCCGATGCCGGAACCGCCGGACCCGATCCGCTCAAAGGACTATATCCGGTGGTGTATGTGGTCACCGGGGACGGCGTGACGAAGATCGCCGAGTCTGTGATCGCTGAACTCGTGGCCGGGCTTGAAGGGAAACACTAGTGCAACCATCCATGTATGTTTCGCCCCAGCAGCAGATGGAAGACCGGGCAGACTTCGCCCGGGCCGGTATCCGTCGCGGACAACCAGTGGTATTTGCTTCCACCACCCAAGGCATTGTCTCCCTGACCCACAACGCTTCACAGTCATTATTCAAACTCTCGGAAATCTATGACCGCATCTCCTGGGGTGCCGTCGGACGCTATAACGAATTCGAAGCACTCCGTCAGGCCGGCATCCGCTACACCGACACTCGAGGATACGCCTACGAACGCTCGGATGTCACCGCCCGCGGACTAGCCAATATGTATGCTCGCACGCTCGGCGAACTCTTCCTATCCGGAGCCAAACCCTTCGAAGTCGAAATCGGTGTCGCTGAAGTCGGGGACACCCCCGACGACGATCGCCTCTACCAGATCACCTTTGACGGCACGCTGTTAGAACACCACGGCCTATTGGTACTGGGTGGTAATGCACCAGATCTCCACCTCCAAATCCAGCAGGCTCTTCCAGCGTCGTCGAGGGAGCTCGATGAAACCATTCGCATCATCCGCGAGCAGTTAGGCACCACCGGCTCCCACGTAGAATTAGCACTGTTGGATCGCGATCCACACACGCTGCGTGGCTCCCACCGGGCATTTCGTCGCCTCGATCCACAAGCGTTGTAGGAGCCGCATGGAGACCAGAATCATCGGGGTGGAAACCGAATACGGAGTCCACACAGTTCATCCGACCAAACGACCACTGGCCCCCGATGAGGTGGCCAGATACATGTTCAAACCCGTCGTATCCTGGGGCAACTCATCTAACGTGTTCATCCCCAACGGGTCCCGGTTATATCTGGATGTGGGTTCCCACCCGGAATATGCCACCGCAGAAACGACCCGACTCGATGAACTGCTGGCACTAGATGCAGCCGGTGATTCGATCATGCACATGCTCGTCACCCAGGCTCGGCAGGCCATGGCCAAAGACGGGTTCGACGGCGATGTCTACCTGTACCGCAACAATGCTGACTCGCTGGGCAACTCGTATGGCAGCCACGAAAACTACATGATCGAGCGCACCACCCAATACCGGCGTCTCACCCAAGCTCTGCTGCCGTTTCTGGTGACCCGTCAACTCATCGCAGGCAACGGAGTGGTCATCAAAGACCCGGCCGCCCTGCCACTTGCCGACCAATTCCCCGGCCGTTCCGAACCACATTTCGCATTTTCCCAACGCGCTGACTACATGCACGAAGCGATCTCGTCGTCATCAACACGTGCCCGGCCCATGATCAACACCCGTGACGAACCCCACTCAGATTCTACGAAATACCGGCGGCTACACGTTATTGTGGGGGACTCCAATATGTCAGAGACCACCCAACTGCTGCGGTTTGGGACCACCGACCTGCTGCTGCGCATCATTGAATCCGGAAAACCCCTACAGAATCTTCAACTGGCACATCCAGTGCGAGCCATCCGCCAAACCTCGCATGATCTCACCGGTCAGACCCCGTTAGAACTCGCCGACGGTCGCACCATGACGGCGCTAGAGCTCCAAGAGTTCTACCTGACCCAGGCCCAAGAGTTTTTGGCTCGGCAGGGCCCACACCATGAACACCTCGAGCAGATCATGGATCTGTGGTCAAGAACCTTAGACGCGATCGCCAGTCAAAATTATTCCGCAATCGACACCGAAATCGATTGGGCGATCAAACACAAATTCATGACGGCGTACGCGAACAAAAATAATCTCGACTGGGATGCAGCACGCTTGGTGCAGTTAGATATGTCGTATCACGACATTCATCCACAGCGCGGGCTGTTTAATCTCCTCGAGGCTAGGGGAGCGGCGGCCAGGGTACTCACCGATGCTCAGGTGCAAGCGGCCCACGATAATCCGCCGGCCACCACCCGGGCACTGCTGCGGCATCGTTTTATCGAAACCGCTCGAGCCATGGGGATGGATTATTCAATGGATTGGATGCACATGAAACTGAATTATCATCCCTTGCACACGCTGTATGTACGAGATCCATTCGAAACGGATATTTCAATCGTCGATGAGCTGTTTGCTAAAGTCGCCTCTGCTGGCCACTAAAATTCTGGTTGACCGCACTACAATAACTACGGTTCGACACCCAACGACAAGGAAGTACATGTCATCTCAACACAGCCGGACTCGGCTCGCAACCATTGCCGGGATTGCTCTGACCACGGCATTGGCTTTGACCGCTTGCGGATCAGATGAAGAATCCGACAATCAAGGCGATAACCAGTCCGCGGCGATCCCGGATGTGGAGATCAGCTACGAGATTTCTGAAGAAACTGAAGAAGTCAGCATCGACGGTGAACTCAACAGCGACCAGCCAGCAGCCTGGGTCATCTCCGAAGGTGACGGTGAACCAATTACAGAAGACGACCTGTTAGAGGTTCACAGTGCCAATATCGATATTGAAAACCAAGAAGTTCTCAGCCACGATTTCGACCTGGGTGGGATGACCATTTCAATGGCCGACTTACAAGCCGGCAACCCCCAAACCTATGAAGCATTCTTAGACGCACCGATAGGCTCAGACGTGGCGATCTATCAGCCAGAAAATGGCATTTATGACGGTGCGCCTGCGGTATTGAATATTGCCACGGTAGCCCAGGTCCTGCCAACGCATGCCACCGGTGAACCAGTCGCACAATCTGAACTCAGTAATGTCCTGCCAGAGGTGACCCTCGATGAGGAAACCCACGCGCCGAGCATTGCCACACCCGAGGGTGAAGCACCAGATGAACTGGTGGTCGATGTCCTCAAACAAGGCGACGGACGAGAAGTTCAACCGGATTCGAAGGTCACCATCCACTACCGTGGGGTTTCGTGGTCAAATGGTGAAGAATTCGACTCATCTTGGGGTCCGGACAATACCGGGTCACCCATTAGCTTCGATCTCCAAAGCCTCATCGTCGGTTGGCAGGAAGGCCTGGCAGGCCAGCAGGTCGGTTCTCAGGTATTGCTGTCGGTTCCGCCAGAACTTGGCTACGGCGGCCAAGACCACGAACTCGCCGAAGAAACTCTAGTCTTTGTGATCGACATTGTGCACTCTGCCGATCCAATGCCAGCCGAATAATCGAACGCACCACTAACACCATCTGTCCAAAGGAGACCCGATGTCATTTGGCAAACGCGAACTCGACCGTCCACGCCCGGAAATTGATTTCCCAGGCGACACCCCACCGACCGATCTGGTCATCGAAGACATCATCGAAGGTACCGGGAAAGTCGTGATCCCCGGCACCCCGATCGCTTGCCACTACGTTGGTGTAGCCTGGTCCACCGGTGCCGAATTCGATGCTTCTTGGAACCGCGGCCAACCACTGGATTTCACCGCGGGTGTCGGTCAGGTCATCGAAGGCTGGGATCAGGGACTGCTCGGAATGAAAGTCGGCGGTCGTCGTCGTCTGGAAATCCCACCGCACCTGGCATACGGTGAAGCCGGTGCCGGAAACGATATTGGCCCGAATGAGACCCTGATTTTCGTTGTTGACCTGGTGGAGGTCCGCTAGAAGTGTCCCGATCTGCGGAACGCATTGTTTCGCTGCTCTGGCTTCTATTGGAAGCCGGAGCGAACGGGCGCACCAAATCGGAGATCTTTAGCTATCTCTACGACCACCTGGACACCTCCGAAACTGCCAAACAACGCCAATTTTCGCGCGATAAAGCAGCCCTGACCTCCATCGGGGTGCCCGTGCAATGGCAGCAACAAGCCCATGCTGAGGATGTCTACCTGATTGACCGAGATCAGCTCTATCTGCCAGACCTGACGCTGCGAGACGACGAGATCGTAGCGCTTCACCAGGCTAGAGCATTGTGGATGCGTACCCCGATTGAAGACGCCATCCATGCTGCCCTGGCACGGATGACGGCTCAACAACCCACCACACCACCGGTGGTGGGCGCCCAGCTTGCTACCGGTCAGAACCTGCTGACCGAACTCGTGGCCGCAGCTCGAGAACAAGCACCCGTAAAATTCCGTTACCGCACTGTGGGGCGAGAAGAAATCACTGTGCGTCGGGTGCGACCTTGGGCGGTACTGATGGCCCATCAGCAGTGGTACATGACCGGCTGGGACTTGGATCGCCGAAGCCAGCGGTTATTCAAATTGTCCCGCATCGAGTCAAAAACTATCAGCCTACTCGCCTCCGAAGTCCTAGGGGATCAAGAACACGCCTCTGCGCGGCCGGCAGATTTCGACGTCGAGGATATTCGTCAACGTCTCTACACTGACCAGCCCCCGGTTGACGGCTACGTGTGGCTGGCCACCGATACCGCCTCCAGTGTCCGGATCCGCGCCCAGCAGGTGGACCAGCGCCCAGGATGGGATCTCTTACGCATCATCTACCGTGAGCCACTCAAAACCGCCGCAACTATCGCCGCTTTGACCACCAATGCCCAGGTGGATCACGACCGCAGCCCCGAATTAGCAGAGCTGGTATCCGATATTCTGGCCATTGTACGCGATGCCCATCACGGTGAATCAGCACTGAGCGTGCCTACACTGACAAAAGTCGCTCGCCCACGGAAACGTACCGGCGACCGGGAAGTCATTGCCCGTCGTTTGGGTATCGTCGCCGTGGTAAACCAACACGGCGGTTCGTTAGCACGGGCCGCCGTCCGCCAACGCTTTGGCATCAGTGAGGCCACCCTGACTGAAGACCTTGCCGCCATGCAGTTCTGGGGTATGCCCGAAACTGATTTTGCCGGCGGTCAATTCGAGGTCGACCCGCACGCTGATCCAATCGTAATCAGCAATGCCGAGCTATTAGCGCAGCCCTGGCAGCTCTCCGCACCCGAAGCGCTTGGACTCATCTCGGGTCTGAGCGCGGTCACCACCATCCCCGGAATTTCTGCTACCCAACAAGCCGCAGCGCGTTCCTTGGAACGCAAATTGCGTGACGCCGTCGATACGGTCGCCCCACACGTTGGATCCCACGATGCGATTGTGCACCCGGATCTGAGCTTGGGTGACGATGACGAAGTCGCCGAAGTGCTCCACCAGGCTGCCCGCGGACATCTGGTGGTCAATATCAGCTACTATTCCGAATCGTCCGGGGCCATCAGTACGCGCGCCATCGAGCCGCTGCAACTGCTGTATTCGGCTGGACACGCTTATATTCGCGCCTGGTGCAGAAAGACCGACGATTATCGGACTTTCCGCATTGACCGCATTGGTTCAGCCACGCTGACCACCGAGTCTTTTGTGCCTGTGAAGGAACAGTCTGATAGCCGCACAATCGCACCTGCTGTCAATGACGACGCCATCACCGTAGTGGTTCACGCCACCCACCGGCAGCGCGATGTGCTCGGCGCGTATCACCCGAGCGCCACAGCTGTCGCCAATGATGGGTCGGTTTTTGCACGGTTAGCATTCCGATCCCTAACACCGCTGGTTGAGCTGTTGACGAATCACCCCGGCCAGATTACTGTCGTGCAGCCCGGAAAGATTCGCGAAACCGTGTGGACCATAACAGACCAGGCATCAAGCGCCTCACACGAATCAACTCGCGGACTGTTCTAGCGGCTGTAGACTAGAGCCAACTGTACAGAAAGGTAGACCATGCAGATCTTTAGGAACCCAGTTATTCTTCTGGTGTTAATCCTGTTAGCATTCTTGCTGTTTGGCGCCAATAAGCTACCAAAGATGGCCCGCAACCTTGGTCAATCGATGCGCATTTTGAAGTCTGAAGTCAAAGAAATGAAAACTGACGAAAAAGACGGCAAGAACAAAAAATCATCGTCTGACGGCGACGTTGAAGCTGTTGAAGGCACCGTGATTTCTAACGGCGAAACCAGTACCCAGGAAAGCCCCAAAGGCCAGACGTCAAACTAACGTATCGTCCTGTAAATGACCTCCACTGACAAAAGTCAGGCTACGTCGAATAAGCGACGTCGCAAAAAGCCACTCAAAACCTCCGACGGTCAAATGTCGCTGCGCGAACACCTTCGCGAGCTTCGCAACCGTTTTTTCAAGGCCGCTATCGCCATTGTGCTGGGCACCGTTGTCGGTTTTATCGTCTACCAACCGGCATTTACCATCCTGACAGAACCCATCACCAAACTGTCGACCGAAGAAGCCCCGGTTGAAGTCATTTTCTCCTCGGTAGCTCAACCATTCGACATTATGCTCCAAGTCGCCCTGTTCATCGGGCTGATCTTGTCCTCACCCATCTGGCTTTACCAGATTTGGGCATTTATTGTGCCCGGATTGAAAAAACAAGAACGGCGCTACGCAGTTGGTTTCATCGCAGCCGCGGTGCCACTATTTATCGGAGGGATCGCCCTTGGCTGGTTTGCGCTGCCACAAGCCATGGCGTTCTTCACCTCCTTGACTCCAGACGGCACCGCACACCGGGTGCTTGCCACCGTATATATCCCGTTCGTAACACGCTTATTGCTCGCCTTCGGCATTGCCCTGGTCATCCCAGTAGTACTGGTTGGGCTAAACATGGCAGGAATTCTCCAGGGCAAAACCATGCTGAAACACTGGCGCATCTCGGTCTTTCTGATCGCCGTCGTCGCCGCCATGGGCGCCCCGGGATCCGACATCATGACGATGTTCTATTTGGGTGCACCCCTCACGCTGCTATTTGCCTTGGCTCTTGGCATCGCCTTGATCAATGATCGACGACGTGCAAAACGCGAGGCCAGACAGGGAACACCCGGAGAAGCCGAGATTCAGCGTGGGGCACAGCCTCTGTCTGATTTCGTTGATGAGGACTAAAATTAGGCTGCATGTGCCCCGATTCATCTGATCACTATCAAGAACTCTCTCCATCGGAGCGCTATGCAGCTTCACGGCAGCGGGCAGAATTTGCAAAAACTGAGCTCGGAAAATTTTCGGCAAGTCTCAAATTTCCCATGGATCCATTTCAGCTGGAAGCCGCTGAGCAGCTCGAGGAAGGCCATGCTGTCCTCGTAGCAGCGCCCACTGGAGCGGGAAAAACCGTGGTGGCAGAATTTGCCATCCACCTTGCACTTTCTCAAGGCAAGAAGGCGTTTTATACCACGCCAATCAAAGCACTCAGTAACCAAAAATACACCGATTTGGTTGCTGTCTACGGGCAGGAAAAAGTCGGCTTGCTCACCGGGGACACGTCACGGAATCCCGAAGCACAGATCGTGGTCATGACCACCGAAGTGTTGCGAAACATGCTCTACGCTGACTCCAATGCCCTAGAAAACCTGGGATACGTGGTTATGGATGAAGTGCACTATTTGGCCGACCGGTTCCGTGGCGCTGTGTGGGAAGAAGTCATCATCCACTTACCCGAATCCGTACAGCTGGTCGCCCTGTCGGCTACTGTATCGAATGCTGAAGAATTTGGTGCCTGGCTGGATACCGTGCGCGGGTCAACTTCAGTAATCGTCTCAGAACACCGTCCGGTACCGCTGTGGCAACACGTCATGGTGGGTAAGGAACTCTACGACCTGTTTATGATGACCGGCGATAAGATTTCCACCACCCAGGTCAACCCAGAATTAGTCCGGCTCGCCGAACGTGCGCGACGCGATATCCAGCCCAATGATTGGGGGCGTCCCGGCAGTCGCGGCCGCAACCGACAACGTACCCGCAATGGACGACGCCAAGGGGACCGGCGGCAATCCGACCGTCGCGGTTCATTTGAACACTCCCGGGCACCACGTCGAGACCTACGTGTCTCACGACCCCAGATGGTCCGAGCACTGTCGCGGGAAGGGTTGTTACCGTGCATCACCTTTATCTTTTCTAGAAACGGGTGCGATGCTGCAGTAGAGCAGTGCCTCAACGCTGGGTTGGACTTAACAACCGGCACTGAGAAACAACAGATTCTTGAAACCGTAGACCGAGCTGCTTCCGTATTAGTAGAACAAGATCGTGATGCATTAGGTTTCTGGGGTTTTCGAGATGGCCTACGGAGAGGCTTTGCGGCCCACCATGCCGGTCTGCTGCCATTATTCAAAGAGATCGTCGAGGAACTCTTTGCCGAAGGCCTCATTAAGGTTGTTTTTGCGACCGAAACCCTGGCATTAGGTATCAACATGCCCGCTCGAACCGTGGTTATCGAAAAGCTCGTGAAATTCGATGGTGAATCGCATAAAGACATGACCCCGGGGGAGTACACGCAGCTGACCGGTCGGGCGGGTCGACGCGGCATCGATGTCGAAGGGCACGCCGTGGTGATGTGGCAACCCGGGCTAGATCCCGGATCTGTTGCCGGGCTAGCCGCCAGACGGACCTACCCGCTCAATTCATCATTCAAACCGACGTACAACATGTCGGTGAATCTCCTGGCACGCTTCGGCCGAGAACGTGCTCGCAATATTCTGGAATCTTCTTTTGCCCAGTTCCAAGCCGACCGCTCTGTCGTTGGACTCGCCCAGGAAGTGCAACGCCAGGAACGCTCCCTTGCCGGATACGAAGAATCTATGGAGTGCCACCTTGGAGATTTTACCGAGTATGCCCGGCTCCGTCACGAATTATCAAAAGCTGAAAAGACCGCTTCACGTTCCCGTCAGCGTGTCCAACGCCGCACGATTATGGAGTCGCTCAACAACTTAGCAGTGGGGGATATCCTTGATGTCAGGGGCAGTCGATATCTGGGGACCTGTGTCGTTGTATCTGCTGCGGGCAACCCGACGAATCCCAGAGTCGGAGTTGTGACGACGAAAGGTCAGCTACGTCGACTTTCCACCGACGATTTAAACGAGCCCATCGTGCCTTTTGCGGGGGTGGAACTGCCACGAAAATTGCTGACCAAATCGCCTAAGCATCGGAAAAATATTGCCGGCTGGATGCACGGAGCTATTAGTCAACAGCGCCCACCAATATCTGAAGGCAAGCAACCGGTCGGTTTCCGATATAACGATGAACACGACCTTGCCCGGGTGGAAGAACTCCGTGCCAAACTCCATGCGCATCCATGTCATGGTTGCCCGGACCGTGAGAATCACCAGACCTGGGCCAACCGGTGGCAGAAGCTACGTGCGGAGACTGATAAGAATATCGCCAAGATCCAAGGTCGAACAAATACGATTGCACGGAGATTTGACCGCATCATCAACCTGCTGACCGATTTTGGTTATGTCGAATATGATGAGGTTACCGAGCCTGGTCAAAGTCTGCGCCGGATTTATGGTGACCGCGACCTACTGGTCTCCATGTTGCTGCAATCCGGCCTGATGGACACTATGGCACCCGAAGATCTGGCCGGGTTGGCTGCACTGTTGGTCTTTGAGTCATCAACCGAGGATCAGATTTTTCAACCAGCCATGCCGACCCAGATGCTCCAGGAAGCTCTCGACGTCGTCGATGAGCACTGGTACAACCTTCAAGCCGCTGAACGTGCTGCCGATTTGACGGTTACTGACCAACCCCATCCGGGGCTCGTTTGGCCGATTGTACGGTGGGTACGAGGCAATGAACTCCTTGCGTCGTTAACCGGTGCAGATATGGCAGCCGGAGATTTCATTCGCTGGGCGCGTCAGGTGATGGATTTGCTGGATCAATTGGCCAGCCTTGATGACACACACCCAGACCTGGCACGACGTTGTCGTCGCGCCAAAGATCTCGTCAATCGAGGCATCGTCGCCTATTCATCGGCCGTCCGCTTGCCAGATGAACCCATCGAAGACTACAACGCTATAGAAGAACTGGACCTAAATCAGTGACAACCTCCCTGCTGCTCACCAACGGCTATATTCACTCAGTCGCAGAACCCTACGCGAACGCGCTGCACATCGACAACAATGTCATCGCATGGTTGGGATCCAACGAGACCGCCCACCAAATGGTTGCAGCTACCGCTTCCGGGCCGGTAGAAACACACGATTTGAACGGCATGTTAGTCACGCCCGCGTTTATCGATGGATTCTCCACCACACCACTGGCGGATCTTGATTCCCGTGTAGGCCTGAGCGCTACGGCACCGACCAACCGAGGTGTGCACTATGCGCCGGCGTCCGAGAACGTCGATGAGGCCGCAGGAATTTTTGTTGCAACGCAGGATCTGGGCCTCCTTGAAACCCTGTTAGCACAGCTCAAGCCGCCAACTCAGCTGTTCATCGAGTCCACGAACCAAGAGAACCTTTCAAAAATTCTTGATGCCATCGCCAAGCAGCCAAATGCCGTGCTGATGCGTTGTCGCCACCGCATATTATTGAATCACCCTCTGACAGATCAGCAGGTGTCACGACTCGTCGAGCTGCACGTTTCCGTCACTGTGGTACCAAGTCTTCGTGACAGCACTCCGGTTTTTCATGCACCAGTCGCCTCACTCATCGCTCAAGGGGTGCATGTCGCTACTGGATCAGGTAGTTGGACTGGATCGGTATGGGAGTTGTTGACTGCATTGATTGAGCATCCAGATCACAACCAACGCATTTCGACTCGGGCTGCGTTCAATACCGTGACTCGCGACGGCGTCCGCGTCTTACCAAACCGCATCGCACAATCTCAAATGGGAGCAGGACAAATGGCTGTGGGATCACCCGGTGACCTGAATATATGGCGTGCCGAACAACTCGGCGTGCAAGCCCCCGATGAAAAAGCCGCCCACTGGTCGACTGATAAACGCGCCGGAACCGCACTTTTGCCTATCTTATCTTCGGCCACTGACGCACCATCACTGGCCGGCGTCATCAGAGGAGGCCAATTATTATCGCTTATTCAGGAACGCTGACTATAATCGAAGGTTGATCCCGGCCCGACGGCTGGCGAACCACGGATAAACAAAGGACAACTAGTGCGCGTATTGACCATTATCCCCACTTACAATGAAGCCGAATCGCTTCCTGGCACACTCGAACGTCTCCGGACTGCGGTCCCTGAATCTGATGTGCTCGTAGTGGACGATAACTCTCCTGACGGCACCGGTGTCTGGGCCGATGCACAAGCAGCAAAAGACGACCAAGTGTTCGTTTTGCACCGCCAGGTCAAAGACGGACTCGGGGGAGCGTATATAGCTGGCTTCCGCTGGGGATTGCAGCGTGACTACGATGTGCTCGTAGAAATGGATGCCGACGGTTCCCACCACCCAGAACAGCTTCCACGCCTTCTCCAGGCCATTGATGAAGCCGACCTGGTCATTGGCTCGCGGCGCGTTCCCGGCGGCAAGATGGTGAACTGGCCCTGGTATCGCAAGTTGTTATCTATTGGTGGCTCGTTGTACCCGCAGTTGTTGTTGGGATTACGCCTAACTGACGTCACGGCGGGTTTCCGTGCATACCGAGCCAGCACACTGACTGACATGGATCTGGACGCTGTGGAGTCCAAGGGCTACGGGTTCCAGGTTGACATGACCTTTCGAACCGCGCAGTTGGGCAAACGAATCGTTGAAGTACCAATCACCTTTACCGAACGCGAATTCGGCGAGTCCAAAATGTCGGGCAATATCATCACCGAGGCACTAGTCAATGTCACCAAATGGGGACTGGCTGCTCGTATAGACAAGCTTAAATCGCGTTTCCAGCGATAGCTCTTTACACAGGAAAAAGGTCCGGTGACTTTCAGTTACCGGACCTTTTTCCTGTGACTATGCAAGAGGCTTAGGCGTCTACGCCTTCACCGCGACGCGCACGCAGCTTGTTAAGCTGCATTTCTAAAGTTTCTTCGAGCTCTTCGACACTGCGACGCTCGAGAAGCATATCCCAGTGGGTACGCTGAGGTTTCTCATCTTCGAGCTCAGGAGCCTTGCCATCAACACGAAGGGCTTCTTTGCCGGACTTGGTAGTCCATGTGTCGGGTACATCGGCTTCAGCCGCGAAAGTGACAACAATCGATTCGCCGTCTTCGGAACGATATTCGATTTGCTGCCGTGGGGCAGGTTCGACACCTGCTTCAGTTTCCATAGACTGGGCACCGAGGCGCATACCGCGCAGTGAACGATCAGACATTCAGAGATTCCTCCAACAAAAATTCTGCAGACAAGACAGTCTAACGAAAAACGTCTCGAAATGTGTAACGCAATTCCGGCTAGTTTTGTTCCCCTTCATCGCGACGTGTTGGTCGCTGCGGGAAAGTTTCTTCTTCGATATCCGGCTCAGCTAACGCTTCCTCTAAAGAAGTGTCGTCCAATTTTGGTGCTTTAGGAGCACGGTCTGCAATTTCGGCAGCCGTCGTAGCGCGCTTAGTACGTCGCCGCGGTGCTGGCGGGGGAGGAGTAGGCGCCGCTTGAGACTCGTCATCTGACGGCGAAGGAGTTGATTGCGGCCCGTAGGAGGAACTAAAACGATTTAGCGCATCGGTTACCTCGGATGGGATGATCCAGAGTTTTGAGGACTCAGAATCAGCAATCTGTGGCAGCACCTGTAAGTATTGATATGCCAGCAAGTCAGCATTTGGTCGACCCTCATGGATCGCGTCAAAAACAGTAACGATAGCTTCCGCCTCAGCATTCGCGCGCAAGATGGCCGCTTGAGCATCACCTTCAGCCTCGAGGATTGCGGACTGCCGCTGGCCTTCAGCAGTCAGAATTTCCGACTGTTTCTGGCCTTCTGCCGTCAGAATCGCTGCACGTCGATCACGTTCAGCACGCATCTGTTTCTCCATGGAATCCTGGATAGAGCGTGGCGGATCAATCGCTTTGAGTTCGACTCGAGACACACGCAAACCCCACTTCGAGGTGGCCTCGTCCAGAACACCGCGAAGCTGCGTGTTGATAGCATCACGCGAAGTAAGAGCTTCTTCAAGGTTCATGCCACCGACCACGTTACGGAGCGTGGTCGTAGTGAGGTTTTCTACTGCAGCAATATAATTTGCAATGCCGTAGGTTGCCGCAGTGGGGTCCGTGATCTGGAAGAATACGACCGTGTCGATTGACACGACCAAGTTATCTTCAGTAATCACCGGCTGGGGTGGGAAAGAAACAACTTGCTCACGCATGTCTATGAGCGGAAGCATCTCATCAATAAATGGCACCATCATGGTTAAACCGGCCATTTGTGTTCGCTGGTATTTACCGAGTCGTTGAATGATTCCACAGTGCCCCTGAGGTACTATGCGGAACGATTTCGCCAAAATGGCCACTACAAAAATGGCTAGGACGACGAAAAGAATAATGAGAAAAATATCCACGGCTTTTCCTGATTGATCGTTGAATTGGCGTTATTGATCTGACATTACCGAGCCCTCGTCCACAAGAGTACACGTGTAAGATTAGGCCTCGGAGGTAGTGGAGGATTCGGCCACCCACACAATGGCCCCTTCAATCTGTTGGATGATGACTGCAGTTTCGGCAGGGATGGCAGCGGTCGCGTAGGTTCGAGCGGACCAAATTTCGTTGCCGATACGCACTAATCCACTACTGGAGGTCACCTCTTCTGTGACCTCACCCACACGCCCAACATACCGGTTCACGCTCCAGGGGGAGGGGCCCGTTTCGTTCTCTCTGCGTTTGGTATCGAAAATGCGTAACCATATCAGAGACGCCAGTGATATAACTGCGAAGATAATGAACTGAATGTACAGGGGAGCATCTAGGAGATCAGCAATGATCGCGGTCATGGCTCCCGCCGCAATTAACAGGAAGGTCAATTCACCTGTCATGACCTGAACACTGATTAGCAACAGCATCATAATGAGCCAGAATGACCAGAAGTTATCTAGGATCCACTCAACCATGATGGCCCCCCATAAGTGCGTTCATGTTTTCAGGATACTTGGTTTCGACTTATGCTGTCGCCAAAAGCCAGCTCGTGTACCACCTTATGGTTACGATGACCATGCTGAAGTCGATAATCTCTAGGGGGTGTCGGCATGGCTTTTGCTTAGCTGTGTTTTTGGTAGCCAACGCGTAGACTATTCATCATGGCCACTATTTATACAGCTGAGCTGACTCCGTCCAAAAAAGAATTTGTAACTGCTTGGTTAGATAAACAATTCTGGGGCGGCTCCGGTGAACCCGAACTGGTCGGCACTTACCGATTTGACGACACCAGCGGGGAAGTCGGCTTTGAAGGCTTTGTCGTAAAGCGAGATGACAGGATACTGCACCTGCCAATGACATACCGTGCAGCACCCTTGGACGGCGCCGAAGACTACCTCATTACAAGAACGCAACACTCTGTGCTTGGAGAACGCTGGGTCTATGACGCCATGGCAGACCCCGTGGGAATCCATATGCTCAACCAAGCGCTTGCCGGCGAAATTCAGCAAGCTGAATACCATTTTTACAACGAAGATGGCCAGTATCTGGGATCAGAGGATTCCGATATCAGCATCTACATTCGTGGCGAATTGCCTGATGAATGGGGCACAGTATCCGTTCATCATGTCTTAGATACTCTCGATGAAGACGGCGGCGAACTTCGCCGACTCGTGGGCCGGTGGGAAGATGCATCAGCAACGCTGTTTGAGCTGACACCCATACCGAAACAGCAGAATGATGATGAACCAGTCATCGCCGAATAAGCAGCACAAATACAACAACCAAAAACGCCGATAATCTACATTATGTAAAGTTGAAGACTTTTCGGAAGGGAATAGCTTTAGGTAGCTTTGCCTACCGATCCCCTCAAGCACCCTTATTCGACATTGATTCATATTCGACATTCGTACAGTGCCACTGACTGCCAACACCCAATGATCTTCATCTCGGTCACGTGCAATAATCGTCGAAAGCATTCTGAACTCGAGACCATCTTGGAATCGCCACACAAAGGAATTCGGCGTCATTGAATGGCGTAGCGAATCATGTAACCAAATACTCCGAACGTGGCAGCAGATGTCCTTTACGCACAATGCGCTGGACCAAAACGTTTGCTCGGCGGCGAAAACTTATCACCAAATCCTGCTTTACCTGCGCACGTCGACGGTTATCTCATCAATGTAGGCTACACACAGGCCACAGCTCAAGAAACACTGGTCTCAACGCGGCCCTAGGAGCTCGTTGTGGTTCACCCAATCACAACGAGCTATCAGAGGAGATCTGTGTAGACCTGGAAGACGAGCTTCACTCTGAGGTACTTCACCCTGGGACGTGTTGCCCCAAACTCGCGGCTCTACACAACTCCCCCGAAGATATTTGACGGCTGTGAGCACCAGCCAAGCTTTGACGCGGAAATACTCTCGGCCCAATATGCCGATGATCAGCTACAGGACGGCCAATCGGCCTCCCGGAGAGGTGTTGTGCGTCACCCGCGAGTTTCGCCACTATCGGTCGGGTCTTCGCTCCCGGACAACAATCAGTTGAACCAACGGTCGAAGCTACCGCATGAATGTGCTACTCGCCCAATAGCAATTGGTCAAGTTGCACCGCCAGCCAGTAAGCTACTTTCCTGGATTCATACCAATATCCGGCCTGTAAGCGTGCAGAGACCGCTTGTTGTGAAACCCCAAGATTCTTTGCTGCTTGTGTTTGCGAGTTTCCGGCATTGATCATCAAGCCCGCTTCTTGACCTTCGTCTGAACGACGTCGCTCGATCGAGCATAGTAATTGGAGCGTAGATTCGATCGGACCGATTTCTGGCGCAGTTTTTGAATCCACCAGTTTCTTTCCTTGTGCGGCTACCACCTGTACTCCCCCAGGTGCTCGCAGGGCCTGAGGGGCAGCCTTGACTGCCTGGCACAAAATTTCGTGCAACGCATCAGCTTCATCTATGTCAGCAAACTCATCTGTGCTTTCTGGGATGATAACTAGATGCACTCCCCAAGTTCCTGAACGAGCCGCAGATAATATGAACCCCACGGTCTCGTCAGCCGATGCCAAATGTCCCTGCACCTGACGACGGCCCGTGGCTTTGAAATTCGGGCCTGCTCCCCCATCGCCGTCAGGTCGCCAAGTGAGTGACTCGACCAGCTGCCCAACAATTTCAGGCCCCTGTGAATCAGGAACAGTCTTGGCCAAGGTCAATGTCAAACAAAGCATAGTGACAACCCTATTTGCTTGTGCACCCAAACCATCGTAAGCGGTCAGTGGTGTGCGTTACACACAGTATCTAAAAGGCTCAGTGTGCTGAATTAGACTGCAATCATGACATCAGAACCACATCAAGCCACGAAGTCCACGGTGGCTGGTCTATTAGCCGTCGACGCTGTACTCATCGTTATTTTTGCGATGATCGGGATCTCATCGCACAATGGAAACTTAGATCCAGCCAGTATCGCGCGCGTAGCCATTCCATTTCTGATCCCGTATCTCATCCTTGCTGCAGGCATTAGACCCACGCGACTCATTCACAATATCTTTCCCATGGGTGTGATTCTGTGGCTGAGCACGGTGATCATCGGACCTATATTGCGTGCAGCCTTGTTTAACGACACGTCGGCATTGGCCTTCATGCTGGTCACTTCGGGCGCCTTGGCGTTGCTCCTTATCGGCCGACGCATCATTTCGACACTGGTTACTCGAGGAAAACAAACCACCTAGACTACTAATACGAGACCACAAGGAGGACCATGGTAACCGCTTTCGTCATGATCAAAACTGACACCAACCGCATTCCAGAGATCGCTCAGGAACTGGCGGACAAGGACGGTATCACCCAGGTATATTCGGTCACAGGAGCATGGGACCTAATCGCTATGGTAGGGGTACGAGAGTTTGAAGACCTCGAAGATGTTATTTCAGATCGTCTATCGAAGATCACCGGGATTCAGGCCACAGAGACTCATTTGGCCTTCCGGGCTTACTCCCGAAACGACCTAGAAGAAGGCTTCGCCCTAGGCTTCGAGTAAGCATCAAAGTGCCATGGGTCCGGATGCAATGCGGATCCATGGCACGTTCTTATGAACCAAAGCTGAAGGACAGTATCAGATACTGTCTGGGCGAGAAACCTTTACCCAGTTGTCCAAGACTTGCTGCGCGGCGCCGGAATCAATAGCTACTTCGGCACGAGTCATATTCTTTCGCATGCGGTCGAACAGATGGCCTGATGCATCCTTGTCGTAAGCGGTAAGGCCCGCAGCAGTATTCAATAGCACCGCATCGCGAACGGGACCGTGCTTGCCTTCCAACACCGCGCGGACAATGCCGGCATTGTAAGCGCCATCCTTACCCGCCAGCGCTTCGACTGACGCCAATTCGATATCGAAATCCTGTGGGTGTAGTTCGTATTCTTCAACCTTGCCGTTGCGAACTTCAAATATCGTCGTCGGGCCTGAGGTTGTGATCTTGTCACGTCCGTCCGAGCCGCGGAAGACGAGGCCGCGCACTCCCCTATCTGCCAATACTCCAGCAAGCAACGGAGCCATTACTTGTGACGCACAGCCAAGTGCTTGTGCTTGGACCCTGGCCGGATTTGAAAGCGGCCCCAGGTAGTTGAATGCTGTGGGGACGCCTAGTTGCTTACGAGCAGGTGCTACGTAGCGCATTGAGGGGTGGTATTCCTGAGCAAACAGGAACGTGATGCCGGCTTCTTCTAAGGACTGTTTGGCTCGCGATTGCGTGAGATTGAGATCCACACCGAGGGCTTCGATGACATCGGCAGCGCCTGCGGTAGATGATGAGCCTCGATTCCCGTGTTTCACGACCTTCGCGCCGGCACCAACAGCTACCAACGACGACATCGTAGAGAGATTGACTGTTCCTAATCGGTCACCACCGGTACCGACGATATCAAGGACATCAGAAGGCAGGTCAACCGCAACAGCTTCGTCGAGCATCGCATCAGCTAAACCAAGCAGTTCCTCAACCGTCTCCCCTTTCGTGGACAGTCCCATCAGGAAACCGCCGATTTGGGCATCAGTAGCTATCCCTGACATCATTTCTTCCATCGCCCAAGCAGCCTGTTCCTGCGTCAAATGCTGTTGATTCGATACTGCAGACAATACTGTGGGCCAATTCATTAAATGCTTCCTCAGGACGAGACGATTCCTCTTGCTTATGTCATCCTATTACCCAATTCGATTTTCCGAGCGATCTTGACTTTCCGAAGCCTCAATTGCGCACCGAAAAAGACCTCAAAAAGCGAGATTTGCGCTTAACAATTCAGCAATTTCCACAAGCCGTAGAAGTCGCAACAAGCTGAGATTACTGTCTATGAAACCTGCGTATTACCTCGGAATTATGCGGTATAACGGCGCAGAAGGTTGGGCCTGTCACAACAAAAGGACACGCAGTCGGCAAGTCTCATTGTGAATCTTGAATAATTTCGGGCCATAATGAAAGGGTGACAACATCAACTCAGACTCTCTCGCATAATCCCACCGGCTTCCCAAGTCGGCCAAACCTGGCTGCCGTTGGCACCATGGTCTGGCTGTCGTCCGAAGTTATGTTCTTCGGTGGCCTATTCGCTATGTACTTCACGCTGCGGTCAACCTCGCCCACATTGTGGGAGGAGAACACCGCACTGTTGGATCCGGTCTTGGCGACCATTAACACCGTCATCCTGGTGATCAGTTCGTTCACGGCTCAGTGGGGTGTTAAGGCAGCTGTCCAATTACGACCACGCCGCACCAGCAACAAACTCAAAGATTGGGGTGTTGTGGAATGGTTCATCGTTTCCTTCATCCTCGGTTCAATCTTCTTGTCAGTGCAGTCGTATGAGTACGCGGTCCTTGTTTCCCACGGTGTAACCGTTGCAGCGCATGCTTACGGTTCTGCCTTCTACATCACCACTGGGTTCCACGCATTGCACGTGCTCGGTGGTCTAGTCGCGTTCTTGTTCGTAATTGGTCGCGCCTACCTAGCTAAGCGCTTTGGAAACCATGAATCCACGATTGCCATTGTCGTTTCGTACTATTGGCACTTCGTCGACGTTGTATGGGTCGCCCTCTGGTTCATCATCTACGTCATTCAGTGATCTGTTCGGTCCGCCGGCTCGACATCAATCGCACCCGAGGTAACCGGACTGGACTTGTCACACCTCATCCGGTTATACAAAACGTTAGGAATCCATAAAAGTGAAGGCACTCTCACAGAACCGCCGCCACCCCATGGTCGGAGTGGCCCTGCTGTTGCTGGGTCTGCTACTGACCGGAGGACTGTACTCCTTAGCCTCCAACATCAACTCTGCATCGGCCTACTCGCAGGCTGATTACACCAGCGCAGACAACATTGCAGATGGCGAAGCACTGTTTAACGCAAACTGCGCTTCCTGTCACGGTATTGGCGCAACCGGTGGACCTGCTGGCCCATCCCTCATTGGTGTGGGCGCTGCATCAGTTGATTTCCAGGTCGGCACCGGCCGCATGCCACTGCAGATGAGTGGGCCACAAGGGGCTCAAAAACCAGTGCAGTTCGGTGAAGAACAGACCATGCAGCTGGCTGCATACGTCCACTCCCTCGGAACCGGCCCAACCGTTCCGGAAGAAGAATACCTAGATGCTGACCACGCTGATGTAAACCTCGCACGTGGTGGCGACCTGTTCCGCGTCAACTGCGCCATGTGCCACTCTGCATCAGCAGGCGGCGGTGCTCTGACCCGTGGTAAGTATGCACCATCTCTGCATGGCGTCTCTGAGCAGCACATCTACGAAGCTATGGTGACTGGTCCACAGAATATGCCGGTATTCTCTGACACCAACCTCACTCCCGAGGATAAACGCGATGTCATTGCATACCTCAAAGAGTTCGAATCCCAGGGTCACCCAGGTGGTGCTTCCCTCGGTTCGCTTGGGCCAGTGGCTGAAGGGCTGTTCGTTTGGACTGCCGGCCTGGCACTGATCATCGGTTTCATGGTGTGGATAACCTCACGATCAAACTAAAATTTATCGAAATATCGTCGATTAAATACATCACCAACATCACTCGAGTAAAGGAATCAGATCTATGGGCGAGCAACGCCACGGAGATCCCGGTACACCGGGCACCGTAGAGCGCGCTAGTGATGATTCGGGTAAATACGCTATCGAAAACCCCGGATTGCCACCTCACCGGCCACGTACTACGGATGAAGATCCTCGCGTAGCCAAACGCGCAGAACGCCAGGTTTCTTTCATGTTCATCCTGTCCATCGTCGGTACCATCATCTTCTTCGTGGGGTACTTTGGCGTCGGACAGCTGCCGCTTGACGAAACCAATATGGACCTCATCCGCTTGCAGAACTGGTTGCTCGGTTTGGGTACCGCTTTTGCAATGCTTGGCATCGGTATAGGTATCGTCCAGTGGGGTCGCGCTCTTATGCCCGATCACGAATGGGTCGAAGAACGCGGAGAAGTAGTTACCGAAGAAGACCGCTCAGACGCTGCCAACATGATCAATGACATCATCGATGAATCCCAGATCAAGCGTCGTCCACTGTTGCGCAACACTCTTATCGGTGCACTTGCTATCGCGCCACTGCCAGCAATCGCGCTCCTTCGCGACTTGGATAACACCGGTAACCAATCCGATGACCCGGCACAAAACTTTGGTGTAGAGCGCATGCGCCACACGATGTGGGATACCGGTACACGACTGGTTCGTGACGTGACCGGCACTCCGATCAAGGCTCAGGACGTAACTATCGGTTCGGCCCTTCACGTCGTACCAGACGGTCTGCTGGACCTGGAGCACGATAAGCTCAACCAAAAGGCAAAAGCCGTGGTATTGCTTATGCGTTTAAATCCAGAAGACATGCAGATCAGCGACGGGCGCGAAGACTGGCACGTCGACGGTATCGTCGCTTACTCTAAAATTTGCACCCACGTTGGCTGCCCAATTGCGCTCTATGAACAACACACGCACCACCTACTGTGCCCTTGCCACCAGTCGACCTACGACCTGACTCAGGAATGCAAGGTTGTCTTCGGTCCGGCATCGCACCCACTGCCACAGCTGCCAATTACAGTTGACAGTGAAGGCTACCTGGTGGCGCAAAGCGACTTCCTCGAGCCAGTCGGTCCTGCCTACTGGGAACGTGACCCACGACCAGCTGAGGAGCGTGGTGCATAATGTCCGTCATTCGTGACTACAAAGCATCGACAACTACCGGCAAAATTGCGAACTACGTCGACACCCGTGTTGGCGCGTCGAGCATCGTTAAAGAGTTCGGGCGCAAACTCTTCCCGGACCACTGGAGCTTTATGCTCGGCGAAGTGGCAATGTACTCCTTCGCTGTCGTCGTGCTCTCAGGTACTTTCCTGACTTTCTTCTTCGATCCATCCATGGCACACGTCGTGTACGAAGGAGCATACAAACCACTCTACGGTGTAGAAATGTCGGCGGCCTACGCGTCAACCCTAGACATCTCGTTTGAGGTTCGCGGTGGTCTGTTTATGCGTCAGGTACACCACTGGGGCGCACTGATCTTCGTAGCGTCACTATCGATCCACATGCTCCGTGTCTTCTTCACCGGTGCATTCCGACGTCCACGTGAACTCAACTGGGTCATTGGCGTCGTTCTGTGGATCCTGGCTATCGCTGCTGGATTCACTGGCTACTCCCTGCCGGATGATGTTCTATCCGGTAACGGTCTCCGCATTATTGACGGAATGATGAAAGCGATTCCAGTTGTTGGAACCTACATCTCGTTCTTCTTATTCGGCGGAGAATTCCCAGGAGATCAGATCATTCCACGTCTGTATTCTCTGCACATCATGGTCGTGCCAGCGTTTATTATCCTGTTTATCGCTTTGCACTTGTTCCTGGTTGTCGTGCACAAACACACCCAGTATCCGGGACCTGGCCGTCGCGAGGATAACGTGGTTGGTTACCCAATCGGACCGGTATTCGCTACGAAAGCCGGTGGGTTCTTCTTCATCGTATTCGGTATCATTGCTCTGATCTCGGGATTCTTCCAGATCAACGCAGTATGGAACTACGGGCCTTATGACCCATCACCAGTATCTGCTGGTACCCAACCTGACTGGTATGTAGGTTTTGGTGACGGAATCCTTCGTCTGATGCCTGGTATGTTGGGAGACTTCTCCTTCCTCTGGCATATTCCAATGCCTTGGGGCTGGAACGCTCTTCCAATGGGAATCCTTGTCCCAATGATCCCAATGGGTATCTTGGTCGTTGGCATGTTCGCTTGGCCATGGATTGAACGTGGTATCACCGGTGACAACCGTGAACACCATATTCTGGATCGTCCACGAAACGCACCAGGCCGCACTGCCGTCGGCGTAGCAACCGTCATCTTCTACTGTGTCATGTGGGCCGCTGCGTCATCTGACTTAATGGCCACCCACTTCAAGATGTCGCTGAATGATGTCGCCTACATCCTGCGCTTCCTGTTGATCTTTGGGCCGATCATCGGTTTCATCGTCACCAAGCGCATCTGCCTAGCGCTGCAGCGTAAAGACCGCGAGATCGCACTGCACGGCCGCGAAACCGGTGTCATCGAGTTCACCCCTGAAGGTGCAATCCTTGAGCGCCACGAGCTCTTAGACGAATACCGTCTGTACGAACTCGTTTCCTACGAATCCCCAGAGCCTGTTCCTGCCCAACCTAATAAGAAAGGCAAGATCACACTTCTGGAGAAACTTCGTGCACGCTGGTCACGCCACTTCTTCGAAGATCGTGTTGAGCCCGTGACAGCCGAAGAACTGGCAGAAGCGCACGCAGAGCACAACACAGACCGTCGTAAGCTACAAAGCTCTGTGGAGACCGCAGTCCGCGAGCTTGAAGGCAAACGTGATCGTTCCTAAGCGATAGCGAATCGACGATAGATCCGCCCGGTTGAAGAATTTGCTTCAGCCGGGCGGTTTCGTTTAATCACACATCCAGAAGATTCACGGTAGCTGTATCTTCGACACAAGTGTAGGTCGTCGAAAAGACTATTGTTATCTCCCTGGTAGAGGAAACAGGACTGGGGACTCTTACAATAAGCGTCATAATTCCGAAGACACCAAGGCAGAGAGCACCAGTGCTGGCAGTATATACTTTTGTTAGGAAGCCCGATCCGGTAGCGGGTGTCTGAGCATCGGAAAGCGCCGGTCTGGCGTTCGGAAAGCACTTGGATGATGATCCGGTAGCGGTCAGATGATGGAGTGTTTGCCGAGCTGGGGTATTGCTTGTTGAAGTTGATGCTGGCAATCGCCAGTCTTGACCTGCGGCTGCGGGGTCACAAACACGGCGGGGCAAGGGACTAAAGATCAGCATTGCCTGAACCGATCAGCCTGACAATTGTGCTGACGACGTTTTTTGACCATTGCACACAGTCAAAGAAGGATACTTCCGGGTCTTGGACGGTGACGTGGTCCGTACCGTGAATATTGGGCCCCTTCACGCCATCGC
>NZ_DYXC01000072.1 GCF_020742345.1 Enteractinococcus helveticum | reverse complement strand
TCGTGTCTGAGACAATTGATTCCGTACGGCTTGGTTGGAGCAGATTTGGCATCCGGTATGCTGGTCACTACCAGGCTGACTTTGAATTTTGTCTAACGGAAATTCTTTGATAAAGTTTCTCTTCGTTGCTCAGGAGCAATACGCCCCTCTAGCTCAATGGTAGAGCACCTGACTCTTAATCAGTAGGTTGCCGGTTCGAGTCCGGCGGGGGGCACAATTGAAATGATGGCTCACAGAACAATGGTTTAGTGGAGCCGTTTATTTTTTCCGAGCGTTGCGAAATTGCCTCGAATCATAGTCGAAGTCCAGTCACATAAGCTTCTTTCGCAACCCTAAACAACTTCGATTTACCATCGGTCGCCAGCCCCAACATTCGCACTCAGTGTTATGAACGCGCGCGAATTGGTCACGAATTGCGTTGGGATCAGGTGTCCCAACGGTCGGTCCAGACCTCACGAAATTGTCACGGGATAAAAGTGATCGCGTCGTCTAGCGCGAGGAAGTGATCGTTAACAATCGTCCAGCGTTGGGTGTTGGCCACCAGTTGTTCATCCCTCGAATATGCCATGTGTTTGTGCATTCCACCGGCTAGCGGACGGCGGCTGATAACGACCAAATTCTTCACATTTCAACATTGGTCGAGTCAACAACGGTGACTCGCTGCGATTAACGACGTTCAACTGCCCTGACATCTTGGCATGACATTCCGTAGTATCACTGTGACGTAGTGTCGCCCAACTTGGGTTTGGTCCACTACGAGCCGACCGGTGCATCCGCTGACATCAAATATGGTGATACGCATACTGGATCCCGTTATTTCACTGCTCACCCATGCATCTCTCGAAAGTCCTCGACGAGTGCTATCATCACCGTGGGTTCTCACACAAGCGGCACCTCAGCAGCGAGATCCCAATGAGAATCTAGGTCGGAGATCCCTTCAACGCTATCTATCTCCACTTGAAGTATATGGGTGAACACTGTTGGCTTCAGCCCAAACCTACCGCAAAATGCAGCTCGTAGAGACATGCTTCAATGGTCCAGACTAGCTGTATTGTACTATGACCCAGGATCCCCAAAAGTTGAGACCCTCGCACTAACCATGTCACAGCTGACCAGCAACGGAACGAATAGCTAGGCAACAGTGAAATCGTATTTGAATCCACAATTACATATATACGTACATATATACGATGTAGTCACTAATTGCTTTTATCATACTGACATGACGCGCAGACGAATGGAGAACGCCCTCTTGAAGTCATCACACAACGGATCAATGTCAGCCGGTCAGCACACAAGGGATTTTCTCTTGGTAGCTCCCGTCGAGATTTCCTCGAGACAAGTCCAAAACTTCAAAGCACCCCAGACAACAGATAACGGACGCTTCTTTTCTCGTTCCTCCGATCGGGCGCAATTTTTAACTTATAATCTCGAGCCAAGAAAACGATCACAAGTTTCACCAGTCACTCTGACGATCGGGGCGAAGTGCTCAGTAATTCTTGAAGTAGCTGAATTATGGATTGCACATTTTGGCGACACTGCCATTGTTGCTGTCCTATGTAGAGTGAACTCCCCAGTTATAGATACGCTGTCAGGATCTGAACTTGAACAGCTCGAGATTGCGTTGACCAAGATAGGGATCCAAGCTAGTGTTTCTGAACTTCAATGCCCTCCAGAGTCGGTAATGTGGGTCGGGCGAAACCGCTTGTTGCGCACGGACGAAAAAGTCACTGAAGGTTGGCTATCTTCAGAAGTTGTGACTAGTCCTTTAGACGGGACACCCGGTGCTTCCATTAACTCTGGTTGGGGAAATGGCTCTGTATTAGGCTGGGATCTACTAGACCATACGGAACGCTTAGAAGTCATTTGCGGTCTGATAGACGCACAATATCTCTGGCACCAAGCAGACAAATTATCTAGGAGCTCTCTAAATATCCTCCAGAGCATTGGCCCACCACAAGCGCGGGTTAAGTCGCGCGAGGTACGCCTTATGCAACACCAGATGGAAGAAGAATGGACAAATATGGCCAATCACCATCTCGCAGCTGATGATCTTTTCCTAAACGTGCAGGGAGTTCGTCGAACGGTTGCGCAGGCAAACCTAGACGCCTGGAATTACAATGAAACCATCGAGCGAATTACGCGCAGGATGCAAGACACGGGAAATGTCGTCAGCAGAAAATCTGCCAGACTTGATAGAAGATACCAATCTACTGTTGAAATGGTACTTTTCGCTCTGGGGCTTCTGACCTTTCTCGAAATCATACTGAGCGCCATATCTGCGGCCTATTCAGGAGCTGTACCTGGGATGCCAGGAGACGAGGAGACAATCGGCGTATTCGCATGGCTACGCAACACAAGTTCCGATGTGCTGGTGCTGGGCGCTTTCGCTTTGATATTTGTCGCAGCCGCCCTAGTAATTACTAGAAGGAAAAAATGAGTCGTCCAGGAATGCACCGTGTATACCAAACGCTGCTAGATGGTGTCCCCAATTCTGACTGGCTAAGAGCAACGTCAAGGATTGAAAACGAGCGACGTGCTGTAGACCAGTATTTAGAATCTCCACAGAGCCACGCCTACGGTTTCACCACTTTATTGGGGCATTTAGACGGGATTGAGATGACGCGGACCGAACAGGCCGTAGTCCTAGAATCACACCTCATCGAGCCCTCGTGGCAAGCCCCTTCGCAGCTTCGAAACTTACTTCTAGCTTGTAAAATTGAGCAATTACATCACGGTGGTTCCGGAATTCATAAAGACAGTTATCGATCTTTGCTCGATGCACTTGAACAATCATGCCGACCCATCCGAGGAAATTGGTCAGCGTCATATGGTTCGGGGGATGTCATCCCAGCCGCATGGCTTATGCAAGACTTGCGGGAATTTGACGAAAGTAGCCTCTTGGAGCATTCCGGCGACCTGATCACCCTGATCAATGGACATTACATTTCAACAGCATTCGGGCTCGCAACCGCGGCGGTACTTACGAAACACCTCGGGGTCTTTCTCGAGGAGTGGCTTCCACATTGTGCTCGACCAAGCAACGGGCTACCGGCACCTCTCCGAGACCTGCTTGACCAGTTTTTACCGGCCCAGCCAAACCAAACGAGACAACCGCCAGTGAGTATGCGAGATCCTACGCCTGTCCTTAAAACTATGGTGCGTACCGTTAGTCGGCTTGGGGAATCCGTAGAAAGCCGACTCCAGACGCCATCAGCAAACCCACTCTGGGCAGTGTCCACAGGACAGGCCCAACCTCAAAGCCAGGCGTCATTTTTAGATTTCAACCTTTCGTTCGATTTGGCAGCAGCAATCGAACTCGTCGGGTTAATTGGTGGTCTTTGGCAGCGACTCATTGAGCACACATGCGCTGATATCGGAAAGCAGGAAGGCGCCCACGTGCCGGTGCAACCACCCAAGGCAGCTCAAGTCGTCGTCGACCGAATGACCGGTGCTGGCAATTCACCGAGACGTTTCACCGGCCAAGAATCCCAAGGTGTCGAGGATCTCAGAGATATGAGCTTACAACTCACCTTAACGCTCCACACCCAGCTCACCGAACTAGACAACCTCCAACAGATTTGGCAGCAGCTTAGTGCAAAATACAACCAACCAGCTCGGTCTTCGGAGGGTTCCTTCGGGCGCCGCTTCCTCGAAATATTCCTTGGATGCTCGCAAGACACCTTTTCCAACGTGGATGCAGAACAATTACTGCAAACATTGGAGGTTGCTTGCAGCGGTCTCAACAGCCAAATGGCATAAAGCAAGTGCCATGACTACGATATTGCTTCAATGCCACCGACTTGAGAACCGGGGATAACCGTTTTCTCGTGGAGTGGGTGTAGTTGGTTCTGACACGTTGGCAGGTGCCACCTAAGTATTGAACTTGGCCGTTGATTCTTTCGCTTGTGGCATGGCCTTCAATAGCGATAACATCGCCTACCCATATGGTCCCGACGGCGCGCTGGAACGCTACGGTGTGACCGTTGAAGTGATCAGCGTTGAGGATTCAGGTGGGCCGCTCACCGTGGGTGCATTGACCGATGGTGATGTTGACCTGGCCGATATTTATACTTCATCACCGGCAATCGAAGAAAATAATCTTGTGGTACTTGAGGACCCAGAATTTCTGATCCTGCCCCAAAACGTTGTACCAATCGCCACTGATCAGCTGCCTGCCGAGGCCGTTAACGCGATCAATGCCGTTCAAGCTGAGCTGGGTCCAGACGACCTCATAGAACTCAACGCCCAGTCCGTCAATGAACAAGCTGCTGCCGCCGATGTCGCCTCTGCCTGGCTCGCTGACCACGACCTGTCCCGCTGAGTCGTCCCCAAGGAGCACAAATGGCGTTACCTGGCTGTTCACTTTGCCAGGTACTAGGCTAGAGTGTGACGAATTGTACTCGCCCGCTGGCCAAGAGGACTCATGCTATGAACACGGAATCTGCCATCACCGACCTAACCGTTGAACAGACGCTGGACTTTCTCACCGACAAACGCTTCGGCAGACTAGCAGTGTCATTGGATGGCCGACCAGATATTTTCCCGATCAACTTTGCAGTCCATGCCAATAATATTGACGACGTCGTGGCCTATATTCGGACATCCCCGGGCAATAAACTCTTTGCCACCGCAACCGGCAGCTACCTCGCGCTAGAAACCGACCATATCGACGGCAATATTGCCACCAGTGCTGTGGTGTACGGAACCGGACGCCGGGTCGAACACCACAAGGAACTCAGCCTGGTCGATACCCTGGATCTCGACGCGTGGATTGCCGTTCGAAAACCCGAAGTCATCGCCATCGACATCGAACACATCTCCGGCCGGCGTTTTGTCTTAGGCCCCAGCCCTGAAACCACCATTACCGAGGCACCCGACTAAACCTCGCTTGTTCATAGCGCACTATGTGATTTCATAACGTCTTCAGGGGCATTGCTGCGGACGTCGTTGTGTCCACCAGGCTCAGCGAACTCTCCAAAGCCCTGGCCGACGGTGGCTCCTCCGCCCGTGTGCTGGACCCTGGTAGATGTTGAGCAATGTCCCACATCAGTCGCGTTGCTCTTCGACAGTAACGTCGCAGATTTTCCATTCCAGTGTGCGAGACCCGCACCGGGTGCATTTCGTATGGCGAACGTGGTCCGTAAAATGCAGACCACCAACCCAAACATTGAGGAGCACACCGATGGCTCGCACACTTGCTACATATATTTCACTTCCAGGAACCACCGCTGAAGCCATGCAACATTGGCAGGAAGTTTTCGGCGGTGAGCTCAACATCATGACCTATGACGACGTCACACTGGAGGCCATGCCATTCGACCCTCCTGCAGGGGCGGTCGCCCACGCATGGCTGCAGTTTCCAGGTGGCCTGATCGCAGGATCTGATGTCATCGACGGCAAAAGTTATCCCGTTCGCGATACAGCCTATTCCATGTTGCTGTCGACCGACACTGCGCAGGAATCCCGCGACTATATTGGAAAGCTCATCGAGGGCGGCGGATCAGAGGCCATGCCATTTGAAAAAGCGCCCTGGGGTGGCTGGTATGGACAGGTCTTTGACCGCTTCGGCGTCATGTGGTCGTTCTCCAGCGACGAAGACTAACCACCACAGTGAAGATGCCTTAGGCGTCGTCGTCCGCGTTTTCTGCCTTGGACGACGATGCTGCTTTTGCTGCAGCCTTTTCTGCGCGTTGTTGGCGTTTCAGCTCTTTGAGGTGTTCACGGCGTTCTTCGCCCACTGCTTCAATCTGCTGCTGAGCCTTATCCACCGGGCTCAGTCCGTGGAATTCTTCCCGCCCGGTCCAAACCTTGACCACACTCCAGGCCACGGCGACCAGTGGGACGGCCAGGACCGCACCGATAATTCCCGCCAGCACCGTACCGGCGGTCAAGGCCATCAAAATCACTAGGGCATGCAGATTCAGTGTCTGAGCCATCACCACCGGTTGTAAGAAGTTGCCTTCCAGTTGGTTGACCAAAATGACGGCGGCCAGCACGATCAGCGCTACCACCGGTCCATTAGCCACCAGGGCAACCAGGGTGGCTAAAATCCCGGCAACGGTGGCACCCACCAGCGGAATAAATGCACCCAGGAAGACGACAACCCCCAGTGGGATGGCCAGCGGCACCTGCAGGATGAGCAACGCGATTGTAATACCAATGGCATCGACTGCTGCAACGATTGCAGTACCGCGAATATACCCACCAAAGGTGTGCATGGCCCGATCACCTGAGGCAATCGTTTGAGCCTTGAAGTGTTCCGGGGCCCAGGAAACGAAGAATGCCCAAATACGGTCGCCGTCTTTGAGCAAGAAAAACAAGATCACCAGCAGCAGTACCAGGCTGGTAACAAAGGTTCCCGCCGCGCTGATGGTGGTGACCGCACCGGTGCCGAATTCAGCAGAGGTCAAGAAACCGGTAACCGTATCGACCATCGAATCGATCTGGGATTGGTCGATGGTGAAATCCAGCCCCCCAAGGAATTGTTCCCCCCAGTCGCGTAACTGATTGAAACCTTGGACCGCTTGTTCAACCAGAGTTGACCACTCATTGATGACCGAGAACACCAGGGCGGTACCGATGCCGCCTAAGACAAGTAGGGCGCCAAGGAATACGGTCCAGGCGGCTAAGATATTTGACATCACACGACGACATAGTCGCACCAGAGGCCACAAGGCACAGGCCAAAATAATGGCGATGAGGGTAGGGATGACCACAACCGTCAGGTTGAGTAGTGCCAAGACCACCAGCCCCACGAGCGTGCCGACGATCAGCAGCTGTAGTGACCGCATACCTAACCGGCCCAAGGTGTCCGTCCACAACTGTGAGACGGTAAAATTCGGTCGCTTTTCCCGCGACTGGTTGAGTTCATCAAGAGTACTGGCCACTGATTGCCTCCCAGGTTGAACCGGTCATCGTCATCTGAGGGTACCGATGATATAGAACCTACCGGAAGACCGCCATCGCAACCAAAGACACGCCACAACATGAAAAGACACTACGTTGTCTCCAACGACGACCGACGTCATATTCGATGAGCCATATTTGAAAGTACGTCTCGTCGAACATATGATCATGGTACCAACCTGTTTGCAAGAATGAACGTCTTCTTGCGGCACAGAGGTAGGAAATACAACAGCGCTCCATACAATCGGGTTTAGACCACCCGTAGCTGCCGACGACGAAAGGCCCGTCCGTGCCCGATGACGTATTGACGATTGACAACCTGCATGTGTCATATCGAGGTGTTAAAGCCGTAGAGGGGCTTACGATTTCTGTCCCCGCGGCCACCATGACCTGCATCGTTGGGCCGAATGGTTCAGGCAAATCATCCACGTTAAAAGCCACCCTGGAACTGGTGGAACGTACCGCTGGAGCGATCCGGTTTTTTAATCAACGCGTGGACAAAGTACGTGAACGCATCGCTTATGTGCCGCAGCGTTCTACTACTGACTGGGATTTTCCCATCAACGTTTTTGATACCGTGCTGTTGGGCACCTATCCAAGGCTGCGGGTTTTCCAACGGCCCGGCAAGGTAGAACGCGAAATCGCTCGACGTGCGTTAATGCGCGTGCATATGGAAGATTTTGCTCACCGTCAGATTGCTGATCTTTCCGGTGGGCAACAACAGCGCGTATTTATCGCTCGTGCCCTCGCCCAACAAGCAGATATCCTGTTATTGGATGAACCGCTGATGGGTATTGACGCCGCCAGCGAGCAAAACATTATCGAGATTCTTCGCGAGCTCGTATCCGCCGGAAAGACCGTGGTCATGGTGCATCACGATCTATCGAATGTTGAAAACTATTTCGACCACATCATCATGATCAATAAACACCTCATTGCCCAAGGCCCAGTATCCCAAGCCCTGACTGGGCCGAACCTCACGGCAACTTTCGGAGCCAACCTGCTGGGGATCGGTGAATAAGTTATGGAATTTTTGTCCGATCTGCTCAACTATCCCCACCTTGCTCGAGCGGCTATCACCGCCGTCGTCATCGGTCTGGTTTCTGGTGTGGTGGGCTCGCTGATTATTTTGCGCGGCTTGTCGCTCATGGGTGATGCGATCTCCCACGCCGTGATGCCCGGTATTGCCGTCTCGTTCTTCTTCGGGGCCAATATCTTTATCGGAGCATTACTCTCAGGTTTACTTGCCGCAGCTGGCATCGGGTTTGTGAACTCGAACTCCCGGCTCAAACGCGATACGTCGATTGGCATTATCTTCACCGCGTTTCTGGCAGCCGGCGTCATTCTGCTGGCCCGGACTGAATCCTCCGTGTCCCTCCAAGCAATTTTATTTGGAGACGTGCTGGCAACCACTGTCTCGCAGATGTGGCAGTCGATCATTATCACCGTGGTGATCTCGTCTCTGGTCGTACTGTTTTATAAACAACTCCAAATCACCACGATGGACGCCCAGTTAGCCAAGGCCTACGGATTCCCAACCAGAATGATCAACTACGCCGTGCTGCTTGCCCTGGCGGTGGTGACCGTTTCGGCCGTACAAACCGTGGGGGTTATTCTCGTCGTCGCGATGCTGGTGACCCCGGCGGCAACCGCATATTTATTGTCGAAGAAATTTTCAACCATGATGATGCTGGCCGCAGCGTTGGGGATGCTGTCGTCAATCATCGGCATGTATTTCAGTTACACCTTTGAACTGCAATCCGGCCCGGCGATCGTGTTGGTCGCATTTGCGATGTTCCTATTGGCATTTCTCTTCAGCCCCCACCAAGGGTTCATCTGGACTCAACTACATAAACTACGCGACCGTCGTGCCGCGCAGCACTCCCCCGTCACTCAGGAAGGCTCCTCTCTATGAACAACACCTGGCAAATAGCAATCGCAGCCATCGGCGCTCTAATGCTGGCCGGATGCGGTAGTGAAACCTCGCCAGAAGCCGAGGATTCCGGGGTGGTGCAGGCGGTCTCAACGTTTTCGATCCTGACCGACATTGTGGAAGAAATCGGTGGCGAGCACGTCGAGGTCTATAACCTGGTTCCGGTGGGCCAGGATCCACACGAATACGAGTCGACCCCCGCAGATACCAAAGCACTAGCTGATGCGGACGTGTTTTTTGTCAATGGTCTCAACTTGGAAGGTGGAGACCAGGGCTGGGCGGCACGCATGGCCAACTCTGTCGGGATCGAAGATGACCGGCTGGTCGAAACCACCGAGGGCGTTGAGCCACTGTATTTGACCGAAGGCGTGGAAGATTCCATCAACCCTCATGCCTTTCTGGATCCGAATGTTGGCGTGATTATGGCCGAAAATGTCGCCGAATCGCTGGCCGAAATTGACCCGGACAACGCCCAGGCCTACCAAGAAAATGCTGATGCCTATGTTGGGGAACTGACGGCCATGCACGAGCAGTATCAACAAGAAATCGGAGATCTTGAAGAAGACCGTCGCATACTGGTGACCTCCGAGCGGGCATTCCAATACATGGCCCAACGTTATGACCTGCTCGAGGGCTACATTTGGTCGGTCGACACCGACGACATAGGCACGCCAGATCAGATTATTTCAACCATCGACTTTGTCACAGAACACCAACCCCCAGCGTTGTTCTTAGAGTCCAACGTGGCCAGCGCTCCCATGCAGACCGTATCGTCAGATACCGGAGTTGAAATTTATGCCACGGTATTTTCTGACGAACTCGCTCCCGAAGGCGAACCCGGCGACACCTACCTGGGATTATTGGAAGAAAACCTCACCAGAATATCTGAGGGACTTCAGCAGTAGACTACACAGTGTTTGACATCTGAAAGGAACACGCTTCATGACTGACAACCGTCTGTCCACGGGCGACGCAGCCCCACAGTTCTCCCTGCCCGACGCCGATGGCAATACCGTCTCGCTGTCTGACTATGCCGGCCAAAAAGTCATTATTTACTTTTATCCCAAAGCAATGACGCCCGGCTGCACAACGCAGGCATGCGATTTCCGGGATCGCATGGAACGTTTCACCGCCGATGGTTATCAGATCATTGGTATTTCACCCGACCCGGTCAAAAGCCTCGACAAGTTCACTGAAAAAGAAGACCTGAACTTCCCGGTGCTGTCAGATGAGGATCACGCCGTCGCTGAAGCCTACGGCGCCTGGGGTGAGAAAAAGAACTACGGACGGGTCTACGAAGGGCTGATCCGTTCGACCATTGTGGTGGATGAAGATGGCAACGTCGACGTCGCACAATACAACGTACGAGCCAAGGGCCACGTCGACAAATTGCGTCGCGACCTGGGCCTGGCAACCGCCGAATGATTCAATTAGGCAATTCGTTGTGAATGGGCTAAGCTTATTCCTCGGTCCACCACAACGGATGAGCGGGCGTGGCGGAATTGGTAGACGCGCTGGATTTAGGTTCCAGTGTCTTAATCGACGTAAGGGTTCAAGTCCCTTCGCCCGCACCACTGTCCTGAGTCGCGACATCGTTGACAGATGCGGCGCGACATGGAGGACGAAAGCTCCGGAATATTTTTCTGGAGCTTTTGTCATTCCCGAAGTACTTCACGTTGAGGCGGCTGCCGTATTTCGGGGTGTTAAGGGCAGAGCACACACGTTTATCTAGCGTAATTTATGCGTTGAAACCAGTGTTGGATATGTGCGGCGATAAGATCAGGGCATTCGTGCATCAGAGCATGGCCCGCCCCATCAATCAGTGCAATACTGGCTTTCGGGTAATGCTGCCCCAGTTGCAGCGCATCTATGTAGCCCACGGTCGAGTCCTGCCGCCCAGCCACAATCAATGATGGCTTGTTAAAACTCCCCTCACCCATGTCGATCGGCCAGTTGGCAAAAATTCGGCCCAGCGCTGCGTCGTCGACCTCTCGAATCCCCGGAAGAACGTGATCGCGGTATCGGCGAGCAGTAGCTCGTGTGCGCACCACAAAGTACTCTTGGAAACCGCTTCGGTCTTCTGGGTCGAGTTCGCCATTGTCATCGTCGTCCTGCCATATCACCGTGGGCTCCGGAACCTCGGTTGCATGCTGCGCAAGAGGGCATATCAGTGCCAGCCCATCTATGATGTCTGGCCGTCGTGCGGCCACGCCTCGTGCAAGGTACGCGCCATAGGAGTGTCCAAGCAACAGTGCGGAGCCGTCAGCAACGCGCTGGATAAAGTCGCACAGTACATGTACGACGTCGTTATTACTGTTGAGATGCACAGCTTCTGACTGTCCCATGGCGGGCAGATCAGGATAAATCCGTCGATAACCATCCTTCGGGAAGAAGGCCTCGACCGCAGCTTCGATCTCACGGTGATCGACGCCCGCCCAGTGGAGGGCGATCACCGGTATGCCTGTTCCGTATTCGACGTAGTGGATCACCGTTTGCCCGATGCGGCACTTCATGATTGCTCCTCTGGCCGTGAATTCTTTGAACACCCCGGTTGTTGTTCACGGTCAGACCGTGGCGCACGGTGTTAGAAGAGTCTATGAGCACTAGATGGCCTGCTCAATGGGGACTGTGGTTCAGGCTAGACAACGTATGTGAAAATTAAGGAACAGTTTGACTCCCCTCGTCAGAAATTTTGCCTACGCTGAGAAACACGGTGCAGGACAACAGTTTCAGGTGGACAGCTCATGAGTAGAAGAACACGTAATGAAACCCGCTGGTCTGTCCCGTTCCACCACTATGCGTCGCTGGACGCCTTTCTTGCCGCTGACGTGCAGCCCGGCGGGAATAGCTTTGTGCATCATGGTCGGGATATTGATGTACTGATCGAACATCGCTGCGCTACGACCACGCTGGTGGTGTTCAATGGAGACATCCCGTTGAACGTGCCGTATGTGCCGTATTTCACTGGCCGTGGGATTGCCAAGGATCTCGGGCTAAACCTGATTGCAGTGTCTGATCCTGTGCTCATCCATCGTGATATGACCGTCGCGTGGTATTTAGGCGACCAAGCCACCGGTCCCCTACGTCCGGTCCTGGTCCCGGCAATTCGACATGCACTGCAACACCTTGGTGGCAGCACCACGATCCTGTTTGGCGCATCGGGTGGCGGATTTTCCGCAGCCCATTATGCCCCACACTTCCCCAATTGCACCGCGCTGGTAATCAATCCGCGGCTGACGTTAGAGCGCCGGGCCCAGGACAAAATGGCCACGTATCTGCGACTTGCACACCAGATGGACACCCATGGTGCAATAACCGATCGAATCCGAACACTGTTGACCAATTATGGACCCACCGATCTTGCGACTCAGGCGCAACAGGGTCTGAATCATGACCTGCTCATTTACCAGAACTTTTTCGACTCCACCTACCTGCAACATCACCTATTGCCATTTCTGCGCGAGGCTGGAACCGATCCGCGCTGCTATATTCGTTTCGCCAACGACGGTCACGGCCACGTGCCGATCCCTCCCGAAACGGTTCGTCAGATCATCAGCCTCGTATCCTCTGACCAGTTGTCTGGTGTTCGAACCGCAGGGTTTGTTCCGGCAGCCCAGGCACCGGATCTCACCGGAGAATTCCTCCCCGAAATTGCCCAGCGGCTGGCTGCTTTAGAACAACACAATCGTCATTTGGGGCGGGAACGCGACGCACTTGAGGTCCAACAGCTTCGGCAAAATGATCGGATCGCAGAACTCAAAGCACGTTCCGATGCCCTGAACGACAAAATCCAATCCTTGAATCAACGCGTTGAACAACTACGCACCGAACCTGTGTTGTGGCGTCGCATCTGGCACATTATTCCGCGAGGCTTCCGCCAGCGCATCCGGCAACTGTTTCGCCGCACATCAATGTGAGACATAATCGGTGTTGCAAGTGATTTTGTGCGACGTCGTCGTGGGAATTTCACACTGGCGGCAAGCCTGGCTACGATATAGGCACCGAGTATCGCATCGGTATGTCCAGATCAGTCAGCACGCGGAAGGATTTCAATGCATCTTTCCCGTCGCACCCTGCTGGCCGGACTGGCTTCGCTGGGTCTGGCCCCGCTGATTCGTACAACCTCGGCAGACCCAACGTCCACGCCCGAGCCCACACTTCCTGAACCCGGGGCCAAAGTATTTCGCATCGGGGTACCGGCCAAGGCGTTGACCACCGATCCGGCGATCACCAGCGACGTGGAAACCCATCGGCTGGCGCGTCAGGTGTATCAGACGCTGATCGGAGTGGATGAAGAAACCGGTGAGACCATCCCCCAGTTGGCCGCCGAATGGAGCGTGTCCGACACCGGGCGCGAAGTGATCTTTACCTTAGAGCCGGACATCAGTTTCCACGATGGCAGCGAACTGACCGCCGACGTCGTCGTCGAAAATTTTCAACGCTGGGCTACGGCCGATCAACTGCTGGGCTCCCAATTCGATGATGTGGGCCGGTTACCGTTTTCGATTATTTTTGGCGGGTTTAGTTCCCAGGAGGCCTGCCTGTTGGAGTCGGTAGAAGCCACCGGCGAGCTCGAGGTCACCGTAACGTTGCGTCAACCGGTCACGAACCTGATTTCCGCGCTCACGCACCCGGCATTTAGTATTACCTCCCCGAATTCCTGGGCGGCATTTGATGCGGCCCTCAACGATGGGCTCCCGCTGATCCCCCTGGCGGGCAGCGGGCCGTATCGCTGGGGTGCATTAGACGGTGCCACGATTCAGTTGGAGGCGGTCAATGCCGCACACGACGTCGAGGTGCTCTCCGTACCGAATTTGCACGAACGGGTCTATGGGTTGTCGACCCAACAGCTTGATGTCTTCGATGCGGTCTCATCCGCGGTGTTGCGCCAGCTGGTGCAATCTGGGTACCAGGTGCTGCTGCGCGATCCGCTGGCCGTATTGTATCTGGGCATCAACCAGGCCCACCCGGTATTAGCTAATCTGCACGTGCGCCAGGCGGTAGCTCATGCGCTGTATCGCACCGATATGGTGGATTCACTGCACCTGGAGGGGTCCTATGTGGCCCACCAGTTCAACCCGCCGTCATTATTAGAACGCACCGACGACGTCGTCACCTATAACGCCGATGTATCCCGTGCCGCTGACCTACTGGCCGTAGCCGGCTACGACGGTGAGCCAATTGAATTCTGGTATCCCACCGGTGCCGAACGCGTCTATATGACGCAGCCCCAAAAACTCTTTGCCCATTTGTCTGGGCGGTTGACGGCGGCCGGATTCAATATCGTGGCGCGCCCGGTGCCGTGGGATGATGGCACCTATATGCGCTCGGTCTTGGGTGAAACCTCACAGCGCGGGCTGCATTTATTTGGGCGCAACTTTTTTATCCGCGACGCCCTGTATGTCCTGGCGGATCTCTTTGAACACCCCAACGCCGAATTCGGTTGGACCAACCAGGCCGTGACCGAAGATCTGGCCGCCGCCCGAACCGAAGATGACCCGGCAGTGCGCACCGCCCTATTGCAACGCGTTGAGGCGGCGGTGAGCTTGGACATTCCCGCGGTGCCACTGACATTCCCGATTACGGCGTTAGCTTCGGGGGACGACGTCGAATTTTATCCCATCTCGCCGGTGCTCGATGAACAGTATGCTCGCGTGCGGCTGATGGACTAAAGATTTACAATTTCGCTATGCCGCGGTAGTAGAGTGGCATGGTCACTAGTGTTCAGTTGAACAGATCAATGAGGATCAGGAGTTACAACGTGCCGCAGTCAGGATCATCCCCCGAAGTTGATGTTGTATTGATCGGGGGTGGGATCATGTCGGCCACCTTGGGCACGATGCTCAAGGAGCTGGAACCGAACTGGTCCATCGCACTGTATGAGAACCTTCACCAGGCCGGTCAAGAATCATCCGACCCGTGGAATAACGCCGGGACGGGGCACGCCGCACTGTGCGAGCTCAACTATGCGCCCGCCCAACCCGATGGCTCCGTGAATATCACCAAAGCCACAAATATCAACGAACAGTACCAAGTTTCCCTGCAGTACTGGTCGCACCTGGTCAACAATGGCACCCTGAAAGATCCCAACAGCTTTATCAACTCGCTTCCGCACATGTCCTTTGTGTGGGGCGATGACCACGCAAAATACTTACAAACCCGGTATGAGGCAATGGCGCCGAATCCGTTATTTGCCGAAATGCAGCACAGCGAAGACCACCAAGAGATCGCCTCCTGGGCACCACTGCTCATTGACGGGCGAACCGAGGGCCAGCGCGTGGCCGCCTCCCGGTTCGAACACGGCACCGACGTCGACTTTGGTGCCCTGACCCGTCAGTTGATTGACCAACTTGCCGACCACGGCGCCGAGATTCACTACGGCCACAAGGTCACCGGCATGTCCCGTGACACCGACGGCCGCTGGTCGCTGGACGTCAAAGACCACTTGAACGGTAAAAAATTCACCACCAGGGCCCGCTTTGTGTTCATCGGTGCCGGTGGTGGTGCGCTTGAGCTGTTGCAATCTTCGGGCATCCCAGAAGCCAAGGGCTTTGGCGGATTCCCGATCTCCGGACAATTCCTGCGCTCAACCAATCCCGACGTCATTGAACAACACCACGCCAAAGTCTACGGTCAGGCCGCCGTGGGTGCCCCGCCGATGTCCGTGCCGCACCTCGACACCCGCTTTGTCGACGGACGCCGCTCACTCATGTTTGGTCCCTACGCCGGGTTCTCCACGAACTTTTTGAAAACCGGGTCGTTCCTGGACCTGCCAAAATCGATTCGCCCACACAACCTGGGCACCATGCTTAACGTAGCCAAAGACAACTTCGACCTGGTCGGTTACCTGGTCTCGGAAATTACCAAAACCCACCGCAAAAAAGTCGACACCTTACGTGAGTTCTATCCCAACGCCGTCGATGGCGAATGGGAACTGATCACCGCCGGCCAGCGCGTCCAGGTCATGAAGAAAGACCCGGTCAAAGGTGGTGTGTTGCAGTTTGGTACCGAGCTCGTCTCGGGCGCCGAAGGCTCCATTGCAGCTCTGCTGGGGGCCTCCCCCGGTGCCTCCACAGCCGCCCCAATCATGGTCGAACTGTTGCGCCGCAGCTTCCCAGACCGCTTCACCGGATGGGAAACCAAACTCAACGAGATGATCCCATCGCTGGGCCACCGGCTCAACGACAACCCAACCCTGCTAGCCGAGGTCCGCAAGGAAACCAATAAGGCCCTGCAGCTGAACTAACACCGACAAAATCCCAGGCTCAATCCACTCGGGCCTGGGATTTGTTGTTCCCCGCGCCACCTCCTGGGGCCTCTGCCCGCCAGCTGCCCGAGCCAGCTGCGCGCGAAGATTTTTCCCGCGCGCAATATATCACACCTGTGGATTACCGACGACGTCGTCCACGTTTTCCACAGTTTGCCAATCTGCGCACACGTGCCGGATTCGACTGGTGCATGATGGGACACCAAGGAGGTGCACCCATGACCGCAACACAACCCAGCACCGGCACAACCGTCGCGAACCCCGTGGACTGGGCTGCCCTCAGCACCGACGAAATCCATGCCGTCCTCCGTGGCGCCTATACCGAACTCGAAGCCCGCGAACAAGACGCCCCTACCGACGGCATTCTGCATCGCTCCATACAGCTCGAAGAAACACTGCGCATGGCGGCTCCCCTGCAATACCGCTACGCAGGTCTGCTCCAGGACGCTTTCAACAACGAGAAACTTCGAGACTGCGTCAACTTACCCAAAGGCAAAACCCCGTTTCGCGATGCCACCGACTTCCTGGCGAAAACCCACGGGCTACGGGCTAACGAAGCTGCAGCACGCTTGCGGTTAGCCGCATCGCTGACGCCGGTTCGAGCCACTGATGAACAACGCACCGACGACGTCGGCCACACCCACCTGCCCATCCTGAGTCAGTTCAAGGGTCAGGTTCACCCGAGCAAACTTTCTTCCGCATTGTCCATGCTTGCAGAGGTCGATAAGCATGCTCAAGCGGCGGGCAAGGACGAGACGTTCCGGGCCAAGCTTCGTCGGGTCGCCGAAAAGGATCTGGCTGAAAAGATTGAACGCACCACGCCCGAAGAGTTCAGCCGGTATGTTACCCAACGCAAGAAAGACCTATTGGCTTCGCTGGATCCGCCAGACGGCAATTTCACCCAGGCACAAACGGAGGCAATGTATGACGTGCGTCGAACCGGACCGGTACGTGGCAATAAGAATGCGATCGGTTACGAAATGGTCGTGGATGCCGAGTGCGACGAAATCCTGCAAACGTACCTCATGGGCCGCACAAATCCGCGCGGTAAAGACGACGCAGACACTGACTTCGAGACGCGCAGCCGCGGCCACCGAAAAATGGTTGCGCTTCGTGACGCGTTGAAGTTTGTCACCGCAAATCTCGATAAAACCGGGTTCCGTGGGGCCAGCGGAGCACACACCCAAATGCTGGTCATAATCGACTACCCCACCCTGCTTGACGGACTGCGCAAGGACCTCGGCGACCGACTGCCCGAGATTTCTGCGGCACAACGTGAGAACCTTCTTGCCCTGCTAGCACAAGCACACCACGAGACGAGCAGCGATAATGCCACGGCCCAGTTACCTTTAGGAACCGTAACCGCAGACGATGCACCAGCACCAGAAACGCATTCACCACATGAATCCATCATGAAACAACTTGGTGAAAATGTGCTTTCCCTGCCGCCACCGAAAACCACGAATATCGAGGAGATTATCGACGACGACAATCTCGACCGGTTGCAGCCGAGAATATCGCAAGGTGTGTATAACCCGGATATTCCACCGGATGTTCTGTTGCGTATGCATTGCGATATTGGTATTACTCCGATCACGCTGACGGGTGACCGGCAGATTTTATCCGTGGGGACTTTAACACGGCAATTCCCCGAGCATGTTCGTCGAGCCATTAAAGCTCGCGACCGGGGCTGCGCTGTGCCAGGATGCCATGTGCCAGTAGCACTGTGCGAAATTCACCACGCCACGCCCTGGGCCAAAGGTGGTGTCACGAGCACCGATAACGGCGTCATGCTGTGCAGCCACCACCACGCTGCGGTGCACGCTCAAGCATTAAAGATCGTGCGAGTTGACGGTGAATTCCGATTCGTCTTGCACCCGATGATCGACGCCGACCAACGACCTCGGGTCAACTATTTCTTCCAGGCCTAATGCGCGCATTAAAGCGCAAGACCCGCTCATTTGGCGGGTCTTGCCTTACGTATTGTCTCTGGATTGGTGGGCTTCAACGATGCTGTCGCGGAAAAACTCCCGGACTTTCTGCCAATCCACTGCAGTCTGGTTGAGGTGTTCGACCATACGGGAAATTTCTGCGTGCTGTTCGGCTCGGCGTTCGGCTTCTGCCCGGGCCTGCATGCGGCGTCGAACTTCATGTTGTAACCGTGCCATGTGAAGATCGGTGTCGGTCAGCAGTTTGAGGAGTTGCTGATCTGTGAGTTGTTCTAGCTTCTCATCCGAGCGATCTGAAGTTGTCATGTCTCCTCCGGAGTCACCGTGCAGTTAGATCAGGGCACTCAGACCGATGATAATGCCCGGTAGAACAATGAACAGCCCTGCAAGCCAGGCAACGACGTATAGCTTGTTCTTTGCACCGAGATTGCCCAACCATGTCGCTCCAATGACTGGGATCGGACGCAGGAATGGCAGGGAAAAGATCACAATCGCTGAGAAAATGTTGTAGAACAAGTGGACGGCAGCAGCGGTCATTGCGGCTGTTGCTGCCGAACCGGAGAATCCAAAGGCTGCAATCATCGCCGTCATAGTGGTACCAACATTCGCGCCAACGGTAAAGGGATAAATCTGCCAGATGGAGAATTTACCGGAGGCTGCCAGCGGAACCGCTAGCGAGGTGGTCGTGGATGAGGACTGAACCATGACCGTGATGATCAGACCGGATACGATCCCGGAGATTGGGCCGCGACCGATCGCGTTGTGGAACATCTTTTCAACGTTGCCCACCAGCAAGACTTTGAGCATGCTGGAGATGAATTTGATGACGAGCAGAATGCCAGCCACACCCAGAACGATCATGGCGATGCCGGCCCACACTGGCGGCATGATGGCCAGGAGACCAGCTTCTACAAGATCTGCTCCCGGGTCGGTTACGGCTGTGACGGCACTGCCCATTCCGGTGAAGATGGTGGCGATGATCCCGCCGTCAGAGCCAGTGGTTGCCCCAGCGAACCAAGTACTCACCCGGTTCAGAATCCCGAAGGCCCATTCCAGCGGGAAGAAGATCGCCACAGACAGCAGGTTATACATGTCATGGACGGATGCTGCAGTAAATGCGCGGCGGAATTGATTGCGGTCGCCTGCTGCACCCAGAGAAACCAGAGTGGAGGTCATGGTGGTGCCCACGTTGGCACCCATCAGGATCGGGATAGCAGTCTCAAGTGGTAGACCACCGGCGACCATACCCACAACGATTGAGGTCGTCGTCGAGGACGATTGTGTCAAAACGGTCGCCAAAATACCGATCACGAGTCCGATAACGGGATTTTGTGCGAAGGCGAAGATCTCTTCTGCACGCCCACCGGTGGCAGCACCGAATCCGGAACCGATAATGCTCACCGCGGTGATCAAGATATAGACGGCCAAGACCACGGAGAACCATTCAACGACTTTGCGAGTTCTTCCGGTGAATGGGAGGCGATCCATGAGACCCGGACGCTTGACGGGGGTGGTGTCTTCCTCGACTAGAGGTGCGTCGTGGAGCGGAGCATGGAGTGTCTTGCGCTCCGTCGAGTTATCTAGGCTCATACCCGAGATGTTCCCTTCGTAACGGGTGATGTCGCGCCCAGTGAAACACCGGAAGGTAAACCAAAGGTTAACTCTGGGTCAATGTACGGTTTTGGACGTCGAAAAATGTCTCATTTATTCCAGGTATTCCCCGCGCAAAGTCGTAAAACCCCTTGTCAGGGGAACGGTTGAGTGATTAATCACAACTTTTGGTTTCTCGCTGCCCAGCGCCGAAAGTGAATAACAAGATGCATTCGCTCCTGTGTTTCACGTTAGGAATATGGTTCTGAGGGGCCCTTCTCGTGGTGTACACCTCGATCGAGCCCAGAAATACATGGGCAAGCCATCTTGGTGTGGCGAAATTCTCCGCAACTGTTTACCATCAGTTCAGCTATTTGGGCTCGTTGCGGCGGGCCGCGGCAGGCATGTGGCAGGCTGGCGGTGAGTTGCTGCTGTCTAGGCTAGGTCTGGCCCGACGATATTCACCGTGGAACCGGACTGCAATTTCTGGACCTGAATGCGGTAGGGAATCTGCTGTTTCATGGACTCAACGTGCGAGACAAGACCAATGAGACGGCCGTCGTCCTGCAGCGCAGCCAGCACACCCATAACTTCTTCTAGGGTGTCAGCATCCAGCGAGCCAAAGCCCTCATCGATGAACAGCGTGTCCATGGCCACTCCCCCGGCTTGAGCCTGAACGGCGTCGGCAAGACCCAGTGCAAGGGCTAAAGACGCCATGAACGTTTCACCGCCAGATAGGGTCGAGGGGGTGCGCACGGTGTCATTGAGGTGGTCGATGACCTCCAGGTTCAAGCCGGAGTGGCCGCGGCCGCCCTGCCCGACGGCGTGTTTGAGTTCATAACGTCCGCCGGTCATCCCGGTGAGGCGTTCTGAAGCATTGGCCGCAACGTGTTCCAGCCAGCCCGCCAGCACAAAGGAACGCAGCGGCATACTCACGGTATTTTCTCCACGTCCGGCGACCACATCGCTGAGTCCAACCAGTTCCTCGTAAATGGCTAGCTGTTCTGCCGAGCGTTCGCTGACCTGGGTTAACAGGTCTTGGTGGGTTCGACATTGCTTGTGGGTGGCTTCGATGCTGCCGTGCTCGCGGTTGGCTTCTGAGAGGGCCTGTTCGGCGGCACGCTGGGCTTGTTGGGCCGCCTCGAGGGTTTCTTCTGATGGGGGCGCGACGTCGTCGTCGAGTAATTTCAGACCTGCGATGACGGCGGTCTGACCGGCTTTTTCTGCCAGCCGGTCGCTCTCGGTGGTCCACTGACGCACCAAGGTTTCATATTCGGCCTGCGTTGTGGGATCCAGGAAATTTTCGCAGGCTTCGGCGGCGTCCTGATAGGCAGGGTGGTCCTGGGTCGCCGAATTGGCTAGAGCTTCGTGCACGCGTTGTTGGGCGGTGGTGTGATTGGCGACGGCGGTGGTGACGGACTGCCCGGCGCGCACGATCTGACCCACAAGCCGGTGAGCTGGTTCCACTGCGGCCCGCAATGCTGCAACATCGGGGAAATCGCCTAGGGCTGCAGCCAGCTCGTCCCGGAGTTGGGCAAGTTCAGTGGTCTGAGATGCAATCTGTGTGGTGACCTCGGTGAGCTGCTGGGCAACAGTGGTTTTGGCTTCGCGGAGTTGTTCGGTCTGGGCTTCGCGTTCCTTAATGCGCGTACGAAGCTGTGTCAGCTCGGTGGCTTCACGCTGGGCCTCAGCAACCGTTTGTTGTGCATGAGTCACGGCCGCTTCGGCATCGGTGAGGCAGAGTCCCCCGGCTTGGGTCTGCAGTTCTTGGAGGTCGGTAAGTTTGAGTTGATACGTTTCAGCTGCGGTATTGGCTGCCCGGCGGGCTTGGGTTGCGCGTTGTTGGGCCTGTTGAACGGCGTCGTTGGAAATTTCTGCCAGGTCGAGCGTTTCGGCCGGTTGCGGGTGGGTGGTCGAACCGCAGACTTCACACGGTTGCCCGGGTTCCAATTTGTCCGCCAAAAACCCTGCGGCGGCCTCAATGCGACGGCGCAATAGGTCTTGGGCGTGTTCAAGTGCCGCATCGGCCTGGGTTTGGGTCTCATCGAGTGTGCGTTTGGCACCATCAGCGGCAGACTGGGCGGTTTGAGCTTTTTGTGCGGCGGTGTATTTGGTTTTGGCCTCTTGAAGCTGCTGTGTCGCAGTTTCCAGGGTTTTCTCCACGCCTGAAAAGTGTTCGGCGCGCTGGCGGTCGGCGGTCAGCTGTTCACACACCGTGTCGAATTGTTCTTGCAGTTGTCCGATGCGTTGGCTCAGGGTCTGCTGACTGGTGGTCCAGGTGTCGAGTTGTCGTTGCCCGGCTTGGATCGTAGCCTGGGTTTTTTCGTGTTGGGCAACGTGTTCTAAGGCTCGAATGGCGGCGGCTTCGACCGTCTTCCAGCCAGCAAGTAACGGTTGGAGCTCACCGGCGTCGACCGTGAAAATCGGCTGTTGCCCGGCCCAGTCAATAATGCTGGGGTCTTGTTGTGCCGCATCGCAACGCTGCTGCAGGGTTTCCACGGCGTCTGCAAGTGCGGTCTGGGCGGTTTGGCAGTGGCGTTGGGCTTCGACCACGGCCCGGGCGCGTTCGTGGTGTTCCAGTTGTAGTGTTGCTTTGCGCACCGCGGGGGCCTGTTTTTGATGAGCGGTATGACGACGGCGATATGCTTCGGCCTCGCGCAGGTGTTCTTGTTGCTGTTGCAACTGTTGGAATGCATCGCGAGCGGTTTTCAGGGCGCGCTGGGATTGCTCGACTCGACGTTGTGCTCCGGTTGCCAGTTCGGACATGAGCCTGTCGGTGTGGGCGATGAGTTCGACGTCGTCCAGGGTCTCGAGATCAGCCGGCTCGGTTGCCGGCTGGGTGGAGTCAGCATCGTGGGGTTGTGCGCAGGTTTGCGCGGTTTCGATCAGGCTTGCGCGCAGGGTATCACGGCGTTGCGTGTCGGCTTGCAGGGTGCCACGCAGTTTCTTGGCCTCAGCGGCAAGGTAGTCGCCGATTTCGTCGAAGCGGTGGGTGTTGAACAGCTGGCGCAAGATGGCCTCGCGGTCGTTGCTGGAGGCCTTGAGGAAACGGGCGAACTCGCCCTGGGGTAACAGTACAACCGAGGTGAATTGTTCCCGGCTCAGCCCGATGACGCCGCGTAGGATCTGTTGGGCTTCATCGACGCGGGTGGTCAGCTGGCGGTGCTCGCCGGCAACGATTTCCACCAGCGACATGGCCGCCTGGCGGGTGACGACGTCAAGCGGGTCTTTGGCGCCACGCCGCGGGGCGAAGTGCTGCAGGGTCCGGTCAATGATAAATCGGCGGGTACCAAATGTGACATCAAGCTGGATGGTTGGTGGCAGTCCGGGCTCGGCCAGTGTGGAATGCAGTTCGGTATTTTTGCGTTCGTCGTCAGCCTTGCCGTACAGGGCGAAGGTGACGATATCTAAGATGGTGGATTTGCCGGCGCCGGTGGGTCCGTCGAGCAGGAACAGTCCGACGTCGTCGAGCTGGGTGAAATCCAGGTGCTGAGATGTGGCGTATGGGCCGATGGCTTGGAAGGTTAGGGTGTGGATGCGCATTATTTCACGTCCTGTGCGGTGACGCGGTTGACGTGGTGCAGGGCTTCGGTGAGCCAACGGTGTTCATTGTCTGAGGCCGGACGGTTGCGGACGTGGTCAACAAAATCCAGGATCAAATCCATATCGGTGGTGGCTTTGGCGATGCGATCGGAGTAAGTGGTTTGGGCTTCAACACCCCCGGTGGGCGCCAGGATAAAATTCAACATGCCCGGAAAGCGGTGTTTCAGACGGCGGAAAGCATGCGGTGGGCGTTTGGGGTCGGTCACGGTGATTTGGCACCAGGCGTCCTCGGCCCAAGCATACTGCTGGGATTCCAGCAGCGGGGTGATCTCATCTTTAAGAACCGCCAGCTGTTTGAGCTGCGGGATATCAACGGGCTCGATAGTCAACTCGTGGTGTGTATCCAGTAGCCACATGCCCTTGGTGTGGTTGACCTCCGAGAACGAATAGGCCACCGGTGAACCCGAATAGCGCACCGTGTCAGACATACTCTGGCGGCCGTGCAGGTGCCCCAGAGCAACATAATCCATGCCGTCAAAAATATCGGCGGGCACCTGACCCAGGGTACCGACTTCGCCCTGACCAATATTTCGTTCGGATTCGGACCCAGAGGCGCCGGCGGCAAATAGGTGGGCCATCAGAATGTGTGTGGCGTGCTCCAGACCCCGAGTGGAAATTTCTGCGCGCACCTGCTCCATCACATAGCCCATCACGGCGGTGTGGTTGGCCGCCACGCCAAACTCGGCGGCGTGGTAGCGCGGCTCCAAATACGGCACCGTCCAGATACACACGGGTGCGGCGTCGTCGGGAGCAAACACAATGGGGTCGGTGATGGATTCGGGCATGGTGCGAATATAGACGTCGCGCATCATCCGGGACATAAAACCTAACCGGATTGCGGAGTCGTGGTTACCCGAGGTGACAATGACGGTGGCACCGGCCGCGTGCATGTCCACCAGCGCCTGGTCAAACATGGCCACCGCATCCACGGGTGGCAGGGCACGGTCGTAGACGTCGCCGGCGATCAACACCAAGTCAATATCGCGTTCGGTAATGGTCTCGATCATGAAATTGATCGCGTGCTGCTGGGCGTCGGCCATGCCCACGTTGTGAAATGAGCGGCCCAGGTGCCAGTCCGAGGTGTGAAGAATTCGCATGCCACTCAGTCTAAGCAACCGGGTGGGACACGCTAAGGTGGTTACCATGGAGAATTACACTTCGCGTGTCGCCGGGTTATTTGCCGGAGGGGCGGTGGCTGAGGCCGCTGCGATCGATCCGCAGAACACCGAAATGTCCACCGGCACCCAGTTGAGTTTATATGTAGCCGACGGGCTCGTTGAGGTGTTGGAATGGGCCGCCGAAGGCCAGGTCGCTGATCCACCGGCTGCCGTTTGGTTGGCCCTGCTGCGCTGGTATAAAAACCGCTTCGGTACCTTCCCGGATGGACTACCGGCCGCCCCGGATCGCTGGATTGACCACTATGAGCTCTACGCCGGTGCCGTGGATGAGGCGACCAAGTCCGGACTCGAAGAACCCGACATGGGTTTGGTGCACAAACCCCACGGTGTGGATGCCACCGGTGCCGATGCCTTAATGCGCGCAGCACCCCTGGGTATGCTGCCCCAAATGGACGCCCAGTGGGTGACCAACATGTCGCACCAGATTGCGGTGTTGACCCACGCCGAGTGGGTGACCCCGAGTGCTTATAGTCTGTTAGTTCATCACATCCTGACCGGCAAGACGTTACTCGAGTCGGTCACCGAGGTCTTAGACTGGTTGAAAACCACCGACGACGACGTCGAGCTGGCCGAACTGATCCGCACCGGTCTGAGCGCTGGTATTACGGCGCCAGCAACAGCGGCCCAGGTGCTGGCCGCGGCAATTGCTGCGGTGGCCGATACCCTGCAAGAAGCCGTAGCACCCGAACAGCTCTACGCCACCGCCGTGACCAAAGCAGTCAACGCCGAAGGTCACACCCAAGCCACCGCGCTAGTGGCCGGGCAACTGGCCGGAGCGCTGCTGGGCAATACGGCCATCGGCATGCCGTCGAGACTGACACAGTATCCCATGGTCGAAGATGCCATCGACCGGTGGATCAACCTGACCACTTAGGAATGATCATGCGCCGCAATTATTGGGAGTCCATCGTCGCCGCCAGAGCACCCGGACCCGGAGATGATGCGGTGCAGGCCGCAATGCGACGACGTCGGCGCAGAGATTTTCTGCCCAAGCACCAGCGTAAATTTGCCGGTTACAACCGTCCGATTCACATTGGCTATGATCAAACAAATTCACAACCCAGCACGGTAGCCGATATGTTATGGCTGCTGGATGTGCACCCGGGTCACAAGGTGCTTGATATTGGGGCCGGGTCAGGGTGGACGACGGCGATCCTGGGTGACCTGGTCACTAAGACCGGCAGTGTCCTGGGATTAGAAATTATTCCCGAACTCGCCAATACCGCCGCAGCCGCGCTTGAGCAACACAACCTGCCGTGGTGCCGGATCGAAACCGCCACGCACGGCGTGTTGGGTGCACCCAGTGAGGCACCTTTTGACCGTATTCTCGTGTCTGCCGAGGCAGCGCATTTACCTCATGCACTGGTCGAACAATTGACCGACGACGGGATCATGGTCATCACGGTGGCAGGCTACATGTTGCGCGTGGTGCGCCACGGCCCAGATCCCAACGACGCCGAAATCACCCGCCACGGAGCCTACCGGTTTGTGGACCTGATGACTTAGCGGCCACCGGCAGCACCACCGCCACCTCCGCCGCCCACGGCTCCACCACCGGTTGATCCGGCGGTTGGGCTGGAGGTTGACGCCGCAGAACTGACCGACGACAGCATCGAAGTCAACGCGGATTCGGCACCGTGGTGACCACTGCTAAACATCAGCGGATACCACATCGGTGCCGGCCAATCATGATGCGTATAGGTATTTGCCATGGCTTTGGTCCACTGTTTTTGCAGGCCAAACTGCACCGCATAGGGTAACAGGCGATCATAAATATACACATATGACCCGTCGTCAGCTCGGCGCGGTGCGTTGGTGAATGATTGCATCATGTTCAACCGCGCGGCGTCATCGGCTCGTATCACCTGCTCCAGGCTTTCCAGTTGTCGCCGCAGTGCAGCCCCGCGCGGTGTGAGTACCCGGTGTTTGATCACGCAGGTGATACTCAATATCAGACACAGCCCACCCAGCATGATGCTGGCAACCGTCATCGGGGTGTTATCTCTGCTGGTGCCCAATATCAGCAGCACAACAGCCGGAATCAGCAGGCCCATGGCCGTCCAGCCGGCTACCGCTGCACCCGGATGTCGCTGATTCTGCTGATATCCGCGGTCGAGCGCCGTCGTCGTACTGTCTTTCACCACGGCCTGGGTGGCCTGCATAAAGGGTTTGGAGTTCTTCGGGAAATCGAAGGTCTCGCCTGGTTGAAGGTTCGGGAACATCCCGCGCAGTAACAGGTGTTCCTGTGGGTCATCAACCAGTTGGGGGTCAAGCAGGCGCAGCATCGGCTTGGTCTCTGCCTGTTTCAACCACCGTGAGGTTTCTGGTATTTCTTCAATGCGCACGACGCCGCGCACCGCCAAATCCAGGATGGTCGCCACAATCGGATTGTGATGCTTGCCCATCAGTTGCCCGGCAAGCAGTGGATTCACCTGGGACGGAATGCCGTATTCGATACTGGTCTGGCTGGTGTCATGGCGATGACGCCGTACCATCGTCCAGACCGCGAGCGCTCCCCCACCGGCTATCAGCGTTGCCGCAATGACAATGAGTAGTGGCACGACGTCGAGGAGGAAATTGTCCTGGCGTTGCGGGGGTTGGACCACGGTGCCGGGTTCTACTCCGATGGCCACGGTGACGCCGTGGCCGCCCGGCAGCCCTGCCTGCTCAATACTAAAGACTGCCTCATCGCCGTCGGTTCGTTGTATGTCGCAGGCTTGTGAGTCCTGCGGGGTGCCAACATAGCAGGCCGCCGAGCCGGTCAACGCAGCAGTTAACTGCGCATCAAGTGTGATCTGGGCGGTGACTTCAGCAATGTGTTGTGGCCGATCCGACGGGATAATGTCCCAGTAGAACTCATCGGCCTGCTGGGTTGTGTGCATGACGTCGTGAAGCGTATAGGAAATGACATAGGTTTGGGATCCGTGAATGAAATCGTCGTCGCCGATGAGAATACTTCGAAACCCATCGCTGTTATCTACCTCAAATGGTACTGGTGCTCCGGAGCCATCCGTGACAGTAATATGCTCCGGTGCTGCCGGAGCCGACTGATAGCGCAGTGGCAGCGAGCGAATGATCCCGCGGTTTTGGTCAAACTCTGGGAACTCGGCGTGTAATTCTTCGGTGACTTCAGCGACCGCACGCCCGTCGGCATCCAGTCCGACGTCGTAGCTGAGATGCCAAGCAGCATAGTCAAAGTTTTCAACGGTATGCTCGTCAGCGGTTGCTGTACTTGCCCAGCTCAGCGTAAGCAGCAGAGCCCCAAGACAGATAGCCCAATATTTCTTGCCCGCAGGAATAGCACTCATGGCGCAAGTCTAAAACACCCGCTGACATAGGACTACTAGCGTCATGCTGGTCAGGTTGGAGCGATCCGGTCAACGCCAGGTCCGAACTGTGGCATTCTGTAGCATAGGTACTGCAATCTTCAATCAATTCATGCGGAGAGACTGTGAAAACAACATCCCTGCCTCAACGTGCCCCAAGGCGTCGTCATGTGGCACCTCAGGCTCGCTGGGCTTTTGGTTTGGTCATCGTAGTCATCACCGCATTGAGTCTGGTCTTGTCGACCAATGCGCCGAATTTCACGGCTGCACATTGGCATTCCTCCAGGGCTGCTGCAGGTGCTTTCCAGGCCGGTAATGTACCAGCGCCCACACTGACGGGGCAGTGCCAATTTCGTCCGGGGATTCTTGGACTCGGTGCACGAGTGAGAATCTTTTGGAGCCTACCGGATGGCTACACACTCGACGACGTTGAAGTCCACGCCTCGACTTCAGGACTCGGTTCTGTCCTTGCCCCACTGACAGGCTTCAGCCTCAGCGGTAATACGGTGACAACCGCCCAAGGCTACCGTACTGATGTGCCGACGAACCTGTTGGGCGGGTTGCTGGGGCTCGGCTCAGAGTTGGAGATTGCTATTGTTGTCACCGATGGCTCGTGGACCTCCCAGGATGCTGCAGCCGTGGCCAGCAATGCCGGTCTACTTGCCGGCATCGGCGGAAATTGTCGCAACCTCACCTAACCACCGTGGGCCTCGGCCCGGCCGCAGCCTAGACCGCAATACGCATTAAATCGCGGTGGCGTGCGGCCAGTTTTCATTGAGCATCGCCAAGAATTCGGGCTCGGTGACCAATACAATATCCTGGCCTTGGGCACGTCGGGCGACGACGTCGCGCATCTTGCGCTGCTGCAAGCGCGGGTGGTTGGTAATGTCGGTGAGTTCTTCGGGGCGGATGCCGTCTCCAATCACGACCATTGTCGTGGTGGTGTTAATGCGCGACTGGGTCCTGGCACCGTAGGCGGCGGCCTGATTCTTGGCTTCCTGCCGGGAGATGCCCAGCATGCCGGTAAATACTACGTGATGTCCGTAGAGCGGGTGGCGCGGATCGGCGTCGGGATTGACCTGCGGGTTGGTGCCCTCGTTGGGCCAGCGGATCAGATCTGGGAGTTGCTCGGCGGGGACAGCACCGTTATTTGCATCGAATATGCCGGGCATGGTCAGGGCGTGTCGAGTGGGTTTGGAGAGGTTTTCGCCCACGGCGCGGGGCTGCAGCACGCGGCGCTGCATGCCGGTGGCATGTAGGAGTGCGTCCAGGGAGTCTGCCTCGACGCGTCGGGCGACATCTACGACAATCGCGGCCGCGGCTTTAGCATCCTCGAGCGCGTTGTGGTGGTTGTGCAATACGTAGCCGGCTTCGGCGGCGGCAGAGGGCAGCGCGTGGCTGGCCAGCTGGTAGGTTTTGCGTGACAGGCTCAGCGTACAAGCAAATTCCAGGCGTGGAATGGGCTGTTTCGATACTTCGAGTCCAGCTTCGATGACGCCGATATCAAAACCGGCGTTGTGGGCAAAAACGACGTCGTGGTCAATAAATGCATAGAAGTCTTTGAAGTGCTCGGCGAAAGCAGGTGCGGTGACGACGTCGCCGGGGGTGATCCCGTGGATAGCGATATTGCGCGGGTCAAACCGGTCGTATCCGGCCGGCGGTTGCACCAGGGTGTAGTGGGTTGCTACGAGTTTGCCATCGCGGAATTTCGCCGCGCCAATGGCACAGGCCGATCCGCGAAACCCGTTGGCGGTTTCGAAATCGATCGCGGTGAAATTCACTTGCCCAGCACACCTGCCAGATGTGGTGCCAGTGCGCGGAAGGCTTTGCCGCGGTGTGAGATCGCGTTTTTGGTTTCGGAGTCCAGTTCGGCACAGGTCTGACCATATTCGGCCAGTTCCACGATCGGGTCGTAACCAAAACCATTATTGCCGCGGGGTTCGAAGGTCAGGTCGCCTGCCAGTTGGCCAAATTCTACGTGGCGGGTTTCGCCGTCCGGGGTGGCCAAGGCTGCAGCGCACACGAAGGCGGCCCCGCGGTGCGGGTGGTCAATATCGGATAGTTGGGCTAACAGTAAGTCCAGGTTGGCCTGGTCATCGCCGTGGGTGCCGGCCCAGCGCGCCGAGAAAATACCGGGGGCCCCGTGCATGACGTCCACGGTGAGTCCGGAGTCATCGGCTACGGCGATCAGTCCGGTGGCCTGGGCGGTTAGGGTGGCTTTTTTCAGCGCATTGGCTTCAAAAGTCACGCCGTCTTCGACTATGTCGGGGGCGTTGACGGTTGCGGCGTCAATAATTTGTGCCGGGTCTAGTGTGGGGATGGCTTCGGTGAGGATAGCGCGCAGTTCGCGCAGTTTGCCGGCGTTATTGGAGGCCAGGACGATCAGCGGTTCCACGATGTTACGCCTGGGCTGCTAGTTCGGCGGCGCGGGCTTCGGCTGCAGCGTTGAGGGCAGCCTGCTGGATGTCAGTCAGCTGGGTGGTTGCGGCCAGGGCAAGGTCCAGCATGGCATCCAGTTGGGTACGATTGAACGGGTGTTGTTCAGCGGTGCCTTGGATTTCGATGAATTCGCCATCGCCGGTGGTCACCACATTCATATCGGTTTCGGCGCGCACGTCTTCTTCATACGGTAAATCGACCACGGCGACGTCGTCCACCATGCCAACTGACACTGCGGCGACCGAACCGGTCAGCGGCACAGCGGTTGAGCGGATGATGCGTTGTTCGCGGGCCCATTCCACGGCCAGCGCCAGGGCGACATAGGCGCCGGTAATCGCGGCGGTGCGGGTGCCGCCATCGGCCTGAATGACGTCGCAGTCGATAACGATGGTGTTCTCGCCAAGAGCTTTGGTGTCGACGACGGCGCGCAGGGCACGGCCGATGAGTCGGGAAATTTCTTGGGTACGACCCGAGATTTTACCGCGCACGGACTCCCGAGCGGTACGTTCGCCGGTGGCACGCGGCAGCATGGCGTATTCGGCGGTGACCCAGCCGCGGTTTTTACCTTTGAGCCAGCGTGGCACGCCCTGGGTAAATGATGCGGTGCACAGTACTTTGGTGTTGCCAAAACTCACCACGGTGGAACCTTCAGCGTGGGCGGACCAGCCGGTTTCTATGGTGACGGGACGCATTTGGTCGGCGGTGCGGTCATCGGCGCGAGTGGACAAACAGTGTCTCCTTCTAAACGGTATAGGTCACACCGGAAACGGCCACAGCCAGTTGTCCGGCAAAGGTTTCGCGAGCTTCTTGGGATGCGACTAACGGGTCGTTCCAGACGGGAATGTGTGTTAATAGCAGTCGGCCGACGTTGGCTTCGCTGGCCATTTGTCCGGCACGTTTACCGGTCAAATGTACGCCGTCGATCGCATCATCGCGGCCCTCGTGGAATGCGGCTTCGCATAGGAACAGATCGGCGTCTCGGGCGGCTTCGACCAGGCCGGGGGCGGTATCGGTATCTCCCGAATACGTCAGTACCGCGGTGTGTTGTTGACCATCGGGGCCAATTTCTGTGGCTTCCACTCGCAGCGCATAGGCCTCATCAATGGGGTGGCGCACCGGATACGGGGTGATCTTAAACGGGCCGATCTCGATGGGTGTGCGGACTTGCCAGTCGATGAACTCAAAATCCGGGTGCATGCCCGGATCGGGGTCCAGCCCGTAGGCGATGGCAATGCGGTCGGCGGTATCGGCCGGCCCGTACACCGGGATGCGCCCAACGTCCCACCCGTTGGGGTTCCAGCGGACCACGATGTGTAGGCCACACAGATCCATAAAGTGATCCGGGTGCAGGTGCGAAAGCATGATCGCATCGATGTCTTCCAGTGCCACGTAGCGCTGCAGGGTACCCAGCGCGCCGTTACCAATATCGAGGATGATGCGCCAGGTTTTGGGGTCACCAGCCTCGTCAACGCCTTGTGCGGACACTAGGTAACAGGAAGCGGGTGATCCCGGCCCGGGAAATGAGCCTGATGCGCCAATGATGGTGAGCTGCATGTCCTCGATTCCTTTGCTAGTGCGTGGCAGAGCCGGACGTCGGTGCGGCAATTACCGACAGTGTACCGGTCGGGAACTGTTCGGCGACCGTTCGAATCTGCGTTACGCCACCGACCTCTGGGCCTAAGAACCGTTGGGCAAGCTGGGCGAAACTGCCCGGATCCCCGGTGGACATGAACTTGTGTCGCGTGTTGGGGTGCGGGTTTTCTGGCCGGGCACCGGCCGGATTTTCTAACCCGTGGCGGACCAGTTCGCGATACACCGCACGCGCCGTGGACTCCGATGAGGTGACTAAGTTCACATTCTCCCCCATCACATAGCTAATCACCCCGGCCAGTAGCGGGTAGTGCGTGCACCCAAGAATCAAGGTGTCAACCCCGGCGGCTTTGAGGGGCTCCAGGTAGTGTTCGGCCACCGAAATAAGCTCTGGGCCGGTGGTAATTCCACGTTCCACAAATTCAACAAATCGCGGCGCGGCGGCGGAGGTAATGTCTAAGTGTGGTGCCGCAGCAAATGTATCTTCATAGGCTCGCGAGGAAATAGTCGCCTCGGTACCAATGACGCCGACCTTACCGTTTTGCGTGGAAATCACCGCGCGTTGCACGGCGGGTTGGATCACTTCTACCACCGGAATCCCATAGGCGGCAGTGTAACGTTCCCGGGCGTCACGCAGTACCGCGGCGGTGGCCGAGTTACATGCGATGACCAACAGTTTGACTCCGGCGTCGACGAGTTCGTCCATGATGGTCAGCGCCAGACGCCGCACCTGGGCAATCGGTTTGGGACCATACGGGCTGTTGGCAGTATCACCCACATAGACGATGTCCTCATCGGGCAGCTGATCGATAATCGCACGCGCCACGGTCAGCCCGCCGACACCCGAATCGAAAATGCCGATCGGCGCTTGAGGATTGGGCTTCGTCACGATATATCTCCGATCAACGCCTGCATGAGCGTTTCTTGTAGCCAGGACACAAAGTTATATAACAACGCCATGTAGCTTTCTACGTCGGTGGCCTGGTCTACCGAACCGATCGCATGGACCCGCTCGGCATCCTGCTCATCGGTGATTTTCAGTCGCGATGACAGCACCAGGCGCACCTGATTCAATGCGCGCGAAAATGATTCGGCTTCCGCGCGGTTGAGCATTAACGATCCAGACTGCAACAGCGCATAGGCCCGTTGCAAATCGGTGATCTTCTGTTGGCGAATGTCATCCTGAGCCAACTGGCGGAACTGTTCGGAACCGTGGTGGGCGTCGTCACCCGAACGCGCATCCGGCAGTAAGCGTTTGACGGCCGGGTCATCCAGGTTGAGGTGTACGACCTCATCAGTCAACGTCCCGACCAGATTCCAAAAAGCGTCATCGGTGGACGACGCTGCTTCAGCTGGCCCGGGGGCGCGGGGCAGTCGGAGGGATTCGCCGGTCCGAAACCGATCCCGGAACCGGGGTTTGTCGTCATCGAGTTGCTGATCGGCCGGCGATACCCCGCCCAGCAGGGTTAGCACATCGGAAAACAGCGATCGCAGGATTTGCCGTTCGGGCTTTTCGAGAAATGCGGAGTACCCGCGCAGGGTGGATTTAAATGCTAATGCCATAAGAAAAGTGTGCCGTTCCTTACTGATTCTGCTCGTAGGTCGCCCACAGGCCAAATCCGTGCAGTGCCGCGACGTGGCGTTCGGCTTCTTCTTTGGTGCCGTTGGCTACCACGGCTTTGCCTTCGTTGTGTACCTGCAGCATGAGTTTATGGGCAACCGATGCGGTGAACCCAAAATAAGTGCGAAAAACGTAGGTGACATAGCTCATGAGGTTGACGGGGTCATTCCAGACAATCACTTTCCACGGTTCGGCGACCTTGGCGGTTTCCTCAACGGCAATATCCGGGTCGACATCAACAGCACACGTAATGGACATGCCCCATATTCTAGGCAACAACTTGGGCACAAGTGTGCCAATTCGTTCTGGCAAGGCCAAAATGTGTTCTGACGGTGCACAAAGGACTAGTGTGTAAGGCGTGCATAACACCCAACGTGGCATCAGCCCTACTTCGTTTTTTACTGACCACTACGAATTGACCATGGTGGATGCGGCCCGCAAGGCCGGTACTGCCACGCGTCGTGCTGTTTTCGAACTGTTTGCGCGGCGCTTGCCCGCCGGACGAAGATACGGCGTCAGCGCGGGTCAAGGGAGGTTTCTTGAGGGGCTAGCGAATTTCCGGTTCGACGACGAGCACCTTGGTTTCCTCTCCGATCATCATGTTGTGTCCGAAGACACCCTGAACTGGTTGGCTGAGTATCGGTTCACCGGCAATATTTTTGCCTATGCCGAAGGTGAACCCTATTTCCCAAACTCTCCACTGATGCAGGTCGAGTCGACTTTTCAAGAAGCCGTGATCCTAGAAACCTACCTGTTATCGGTGCACAATTATGACACCGCCGTCGCCTCGGCCGCCTCACGCATGACCATGGCCGCCGGTGGCCGCCCGTGCATCGAGATGGGGTCGCGCCGAGCTCATGAAGAAGCCGCCGCGGCCGCTGCTCGTGCCGCCGCGATTGCCGGATTCGATTCGACCTCGAACCTGGCCGCCGGTCTGCGCTACGGTATTACCACCGCCGGCACCGCAGCCCACTCTTTCACGCTGCTGCACGACGACGAACAGGCCGCCTTCGAAGCCCAGGTTGAGGCTATGGGCAACCAGACCACCCTGCTGGTCGATACCTACAACATCGAACAAGGCATCCGGAATGCAGTAGATGTCGCTGGTCCCGAGCTGGCCTATGTTCGCATCGACTCGGGGGATCTATTAGAAGAAGCCCACCACGCCCGGCGCCTGTTGGACGACTTGGGGAATACCAACACCGGGATCGTGGTCACTTCGGATCTGGATGAATATGCGATTGCTGGACTGCGCTCTGCCCCGGTAGATTCCTACGGTGTGGGCACCCAGCTGGTCACCGGCTCAGGCGCCCCAACGGCGTCATTGGTGTATAAACTCACAACCCGCGAAGACCAGCACGGCAACTGGATTGACGTGCAAAAACAGGCTGAGGGTAAAACCAGTCGTGGGGGACGCAAATTTGCCGCCCGCCGGATGCACAATAATGTCGCAACCGCTGAGGTTGTCATTGCAGATGAACAACCCGCCTGGGACGCCAACCACCGACCACTCTTGGTACAGATGGTCACCGAGGGCGAAATCGATTCCCGATACACCGGCGCAGCGGCCGTGCGGCGAGCTGCAGCGCACCATAGCCACACGTTGGCCGAACTGCCTCGTGACGCCCGTCGCTTACAGGCCGGTGAACCCGCCATTCCAACCATTTTTGCATTACACTAGGCTTCCCGGTTACCTACACCGGAGAAACACTCCCATACAAAGGATGAAATCCCATGCATGCTCTGATCATCGTGGACGTCCAAGCGGACTTTTGCGAAGGCGGATCCCTCGCGGTTGAAGGCGGGGCAGAAACGGCTGCATTGATCACCGAATACATCAACCAGTGCGGTGAAAAATACCACGTCATTGCTTCAACCCGCGATTGGCACATCGATCCGGGCCCACATTTCGCCACTGAGCCAGACTTTGAAACCAGCTGGCCTATCCACTGTGTTGCTGGTACTGATGGTGCAGAACTCCATGAAAATATTGACGCGGAGGCAATTGACGCCGAATTTCTCAAAGGCCAGTACACAGATGGGTACTCGGGTTTCGACGGCGTACTTGGCGAGCCGGATACTGTTCGCAGTCAGGACGGCGTCGCCGGACCCTACGGGGCCACCGCTGCCGCCGCTGCTGCAACCGATGCCGATTCCATGACCATGGACGACTGGTTGCGCGATCACGACGTCGAACGAATCACCGTGGTCGGTATTGCCACCGACCACTGCGTACGTGCCACCGCCTTGGATGCCTCCGACGCCGGATATGAAGTCCGCGTGCTCACCAACCTGACCGTTGGGGTCTCCGAAGACAGCATTGATGCCGCACTAGAAGAGATGGAAGACGCCGGCGTGATGCTCTCTGAATGGCCGGGAGCCGACGCCTTCGTGCATTAAACTTTCCTATTCTCAAAGGACCGCTGTTCCCCCAGGACCAGCGGTCCTTTGGTGGTTAACCACGCCGCGGCGAGGTAGTGTCAATGTGCCGGTTGCTGTGGTGACCTCATCGTGGCTGTTGTCGCCCTTTGTATTGGCTTGGCGTTGTTCAACAGTACATTCAGGTGTGTGGCAGGGTGGATGTACCTTTGCTTCCCACCATCGAGTATCGTCCCACTCCAGCAGTGTCTGTGAAGCCTGCACCTGGCCGTAGTCTCCGGTGGCGGGCTATTTTCGTCCGACGAACCAACCCTGTAGGATCTCCAAGCGGTGTTCAATTTGTTCTTTCGTTGCCTGTGCGACAGCAGGTCCACCGGAGAGCTCACGAAGTTTATTGTGTATCATCCCGTGCGGTGTGCCCGTGCGTGCTGACCAAGCCGATACCGAGGATGACAGTTTCTTGCGCAGCTCTTTCATCTGGCGGTGATCAACTACACTAGGATCTTCAGCCGGTTGTTTGCGCGGCTGGCGACGCAACTGTTCGGCCTGGCGCTGTTTAAGCAACGTGGAGACTTGATCAGCATCCAGCAAGCCGGGAATTCCTAGGAAGTCGAGTTCTTCTTCCGAACCAATTGCCCCGCCGGTGCCAAATTCACCACCATCGAATAAGACCTTATCGAATAGTGCCTGCGATTCTAATGCCTGGAACTTGGCGCCGGTCAACGACGACGATGCGGATTCTTCTTGATTGGCTGCTCGCATCAGGTCCTCTTCGGGGGCCTGTTCCAGCTCCTCAACAGAGACACCAGTATCAAGTTCTAGCGCGTGGTCGCGTTCTTCTTCCATCTCATTTGCCAGCTCCATGAGCTTTGGCACGGAGGGCAGAAAGACCGAAGCCACTTCACCACGTTTTCGAGAACGAACGAAACGGCCAACAGCCTGGGCAAAGAACATTGGGGTTGACGTCGAGGTTGCATACACCCCCACGCATAAACGTGGCACGTCAACGCCTTCAGAGACCATGCGCACCGCTACCATCCAGCGCTGAGTGCCCGCTGAGAATTCTTCAATTTTCGACGACGCAGTAGGGTCATCAGATAAGACTGTGATAACTTGCTCGCCGGATAGTTGCTCCAAGATTTCTGCATAGGCGCGGGCATCTTCATGGTCGGTGGCGATGACCAGTCCACCGGCGTCGGGGACATTGCGGCGTACCTCGGTCAGACGCAGGTCGGCAGCTTTCAGGACCGATGGAATCCATTGGCCTTTGGGATCCAGTGCCGTCCGCCAGGCACTTGCGGTCATATCTTTGGTGGCCGCCTCACCGAGTTGAGCTTCCATGACCTCACCGGTTGAGGTTTGCCAACGCATTTGTCCCGAATATGCCATGAAGATGACCGGCCGCACGACATAGTCTCGCAGGGCCGGACCATAACCGTAGGTGTAATCGGCCCGGGAACGCAGCACACCGGTACCGTCGTCCACGTAGTCTACGAATGGGATTTGTGCATCATCCGAGCGAAATGGTGTACCGGTCAGCGATAAACGCCGAGTTGCCGGCTCGAAGGCCTCGCGGATGGACTCACCCCAGGACAAAGCGTCGCCACCGTGGTGGATTTCATCAAGGATCACCAAGCTCCGGGCGGCTTCGGTCCGGTTGCGGTGCAGAATCGGTTTGGAAGCCACCTGAGCATAGGTCACCGCGACCCCCATGTATTCCGATCCATGGCGACCGTCGGAGTTTTTAAAGTTCGGGTCAATCGCCAAACCGATGCGTGCTGCTGAGTCGGCCCACTGGCTTTTGAGATGCTCTGTTGGCGCCACCACTGTGATCCGGGAGATTACTCCGCTTTCGTGTAGCATTTTTGCCACCCGCAGCGCGAATGTGGTTTTACCAGCGCCGGGTGTTGCCACGGTCATGAAGTCTTTACGCGGTTTCTCGAAATACAGTTCAAGGGCTTCTTGCTGCCACTGCCGTAGTTTCGGTGCGGTCCCCCAGGCGGCCCGTTCTGGTAGGGCGGGTGGGAGATCTTCTCCGATCTGAAACAGCGCTTCACTCATGAGTGACGACACAGCCTCCTTCATGGCCTAAGTTCGTGATGAAAACAAATAAATATTGACCACCAGTCCATGGTGGTCAATATTTATAACGTTTTAGAGTTACTTCTTACGACCGAAACCGAAGAAGCCTCGGCCTTTGCCTGAGTCCTCGGAATTATCATCCCCAGATTCTAGCCCGTCCCAAATTTCTTGGCAGGCGGGGCACATGGGAAAACGTTCTGGGTCGCGAGATGGCACCCACACTTTGCCGCACAGTGCCACAACGGGCGTACCGTTGATGATAGCCTCGGTGAGCTTGTCTTTTTGCACGAAGTGCTTGAACCGTTCGTGGTCTCCAGGTTCAGTTGCATGGAGCTGCTCTTCACGCTCCAACACACCGGTTGCGCCGCCGTTGACGTCTTCGTGCGGATCGTAATCAGTGGACGAAGCGTACACAGAGTTCATCGGATTCATGCCTCCATTGTAGTCAGAACAGCGGACAATACGCGTCCGCGACAGGCTATGTGCTCAGTATAACGCCGCAACCTTGACAATTGACTGATAAGTTTCTGGCAATGCACGTTCATACCATTTGGCTCCAAGTTTCACTCCGACCCACAATAAGCCGGCCCCGTAGAGCACCCCAATCATTAACGTGATGATGCCCCACGCTTGACTGCCCAATATCAGTGCTACGACGGCAGGAATGACCACGGGTAAGGCAATCAACAACTGCACGAATAGTCCCACGGTCTGGACTAACATGGTTCGTCCTATTCCGCCTTCGGGTTGTGACATCAGGCTGGTCCCGGGTGGTGGAACTGGATAAATGTAGCGTGCAGAAATCACCGCTGACAGCGCCGTGCCAGTTAATAAGAGCCCAATGGACAGTCCCAGCCAGGTGGCCCACTCATGCCAGACGCCGGTGGCAGACACCATCGCGATGGTCAGCAACAGTACCACGGGTAATGCCCAGGTCAGCAAAGCCAAGACCCTGCCCAGTCGGTCATCGACACCGCGCACACCAGAGGTGACATGCAGCGAGAAACCGGTGGAGTCATATGACAGGTCAGCCGAGATGGAAAACGCGAGCATGTAGGCGATCAGGGCGGGAAGAATCTTGATAAAGAACTGGAAATCATTAGTGTCCATGACGGTGGTACCCAGCACACCGAACAGCACAAGCACACCGACCAGAATCAGGCTTGCAGCATAGCGGGGGTCTTTAACCCAGTACAGCAATGAGCGGGCCCAGATGACTTGCATCGGCGAATTTGCGCGTCCCAGAAGACCAATACCGGCGTTTTCGCGTTGGCGTTCGCGCGTGGTTCCGGCACCTTCAACCGCACGGTCGACGATTGCGCTATATGCCCAGGTTGCCAAACCAATATAGGCAAGCATCACGATGAGGTGTAGTGCCGCCAGACCAAACAGTCCCCGGGCGACGAACCACGGTAGGGCCAAGAATCCTGCTGGAGTAAATGCTACCCAGGTGGCAATCTGCGGCAGGAGTTCCCAGAATTCCTGGATGGTTTCAATGGCGCCCATCAGGATGAATCCGGTGAGCATTAACGGCACTAGAACGATCAGCTGGATGGCATCGCGTACGACGCGCCGGGAAATCAGGTTATTAAGCACCCCCACGATCACCTGCATGCTGATAACGCACAATACGGTGCCCAGCAGTGCGGACAGCACCCCAGCAATGATTGCCGCTGGCTGCCAACCCCACAACACGACACCGGTGAGCAACAACACCAGGGTACCGATGCCGGTTGGGGCCACGACGCCCCCGAGAACCACCCCGGGAATGAAGGACTTATTGGGGATGCCGAAAGTCAGAAAATGTTTCGGGTTAGTGAAGGGGTTTGATGAAGAAAAGATGATCGGTCCGACCATCCAGACGATCAGGCTCACAGCTCCGCACAGGACAAAGACTCCGCCACGGGCGGTATAGGACATTTCTTGGACCGGGATAGCGGCCGCCAGAAACGCCAGAACGTAGGCCATGACGATAAAATATAAAAACCCCAGGGCAGAAAAGATCGCCCCGATCATCGTCCCCACGGAACGCCGAAACCCGTTCCACATCAATAAGTACCGCAGACGAACTAGGTGCGAAACCATGACAGTCCTTCCCCGGATTGTTCGCTGGAGACCATGCCTACGAAGCGGTCTTCAAGTGAGACGCCGTCGGTGACTTCCGCCATGGATCCCGATGCCAGGACCTGACCCTTATCGATGACCGCAACATGGTCACAGGTACGTTCAACCAGATCCATCACGTGAGAGGAGATCATCACGGTGCCGCCGGAGTTCACATAATCATTCAGGATGGCCCGGATGCGAGCCGAGGACACCGGATCCACGGCTTCGAAGGGCTCATCGAGGATCAGTACTTGTGGCGAATGGATCATTGCGGCAGCCAGCGAGATTTTCTTGGTCATACCGGCTGAATAGTCGGCCACCATTTTATTGGCTGCTTCTTCCAGATCCATGACCCGCAATAGGTCGGGCACGCGCTCGGCAACGACGTTGGCCGCCATACCACGCAGTAGCCCTGAATAGGTGATCAGCTGGGTACCGGTGAGCCGGGGAAATACCGCGGCGCCGTCCACCAGGACACCCAGTACAGACTTGGCTTGTTGCGGGGATTCCCACATATTGATGCCGTGGACCCACACCTGGCCATGGTCCGGGCGCAACAGCCCGGTCATCATCGACATGGTCGTGGTTTTCCCGGCACCGTTGGGACCAACGAATCCATAAAATGAGCCGGCGGGAATGGTCAGATTGATGCCGTTGACGGCGATCTTGTCGCCAAATTGTTTGCCCAATGACCGGATGACAACTGCGTTGTCAGGGTCGGGTAGGGAAGTTTTCTCTAACATAAGTCCAGTCTAAAAAGTCGTGTGCAAAAAGGTATCCCCCGTCCGGTTGAACTTCGCCTCGGACGGGGGATGGAACGCATCAGCTGACCGGTTTAGAACAGGGTGGCAGCAAGTTTTCGGCGCGAGCTGGCAACTCGTTCGTCTTGCTCGCCGACGATACTGTAGAGCTCCAAAAGGTGCATGCGGGCGGTGTCTTTGTCCTCCCCGGCGCTGCGGGCAATGAATTTCACCAGGCGATCGAAGGCGTCTTGCACGTGACCGCCGAGCAAATCCAGGTCGGCCACTGCGGTTTGCGCGGCCACGTCGTTAGGGTTATCCGCCGCGTTGGCGCGCACCTGTTGAACGTCCATGTCGCGAGTGCGCTGCATGAGGCCGACCCGGGCTTTGCCACGGACGGCTTCGTCGTCCTGCGGGTTTTCGGCCAGCGCTTTGTCATAAGCGGCAATGGCGTCGTCGTAGTTTTCGGCCTGCAGCGCGGCTTCGGCCTCTTGGTGCAGGGGTGGCAGCACGGCCTCACCGTCTGCGTCGGTGGCCTCGACCAGTGGTGGCACCGTGCCGGCCATGCCCGATTGTACGGCGGAGGCGTTGATTTCATCGAGCAGTTGTTCCAGCTGTTCGGCGGCTACGGGGGCGTTGAACAGTGGCAGGGCTTGCTGTCCCACCAGGGCTACAACCATCGGGCCTGCCGGCACACCAAACATTTGTAGCAGTTGCGGGTGTTTTTCGGTGTCGATGCGGCCCATAACCATGCGTCCGGCGCGGGCGTCGATGGCCGGCTGCAGTACGGCATCGATTTGGTCCGAGGCAGGGTTGGAGGGCACCGCCAGGTGGATAATCACCGGGACGGTGGCCGCGTGTTGTAACAGGTCTTGTAGCGATTGTTGGTCGACGTCGGGTAGGACCCAGGATCGTTGGGTGCCGCCCTGGGCATCGGCCGAATGGGCCGAGGACAGTTGGGTCAGATCGATGGCATCGCGGGAGTGCGATGGGGTGGAGTCAGGCTGTTGAGTCATAATCCTCTTCTTCTCAGATTCGGCTCGTGGACGTGATCACCAGTCTAGTGTGCTGGTTAGTCAACGGTAGATAGAACGGTCTCATATCCGGCCAGCGAAACTTCGCCGTCGGAAGGAATCAGCAACGCAAATTGTTCACGGTAGCGGATGCGCACCTGTTCCTCGCGAGACGACGACGGGAATTCGCCAACTTCCTGAACAAGATCGGTGACATCAACTGTGGCACCTTCTTCTTGCGGGGTCAGCGACTCCAACGAGTTCATGGTGCCAAAGACCAAGGCGGATCCGTTGGGCAGACGTACCGAGGTCACGGAGTCTTCGAATAGGTTTCGAGTCACGCTGGCATCAATGTCGTTTTCCCTGTGGGTTTCTTCCAGGTCGGCCTGGTGTTCGTGAATCATCTCGATCCACTCGTTATCGGCAATCTGGTCTGCGGATTCGGCCTCCGGATCCGTAAGATAGTCGGCCAGTGCTTCAACAGCAGCGTTAGGGGACATGACCAAGTCGGTGGACTCGTCGTTGGCCATATTCACCACACTGTGATCGGTCAGGGATCCGGCGGGCAGCTCTGCCCCGGGAGCAAAGGGGGCGTTTTGAACCAGCTGGTACTGCGAGCGAGCATCCTCTTGGCGCAACACCAATAGCTGGGTTGCCGAGCCTTCGGCGTCACTGGTGACAGCGTAGATGGTGCGTGGGAAGGACTCATCACGATCCATCCAGGTCGCCAGAATCTCATCGGAGGCCACCGGGATTCGGCTCGGATAGTCTGCATCGATTGTGTGGTTGCGGTAAGAATCCTGGCGCGAACGCAGCGCGTGGCCCGCCACGCGTCCGGTGAGTGCTTCGGCATCAAAGTCTGCATCAGCCTGTTCGGTGGTTGTGGACACGGCCTCGAGGATCTGTTCAAATTGAGCATCGACGACGATCGGGAAGGTATCGGAGTCTTCGGCAGCACCTTCTTCTTCCAGCTGGTTCTGATCGACCTGGTCCGAAATGTCGTCTTCTGCCGGAGCTTCCGAGCTGGCATGCACCGGACCGACACCCAGGCCGATGGCCAGCCCCGTGGCTGACAGCGCAGTAATCGTCCGGCGCAAGAATCCACCGTTGTCTTTTGTATCTTCGGGGTGGTCGTGATCTTCTGGTGCGTCTGACAGCGGCGGCTGCCCGGTTGTCGGGTCGTGATCCGGGCCAGCAGACCCGCCGGGGGCATCCTCATCGTCGTCGAGGTGATCGTCCTCGGGGTCGGTATTGTCAGCAGGCTCGTCCACGCGGCTGGTCTTGTCGGCAGTCGAACCACGAATCGCCAATTCATCTTCATCGGCAAGTTGGTCATCTTCGGTCAGTGGCAGACCGGCCACAACCTCGGTGGCTTGATCGGTCTGGGGATCCTGGACCGGTTCGCCGGCCTCGATCTGTTCAACAGATAGCGTCTGGGTCGTTGATTCACTGCCCGCCATGACATCGGCTGCCGTCAGACCGGTGTAGTCGCCGCGTTGCGCGGCGCGGCGTCCCGAAGTGCGTTTGGCACGTCGTCGAAATTCAACAAAGCGCCAGATCAGCAAGGCAATGCCAAGAAGGACCAGGGCAATGCCCGCGATCATCAGCGGCACGATCAGCGGTGAGCTGGGTTCAACGTTGACCCAGGAAACACTGAAATCGGCAGGTGCGGGAGCTGTTCCGTCGACGGCGATCAGCAGGCCCCACTCCCCTGCATCGGTGCGGGTCCAGCGTTGGGTGACCTCATCGGTGACTTCTTGGGTGGCCAACCACAAATCTGAGGTCACCGGGTTGGGCACTTCGGCTTGTCCATCCACATAGGTGATGTTGACGCTGGGGTCTTCCCCGCGGCCCACGTCAGTATTGACTCCGTCGATGCGATGATGTGCGGCGTCGCCAACCCAGGCTTCAATGTCACGCAACTGGCCGTACATCAAGGTGAACTCGCCGTCACCTTTCACGGTATATTCGATGGCCTCATCCGGGTCAATGTCCACCCCGTCGGTAATGATAGTCAGCGGGGCGTCTTGGGTTGTTTCGGTGGTCGCGTTGAATACGGCCGGGGGTGCCCAAATGGTTTGCAGCCCCACGGAGACTAAAATCGCGACGACGCCCAGAATCATGGCGCCGATACCGCCGAGAGTTTTCAAAACCTGCCACCTTTTCCGTTCGATTGCTCGGTTTGGCGCACCTGGTCGATGCCACCTGGCTAATTTTCCATCATAGTAGCAATCCCATCGCCACCGCGCCGTTCGGGTCTGCCACAGCGGCGGCATCGTATCGTAATGTGGAGGCTGTGGCGGAGAATTCGAAGTCGGACAGGCCAAAGTCGAACCTGTTCCAAAATATTAAGCAACGCATCACCGGGGCGCGTGCCCAGTTGGCTACGACCCGCGCCAGACAACAATTTCGCGTGCCCGAGCCGGACGAGTACCCTGCCAGCCCGATCACTCAGGCCGAAGATTTCACCTCCGAACGCCCGCCCACCGGCCCGGTGGAGCTCGTATCGCGCCCGATCAGAACCGGATTCTTACTGACTGTTGGCGTCGGGCTGGCACTGGCCGTCTACGTGCTGGTGTCATCAAATGTTCAACTGCTCGTTTGGATTCTGGCAGCAATTTTCATCACGCTGGGTTTGGATCCGATCGTCACCAAAATCCAATCCTGGGGTGCACCCCGCGGGGTCGGTGTCGCAGCGGCGGTGACCATTTTGATCGGGATCGTGACGATCTTTATTTCCACGCTGATCCCGGTAATCGTGGAACAGACCACCGAATTTGCCCAGATCTTACCGACCGTGGTGTCAGATTTTATTGCCTCAGATTTCTTCCGTGCTATCGACGACGAATTCGATGTTGCCACGGTCATCACCACCGAGGTCAATAAATTCGTTTCGGATACCTCCAATATCACCACCTTGCTCGGCGGTATTCTGGGGTTTGGTACCGCCGTGGTCAATGTTGGCTTCTCGGTTCTGATCGTCGTCGTGCTGACCTTGTACTTTCTGGCCTCGCTACCCACCATTAAACAGTGGCTCTACCGGCTGGCTCCGCGATCGCGCCGTGAACGGCTCGAATACCTCTCGGAGAAAATTACCGGGTCCGTGGGACACTATATTGTCGGACAGACCATCGTGGCCACGCTCAATGGCATCGTGGCGTTCATTGCCGTGTCCATCGCCGGGTTGCAATATGCCGCACTGTTGGCATTATTTGCCGGATTCATGGCTTTTATCCCGTTGGTGGGCGCGGTTACCGGTGGCATCATCATCACGCTGCTGGCACTATTTGCCGGTTGGCAATCCGCTCTGATCTTCGCGATCATATATTTCATATACCTACAAGTCGAGGCCTATGTGATCTCTCCGCGCATTATGCAACGCGCGGTAGCAATCCCAGGTGCATTGGCCGTCATCGGCGTCATTGCCGGCGGCTCCCTACTGGGTGTGTTGGGCGCGCTGATGGCCATTCCCGTGGTCGCCGGCTTTTTGGTACTCGTACGAGAAGTGTATGTGCCCTATCAGGACGCGCGCTAATATCGCATATCTTGGCGCCGATTATTCCAGCAAGCACTATGCCAATGACGACGTAATTGGCCGGCATCTTCATCTCCCATGAGCCAGTCTGACCGCCAGGTAACCACGTGCGTCTGGCCCTGCGGGATGTGCCGCAAACACCCCGGACAGGTGTAGATTTTCACCGCACGCCAGGCCGGGATCTGCCGAACGTGCCATCCGCCGTCAAAGGACTCTTCGTGAGAGTAGTTCGTGTCAAAAACGGCTCGGTTGAGTTCTCCGACGGGACGGGTTCTTCTGCCGCGTTTGGGATTCTGATCACGACGGCGCTTATTCTTGCGAGCCATGCACCTATTGTCACATACTCGCCGACCCACCCGGCTGCACTATGAAATACAAAATACCCAGTAGACTAAGGCCCGTTATGCGACTTGTCATTGCTGAATGTTCTGTCACCTATGCTGGCCGGCTTAATGCCTATTTACCCCCGGCCAAACGCCTCATTATGATCAAGGCCGACGGTGCCGTACTGGTCCACTCCGATGGTGGTTCGTATAAACCGCTCAACTGGATGACTCCCCCGGCGAAGTTACTCGTCTCCGAACCCACCGAGACCGAGCGGCAAGAGGGTATTGGAACGATCTGGACGGTGCAGTCGCAGAAGTCAGATGACCGCCTGATCATTAGTATTTACTGTATCGACCACGATTCCAGCCACGAACTCGGTGTGGATCCGGGATTAGTCAAAGATGGCGTGGAGGCTGATCTGCAACGGCTGTTAGCCGAACAGATTCACCTGCTGGGTTCAGGGTATAAACTCATCCGCCGTGAATATATGACAGCGATCGGGCCGGTCGATATTTTGGCTAAGAACGGCACCGGTGAAACTGTGGCAGTCGAGTTGAAGCGTCGCGGAGATATCGACGGCGTCGAGCAACTGTCCCGGTACGTTGAATTACTCAACCGTGATCCCCTGCTGGCTCCTGTGCACGGTATTTTCGCTGCCCAGCAGATCAAACCACAGGCACGTGTTTTAGCCGAGGATCGGGGCTTTAGCACCGTGACCTTAGACTACGATGCCATGCGAGGCGTCGACGATGCTGATGCGCGCCTCTTCTGAGTGCACCAACACCTTTTCCGACCGTCACATTCACGGTCTGGCCGGTGTTGATTTTGCGACCTCGAGTGTTAGTGCCATTCGCGCGGTGCTCAGCCTGCTGGCTTCCCGCCGAACCACCGGTGTCACCGCTTCAATCCCGACGGTTGACCGGGCAACACTGCCCAATACGCTGGACCGGTTGCGTTGCTTACAGTCAGATGGGCTCATAGACGGCGTGCATTTAGAAGGACCTTTTCTTGCACCCGAATATGCCGGTGCGCATCCTGTTGGGGCCATCATCAACCCACAAGAAGAACGTGGCAGGCTATTCCTAGAAACCGTATTTGAGTACCAACAGTACAGCCAGCTGATCACCATGATGACGCTGGCTCCCGAAGTGCCTGGCTTTGAGCATGCTGTTGAGCAGCTGGTCCGCCACGGTATCGAACCTGCGCTGGGCCATACCGCTGCCGATTACCACCAGATGCGCCACGGTATAGCCTTGATTCATGAGCTCACGGGTCAACCGGTGACCATCACCCATTTATATAACGCGATGCGTGGTTTTCATCATCGCGATCCAGGACCCGTTCTCGCGGTGGCAGAGGCGGTAGCAAGCGGTGAGGTTATTGTGGAGTTGATTGCAGATGGCTACCACGTGGATTTACCCCTCGTGCGCTGGTGGCTGGACCGCTGGCCCGAGGCAATCCGCTTGGTCTCCGATGCCTCGGCTGCAACACTGCCCCGCGGCGTTGAGCCAGTAATAGCAGGACGTCCACGGTTGGGCCACACCGAACTGCACTACCCTCAAGCAACCGGTCCACAACTTACCGGCAGCACCACCCTGGCTTCGGGTGGCAAAGACTTATTGACCATCCATGAAAATTTAGTCGCCGCCGGATTTGATCATCAACGAGTTTGTGCGGCGATGCAGCGCTGAATAGCAATCTGCTGGTCTACGATCGTGCTTAACGAAATCGGTCGACAGGGCCATCCACGTACCCTGTCGACCGATTGTCATATGAACTTAGAAATACCGCCGACGTTGTCGACGTCGTGGCGGTTCACGCCAGTGTCCGATGCCGACAGCGGGGCCGGATTCGTACCATGTGGTCAGTTCGGACACGTGGGCGTGCGCGGCGCTGAGTTTGATGTTTTCTCCGGTTCCGAGATTGTCTAACCGCAACCAGGAACGAATGCGGGTTCGACGCGGGAACCGTGTCACATCGAGCGTGTGCCGAGGCACACTGGCGGTCGGCCGCGGCCACATCGAATACACGCTGAAGATTTCCACCGAGTATTCGTTATACGATACGACCACAGGTTTGCCGGGTTTTTCGTCGTCGTGTTTGCTGACCAGACGGGCTTTAAAGGATCCGGGTGTTCGTAGCAGCATAAATAATCGCCAGGCGATGATAATAACCGTTACGAACGCTATAACCGCGATACCGATAAGCGTCCAGGCCAGCCACGACGGCATGTTAGGCTGACAGCTCCGCTTGCGTTGCGGCGATGGTCACCCGATTTGAATCAACCGAGAAGAACCCGCCGTTGGCCTGTGCGACCACGGCTTCGCCGTCTGCTGCTTCGACCACGACTTCGCCGTCACCTAGCACCGCGAGCAGCGGAGTGTGACCGGGAAGAATCCCAATCTCACCGTCGATGGTGCGGGCAGACACGGAGCGGGCTTGCCCAGACCACACGAAGTGGTCTTCGGCAACGATTTCGACGTCCAGAAAATTATCGGCCATGAGATTTAGCCTTCTTTCTGGATTTTTGCCCATTCGCGTTCAACATCATCCAGGCCACCAACGTTGTAGAAGGCCTGTTCTGCAATGTGGTCAAGGTCGCCGTCGGCGATGGCCTTGAAGCCTTCGATGGTGTCCTTGATCGGAACGGTCGAGCCTTCGACACCGGTGAACTGCTTAGCAGTGTAGGTGTTTTGGGACAGGAACTGTTCGATTTTGCGTGCACGGCCAACGATGACGCGGTCTTCTTCAGAAAGTTCGTCGACACCGAGGATGGCGATGATGTCTTGCAGTTCTTTGTTCTTCTGCAGGATCTGCTTGACGCGGGTAGCAACGTCGTAGTGCTCTTGACCAACGTACTGTGGGTCCAACAGACGAGAGGTCGATGCCAGTGGGTCAACCGCAGGGTATAGACCACGCGAAGCCAGGTCACGGGTCAAGTTGGTGGTCGCATCCAGGTGGGCAAAGACGTTGGCTGGAGCGGGGTCAGTGTAGTCGTCGGCTGGGACGTAGACGGCCTGCATGGAGGTAATGGAGTGACCGCGGGTTGAGGTAATGCGTTCCTGGAGGATACCCATTTCGTCGGCCAGGTTTGGCTGGTACCCCACAGCCGATGGCATACGGCCCAGTAGGGTTGAAACTTCCATTCCGGCCTGGGAGAAGCGGAAAATGTTGTCAATGAACAACAATACGTCCTGCTTCTGGACATCACGGAAGTACTCGGCCATGGTCAGACCGGTCAGTGCAACGCGCAGACGCGTGCCAGGTGGCTCGTCCATTTGGCCGAACACTAGCGCGGTGTCTTTCAGCACGTCGGCTTCATCCATTTCAACCCAGAGGTCATTACCTTCACGGGTACGCTCACCGACACCGGCGAATACCGAAGTACCACCGAAGTTGCGAGCAACACGGGTAATCATTTCCTGGATCAGAACGGTCTTACCAACACCGGCACCACCAAACAGACCAATCTTTCCACCCTGAATGTAGGGGGTTAGCAGGTCGATAACCTTGATTCCGGTCTCCATCATCTGCGTGGAGGATTCAAGGTCAGCGAAGTTTGGTGGCTGGCGGTGGATTGGCCAGCGTTCCTGTACGTCCAGCTCAGAGATATCCAGGTCTAGGGAATCACCCAGGGCGTTGAAGATGTGGCCCTTGACGACGTCGCCGACTGGAACCGAAATAGGACGACCGGTGTCCAGCACTTCCTGGCCCCGAACCAATCCGTCGGTGGCCTGCATCGCGATAGCGCGAACGAGATTTTCGCCCAGGTGCTGTGCGACTTCGAACGTGATGGTGGAAGTCTGGCCGCCCAGGTTCAGTTGAACTGTTAGAGCGTTGTAAATTTCCGGCATGGCATCGGCTGGAAATTCAGCGTCGATGACGGGACCGGTAATGCGGGCAATGCGGCCCACGGCGCCCGTTGTAGCGCCGCTACCGGATTCATTCATAGTGGCAGTCATGTAACTCACTTCTATGTGGATGTTGAATATGGGTCAGTGAGGCTGTGGTGTCAGCCCGTTTAGGACTCTGCCAGTGCATCTGCACCGGCGATGAGTTCGGTGAGCTCCTGAGTAATGGAAGCCTGACGGGCGTTGTTCATCAGCAAAGTGTATTCACGGATGAGATCTTCGGCGTTATCACCGGCTGCACTCATAGCTCGTTGACGGTTGGCCAGTTCAGATGCGGCAGCCTGCAACATCGACGAGAAGATTCTCGACTCAATGTATTTCGGCAGCAGTGCATCTAAGACATCTTCTGGGGCTGGTTCGTAGTCGTAGAGTGGCAATAAGTCCGATTCGTCGGTGACTTCTTCTTCCACTATTTCCAGTGGCAGAAGACGAACAACCGTTGGATCTTGTTTGACCATGCTCTTGAATTCGGTATAGACGATATGGATTTCGTCCACGCCGCCGTCTTCATAGTCGGTTAGGAAGGCATCGACAAGAGTTTCGCCGACGTCCTTTGCGACATCAAATTCTGGGTTATCTGTCGAACCGGTCCAGAATTTCTTATACGAACGGTTACGGAAATCAAAGTACGCCTGAGCCTTGCGACCGATCAAGTATAGGTCGGCGGTCTTGCCTTCATCAGTAAGGCGTTCGATCAAGGTCTCTGCGTGACGCAGGATGTTTGCGGAGTATGCACCGGCCAGACCGCGGTCGCTGGACATGATGAGCACGGCTGCGCGACGTGGGTTTTCTGGTTCCGACGTCAAAACGTGCTCAATGTCTTGTTGCGAGGCTACGGCGGAAACTGCCCGGGTGATTGCATTCGCATAGGGCATCGATGCTGCCACACGCTGGCGTGCCTTACCGATTCGCGAAGTAGCGATCAGTTCCATCGCATTAAAGATCTTCTTCATCGACGTCGTCGAATCGATCTTATTGCGAAAGACCCGAATATCGGATGCTGACATGCTTTTCCTTTCTGTGACCTATAGCAGGTGCCGGGTATTCCCGGCACCTTGAGCTAGGGTCGATCAGCGTTTCTGGCGGACGATGCGTTCTTGTTCAACGGCGTCCTCATCGATGGCGTCGAATTCCTCGTTGCCAGGCTGGACGGTATTGCCTCCCTGAGCGAGGAAGGACTTCTTGAAGCTGGTCACTTCCTGCTCCAAGACCGCAATGACATCATCGTTCAAACGACCGGATTCGGCAATGTCAGCTAATGCAATGTTGTTCAGACGCAGGTGCTGCAAGAATTCTGATTCAAAGCGCAGCACATCGGAGACTGGAACATCGTCCATGTGACCTTGCGAACCAGCCCAGATCGAAACAACCTGGTCTTCAACCGGGTATGGGGTGTACTGCGGCTGCTTGAGCAGTTCCATCAGCCGTGCACCACGGTCCAGTTGTCGACGAGTCGATGCATCAAGGTCCGAGGCAAACATCGCAAAGGCTTCCATATCGCGGTACTGTGCCAGATCAATGCGCAGAGTACCGGAGACAGATTTCAGCGCCTTGGTCTGGGCTGCACCACCAACGCGTGATACCGAGATACCAACGTCAACAGCTGGACGCTGGTTGGCGTTGAACAGGTCAGACTGTAAGAAGATCTGGCCGTCGGTAATCGAAATAACGTTGGTTGGGATGTAGGCCGAAACATCGTTAGCTTTGGTCTCAACGATTGGCAGACCGGTCATGGAGCCGGCACCCAGTTCATCGGAGAGTTTCGCACAACGTTCCAACAGCCGCGAGTGAAGGTAAAACACGTCACCTGGGTAGGCTTCACGGCCTGGAGGACGACGCAACAGCAGCGATACAGCACGGTATGCTTCAGCCTGTTTCGATAGGTCGTCGAAAATAATCAGAACGTGTTTGCCACCGTACATCCAGTGCTGACCGATGGCTGATCCGGCGTATGGTGCCAGGTATTTGAAGCCTGCTGGGTCAGATGCTGGTGAGGCAACGATGGTGGTGTATTCCAGTGCGCCTTCACGTTCCAGGGTGGCACGAACCGATGCGATCGTGGAAGCCTTCTGGCCCACAGCAACGTAGATACAACGCACCTGCTTATTCGGATCCCCCGATTCCCAGTTCGCTTTCTGGTTCAGGATCGCATCGACACCGATCGCGGTTTTACCGGTCTGACGGTCACCAATGATCAGCTGACGCTGGCCACGGCCGATCGGAATCATCGCGTCAATGGCTTTCATCCCGGTCTGAAGTGGTTCGTGTACCGACTTACGCTGGGTAACACCTGGTGCCTGGAGTTCCAGTGCACGGCGGCCTTCGTCTTCGATTGCACCGAGGTTGTCGATTGGTTCACCCAGTGGGTTCACAACACGACCCATGAAAGCGTCACCAACCGGTACGGACAGTACGTCGCCGGTACGGTAAACTTTCATACCTTCTTGAATACCCTGGAAGTCTCCCAGGACAACGACGCCAATTTCACGTGGGTCGAGGTTCTGAGCCAGTCCAGTGATGCCATTGTCGAAACGAAGAAGTTCGTTAGACATAACGGAAGGAAGACCTTCCACACGGGCAATACCGTCAGCTGCGCTCGTGACATAGCCGACTTCGACACGTTCGGTGTCGGCCGGTTCGTACGACTCCGCAAACTCGTTTAGGGCATCACGGACGTCGTCAGCGTTGATGGTCAAATCGGCCATCTGCAGTCCCTGCTCTCTTTTCATGCCACATCATTGTGGTGATGGGCCTAGTTGTATAGGTTTCGAGTGCCGGTTTCAGCCGGCCAGTTTAGTGTTCAGATCGTTCAGTCGAGAAGCGACCGAGGAGTCAATGACTTCGTCACCAACTTGGATCCGGATTCCGCCGATCAGCTGCGGGTCAGTGTGAACGTTCAGCTGCAGCTGGCGACCAAAAGTGGACGACAGCGAGCCAGCCAAGCGATCAAGCTGAGCTTGCTGGAGTGGACGGGCCACCGTCACATCGGCGATCCACTGACGTTGTTGCTGTGCGCTCAGATCAGCGAAACGACGAACAAGATCAACAGGTTTGACTCCGCGAGGGTTTTCAACGGCCTGACGTACCAGTAATTTGGCTGAGTTCAGGGCGTTGGCCGACATGAGGTTGTCAGCCAGATCGCCTCGGGAGGATACCGGTGCTTGTTGGTCTGTTAGTGCTCGTTGCAGTTCGTGGCTGGCTTCAACAACACGGTTGAATTCCAGCAGTTGCTGTGTGAGCGTTTTCAGACCTGCAAGACCGCCCTGTTCGGCGTTGTAGATAGCGGTAGTAGCTGCCATCTCTTCGAGTGCATCACCGAATTCGCGTTCGGTGGTCCAGCGTACGCCGGCAAGATCTTGCAGTACGGTCACAGTGTTTGTTGCGACTTTATTAGCAAAGACCTTGCGAATGAGTTCTTGACGTCGGTTGGCTTCAACCGTTGGGTCGGTGATCGACCGGCGCAGTGCACCGTTTTCGTCGATCACTTTCAAAGCCGCAAACAGTTCGGCGCCGAGTTCGACTCCTCCGGCTGAAAGGGTCGCTTTCAGCTCGGTGTGCAGTTGTGCCAATGAATCACGCGATGCTTGTGACATTACTCAGTTGCACCTGCACTCGTGGTTGAGGCCTGTTCCTTCTCCAAGTCTGCCAGGAAGCGGTCGACTACACGCTGGGAACGTGCATCGTCATCAAGAGCTTCACCAACAATCTTGGAAGCCAGCGATGTTGCGAGGGTACCGACTTCGGTACGCAAGGCTGCAACGGCCTGCTGGCGTTCAGCAGCGATCTGAACAGAAGCTTGTTCAGAGATGCGAGACGCTTCGGCAGAAGCATTCTGACGGGCCTCTGTAACAATCTGTGCCGCTTCAGTACGAGCCTGCTCGCGAATTTGGCTGGCCTCGGTGCGGGCTTCTTGCAGGAGCTGTTCGTAGTTGTTTTTTAATTGTGCAGCTTCTGCTTGTGCAGCCTGAGCGCGCTCAAGTCCACCTTCGATCGCATCCCGACGTTCGACATAAGATTTCTCCATTGCCGGAACGACGAATTTGATGACGATGAACAAGAGGACGAGGAAACCAACCGACGTAACCACAATTTCCCAAATATTTGGGATCAGCGGGTTCGCTTGCTCCTGTTCCGCGGCGGCCGCCATGATCGTCATGCTATTGATCATTTCAAACCATCCTTAAGTGTTCATTACAGACATATCAGGTCGGATGATAACCGACCGTGGATGGCGCCTAGGCTCCAATAACGAAGGCGAAGACCAGACCAAGAATGGCAAGAGCTTCTGCCAGAGCGAAACCAAGCAGCGCAATTGGCTGCAGCTGCGACTGGGATTCTGGCTGACGTGCTACACCGTTGATGTATGCAGCGAAGATCAGACCCACACCAATAGCGGAGCCAATTGCGGCCAGACCGTAACCGATCATGTTCAATGAACCGTGCAGTTCCATTGTGTTCCTTTCAAGATGCCTAACAGGCAGGTTGTGGAGGGTTCCCGGCGGGGATCCGATGGGTACCGGTACCAGGAAGATATTTCACGGCGTGTATCTCACCGTTGCGATCCGTAAGTCCGAATCGCCAAATTTCTGTATCAAATATTGAATTGTAGGCAAACCGTTTGCAGTTACGCCGCGACAGTCGTTGACGTGTCTACTGCAGGTTCCGGCTGGGCATCAATTGCCCCTTGGATATACAGCGCCGTCAGCAAGGTAAAGACGAATGCCTGCAGCACCATGATTAATAGTTCCAAGAAGTACAGTGCAACCGAACCGATAATGACACCGATACCAAGACCAGCGTTGAGAATGCTGTCAGTTTGAGTGATGAGGTATTCCGCACCGGAGCCAGCCAGCATAACGATCATGTGACCGGCCAGCATGGTGGCCATTAAACGCAGTGAGTGTGTCAGCGGACGAACGATGAAGTTCGAGATGATTTCCAGTGGAACCAACAGTGGCAGAATCCAACCGGGAACACCCTGTGGGACGACAGCCAATTTGAAGTACTTGATGCCATGGTGACGCAGGCCGACGCCGATCCACACGATGTACATGATGATGGCGATCGAGTATGCGGCACCAGCATGCGAGAACGATGGCAACTGCAAAATCGGGATTGCACCGAATAGGTTATTGAAAAGTACGAAGAAGAAGGTCGCAAACAGCAGTGGTACCCACTGACGGAAATGTTTCTCACCGAGAATGTCGCGACCCATGCCGTTGCGAACGAAGGCGTAGCCGGATTCAGCGATCCACTGAAGTCGACCTGGCACCAGGGATGGTTTGCGCATTGCGATGCCAAACAGTGCCCAGATGAGAATGACCGACAGAATGATCATCACCATCTGTTTGCCGAACCCGGTGCCGTACTCAGCCATCCACGGAATGATATCTGGCGGGTGCGCATCGTCGATCGTGGGCGGCACGTATCCCTGCGTGGGGAGATAACTTAGCACGAGTGGAAGCACGCAAATCCTCTCTTAAGAATCCCACGGGGAGGTTTAGGTTTTTGAACCTGCTTCGGGGATGTTGCCGGAGTGTTGTTGTAGGCAGTTGCGATATTCAACGCGTTTTTGCCCTTGGATAGTCTAGCAAAAACACTAACCTGTGTCGCATTGAGTCGCTTATTTGGAACGACGTTGCTTGTACAATCTAGCAAATCGTATGAGATATTACTCACACTATTTCTACGTGATGTCGAAAAATTCCAACAAAACACCTTGTCAGAGCGTTAATCACTGGGTATCACAGCCCCTTTCTGTTGTCTTAATCACATTGATCTGAAGGACTATGAGTAGATCAAACGTCGGGTATTGATAAATATAAGAACTTCTGCGCCTTGCCAGATCACGATCGCAACGAGGGCTCCAATAGCAGCTCCGACGGTATGTAACCAGTCTGGGGCAGGCACCAGGGCGAGCAAAAATCCTAAGATGACAATTTTGGCGACAAAAACTCCCATCGCCACGGGGATCGCCAAATGCCGACGCCGTTGCCACACAAGGGCGATCAGCAACACAGTGATAGCTGATAAGACCCAGACGATCATGCCGGCAATCAGCGCTGAGAGTCCGGCGTCAGCGTTTTCGACCAAGGTGAAAGACACAGCGGTGATAACAATGCCGATGAAGGTGGGCCACGAGGCGTGGATCAGGATCCCCCACCAGCCACGTTTATTGACGGGTTTCTTTGCCATGTGTGTCACCTTGTTCTGCCGATTGATTCAGCGCTCGTTCGGCAGCACGTGCTGCGCGCAGCTGATTGAGTCGTCGATAATAGGCCCGTCGCGCCATCCAAGGTCGAAGCGTTAGCAAAATAAGCAGTGCCAAAGCGACGATTGTTACGGATATAACGATCTCTGCTGGGAAATACGTCAGCGAAACAGCACCGTATCCAACGACAAAGGTCCATAAGTACAGCAGTAGTACTGCTTGTCGGTGAGTGTAGCCGCCGTCGACGAGTTTGTGGTGGATGTGGCCACGATCGGCACTAAATGGGGAGCTTCGTCGTGCTGTTCTGCGAAGCACAGCCATAAACAGATCCAATAGCGGCAGGATCATGACGGCTAGGGGCAGCAAGATCGGCATATAGGCGGGAATGTTCCGGAAGCGGAAACCTTCTAGTGCTCCCAGATCTGCTGTGACGGCCACGGCAGCGGTGGCCATGAGCAAGCCAATGAGCTGGGCACCGACTTCTCCCATGAAGATGCGTGCCGGATGGAAATTAAACGGTAGAAAGCCCAGGCAGGCGCCGATGAGTAGCGCAGTCAGCAGGGTTGCCAGGTTGGAGTAGTCATAGGCGTTGATGGTTCTGGTGAGGATGTAACTGTAAATAAAGAAGGCTGACCCACCGATGATGGCCACACCGGCTGCCAGTCCATCAAGTCCATCAATGAAGTTGAACGCATTGATCGTAAGCACAATAACGAAAATGGTAATAACGATCTGCGCGAGTTCATTATCAACGTGGATCCAGCCAACCGGCATGGCTTCCACGCGGATCCCAGCTGCCGCCACAATGCCTGCGGCCAGTATTTGGCCAGCAAATTTGATGATCCAGTGTAAGTCCCACAGATCATCTGCCACACCCATGATGAGCGTGACCAGAATTGCCAATAAGATCCCGACAATGGGCGCTTGGTAGATCCCGGATAAAAATGGGATCAGTGAACCAGCCCCCAGGACGATCATGACCGCTAACGCCATGGCTGCTCCCCCAAGTTTGGGGATGGGTTCGCGGTGCATGTCACGTTTGCGCGTGGGTGTGTAGACGCGTCCGCGAACACCTAACATGCGTGCCATCGGGGTCAGTGCGAAACTGATCAGCGCGGTGATGGCCACGATGGCGAGATAGACCTTCATAAGGACGAAGAATCCTCCGATGCCGGGGGTTCTGATGGCCCGGCATCAGGTGTTGGTTGGGGGTCATTGATGTCTAATACATCGGCAACGACTTCGCGGAGCTGTTGGATGGTGATGGCGCCGGCACGCAGGACCCGATGCGGAGTAACCGTGCAATCTACAATGGTGGATGCTGGTTGTGCCACACGATCACCGTCGTGAATGTAAACGGCTATGGATTCTCCTAGGGCCTCTTGGGCTTGGTGGACTGTGGTTGCTGCTGGCTGACCGTGCCGGTTGGCAGAGGATACTGCCAGTGGTCCGGTATTTTGCAGGATGTGTTGGGTGAGTTCATCTGCCGGTTGCCGTAGTGCAACGGTGCCGTGGGTTTCACCAAGGTCCCAGGAGAGTGAGGGTTGGGCGTTGAAGATCAGCGTTAGGGCACCGGGCCAGAAGGCTTCAGCAAGTTGTCTGCCGGTGGGTGGGATCTCGGCTGCTAGTGCATCCAAGACCTGCATATTGGCGATTAACACTGGCGGCGGTGATTGCCGTGAGCGTCCCTTGGCTGCCAAGAGCACAGCCACCGCTTGGGGGCTAAACGCATCGGCACCTACACCATAGACGGTGTCGGTGGGTAGGACGATGAGTTCACGTTGGCCGATGGCTTGACTCGCCGCGGCAATGGCGGCGGTCCGTTGGTCTGATTGTTGGGCGTCGAACAGCTGAGTCACGATAGTTATTGTGCCAGGGTTGGGGATGAATTCGGTGTTGGTTTCACCGATGGTGTGCGAATTGCCATAACGAATCGCTGGGCACCGGTGAGATCTTTGACGGTTTGTGGTTGTTCCCATGCGGGGTCAGCGGTGAGTGCATCCACGAGTTGTTGGGCGTGGGTGTGGTCATGTTCCATCATGAAAAACCCGCCCGGTGCAAGCCATCCGGCCGCCTGTTCGGCAATGCGCAACGGGATGGCCGTGCCATCCGCTGACCCACCGTATAGGGCAAGGTCGGGGTCTTGTTCGGCTTCGTATTGTGTGACCGGCGTCGTGGTGGGAATATAGGGCGGATTGGCGACGACCGCGTCAATTTGTGCTCGCAACGGTGCAAGTTCGGGCGCTGCTGTGATGACGTTGTGATGGTCGGTGGCATCTGCGCACAATACGGAAACGTTGTACTGTGTGGTGTTTTCGTCGGCAAGTTGGGCTGCTTGGGGGCAGATATCGATCGCCCACAGCTGTGTAGGGATGTTCCGCTGCTGCAACTGCTCGGCTAGAGCTGCGGCGATGGCGCCCGTGCCAGTACACAGGTCGAGAATCTTCAGTGGTCCGGGGTGTGACGCGAAATGTCGGAGCGTGGTTTCAACCAGGATTTCAGTTTCGACTCGAGGAATAAACACCCCGGGTGCGACCTTGACCTCGAGGCCATAGAACGCGGCGGTACCGATCAAATATTGCAGTGGTGTGCGCGTGGCGCGAGCTTTGGCAAGTTGGGTAATTTGTTCTACAGCCTTAGCATCGAGCCGTTCTGCTAGCGCCCGGAGTACTCCGAGTCGGCCACGGGAAATACCTAGAACATGAGCAACGATCGTCGCCGCCTCGGCCTGTGGCGAGTCAATATCCGCCTGGCTCAAGTGGTTTTGAACCAGGCGGATCACCTGGTTGACGTCGGTCATGAGGCCTTGGAGTTTTCGCCCAGTGCGGCAAGACGTTCGGCTTCGTCCATTTCGATCAACGAATCAATAACCGGATCCAGTTCGCCTTCTAGCACCCGATCCAGGTTATTGGCTTTGTATCCGGTGCGGTGATCGGCGATGCGGTTTTCTGGGAAGTTGTAGGTACGAATGCGTTCGGACCGATCCATGGTGCGAACCTGGGAGGCGCGGGTCTCGGCGGCTTCGGCGTCGAGTTGTTCTTGCTGCCAAGCCAAGAGTCGCGACCGCAGCACACGCATGGCTGCTTCACGGTTTTGGATTTGGGATTTTTCGTTCTGCATGGCCACCACGATGCCGGTGGGCAAGTGGGTAATGCGCACCGCGGAGTCGGTGGTGTTGACGTGCTGACCACCTGGACCGGAGGAACGATACACATCGATCTTCAGGTCAGTTTGGTTGATAGCAATTTCTTCTGGTTCATCGACTTCCGGGAACACCAGGACACCGGCAGCTGATGTGTGAATACGTCCTTGGGATTCGGTTACGGGCACTCGTTGGACGCGGTGGACGCCGCCTTCGAATTTCAGGTGTGCGAACACACCTTCGGCCGGATCGTTGGTATTGGATGAAATACCGATGTGGACGTCTTTATAGCCGCCCAGATCGGATTCGGTGGCCGAAATGATCTCGGTTTTCCAACCCTTATGCTCGGCATATCGCAGGTACATTCTGGCAAGGTCGGAAGCAAATAGGGCTGCTTCCTCGCCACCTTCGCCACCTTTGATTTCTAAAATGACGTTGCGGGCGTCGTCGGGATCACGTGGAATCAGCAGCCGGTGTAGCAGTTCGCTGGCTTCTTCGTAACTGGCTTCCAGCCCCGGAATTTCGGCTGCAAAGTCCGCGTCTTCTTCGGCGAGTTCTTTGGTGTCTTCTAGGTCTTGGCCGAGTTGTTGCCAGCGTTTATGGGCTTTGACGATTTTTTCCAACTCGGCAAAGCGCCGTCCGACTTTACGTGCCAGGGCTTGGTCTGCGTGGACTGCCGGGTCTCCCATTTTTTCGGTGAGCTCGGCATGTTCTTCTAACAGGTTATTGATGGAATCGAAGATCATATTTGGTACCTCGTAGTTGAAATCTTAGTGCAGATGAAAAAACCATCGCGCAACCGTATCTGGTCGCGCGATGGTTTCAGCATGCTTGCTAAGATTCTGTCTGACCACGCAGAGTGGTCTTGGAGACCAGCATCAGAAATTCCGCGTTGGTTTCGGTTTCTTTGAGCTTGGAAGTCAACAGTTCCAGAGCCTGCTGGGTTTCCAGACCGGACAGCACGCGGCGCAGCCGCCACATGATGCGAATTTCTTCTGCGGTCAACAGGTTTTCTTCGCGTCGGGTACCCGATGCGTTGATATCGATGGCTGGGAAGATACGACGTTCTGACAGTTCGCGGGACAGGCGCAGTTCCATGTTGCCGGTTCCCTTGAACTCTTCGAAAATCACTTCGTCCATGCGCGACCCGGTCTCAACCAGGGCGGTGGCCAGAATGGTCAGCGAACCGCCGCCTTCGATATTTCGGGCTGCACCAAAGAATTTCTTGGGTGGGTACAGTGCTGCCGAGTCAACACCACCGGATAGGATTCGGCCCGAGGCTGGTGCGGTCAGGTTGTAGGCACGGCCCAGACGGGTCATCGAGTCCAGCAGGACGACGACGTCGTGGCCGAGTTCTACCATGCGCTTGGCACGTTCGATCGACAGTTCAGCAACTGTGGTGTGGTCTTCGGCCGGGCGGTCGAATGTTGACGCGATGACTTCACCGCGGACCGAGCGCTGCATGTCGGTGACTTCTTCTGGACGCTCATCCACCAGCACCATCATGAGTTTGACCTCGGGGTTATTGGTGGTGATGGCGTTGGCAATGGATTGGAGCATCATTGTCTTACCGGCTTTTGGTGGTGAGACAATCAGACCGCGCTGACCTTTGCCAATCGGTGCGACGAGGTCCACCAGGCGTGGGCCCATGTCTTTTGGATTATTATCTTCCAACCGCAAGCGTTCTTTGGGGTACAGCGGGGTAAGTTTGTTGAATTCAACACGGTTGGGGTTTTCTACGGCTTCTTGGCCGTTGACCCAGTCAAGTTTGACCAGCGCATTGAATTTCTGACGATTGCCACCGCCACCACTGCGACGGTTGCGTCCACCACGGCCACCGCGTCCGCGGCCACCGCCCTGGTTGCTACCATCGTCACCTTCGCCCGGGGCACGAACCTGGCCGCGTACTGCGTCACCTTTGCGCAGGCCATAGCGTTTGACCATGGCCATGGATACGTAGACATCGTTGGGACCGGGCAGGTAGCCCGAAGTGCGCACGAATGCATAGTTGTCGAGCACGTCGAGGATGCCGGAGATCGGTACGAGCGATTCATCTTCAGAAACGTCGTGTTGCTGCTGATCGTCATCGGAATCTTGGTCATGATCCTGATCACGACGACGATCACGCGAGCGGTTGCGATCGCGTTGACGCTGACGGCGCTGGTTGCGCTGGTCATCATCACGACGACGGCGAGAACCGTCCTGTTTGTCGTCACCGGATGCATCGGTTTCCTGATCCTCAGATGAGTCTTGATCGTCCCGAGAATCACGGCGTTGGCGTTCTTGATCGCGACGCTGCTGATTTCGGGTGCGTTGACCGCGGCCACGCTGGCTGGACCCTTGCTCATCAGCTTTTTCGTCGTCTTGCTGCTCGGCGTTGTCGGTCTTGGGGGTCGACTCTTCGCGTGCGGTTTTGTCGTTACGTGATTGCTGGCTGCGGCCACCGCGGCGTCCACGGCCGGACTGTTGCTGGCGCTGCTTGGATTCTTCAGCGCCAGTGTCTTGTTGAATGTCCAGCTGTTCTTGGTCTTGCTGGTCAGCCGATTTTTCCTTGGTGGAGTCAGACTTGGTCTGCGTCTGATCAGTTACGGCAGCGGTGTCGGATGCCTTGGTGCCGGGCTTCTTGGCCCGCGAAGTTGTCCGCGATTTTTGCGATTTTGATTCGGCAGCCTTGTCTTGTTTAGATTCTGCCGTCTTGGTTTGTTTTGCCTCGGCGGTCTTGGCTTTTTGGGCAGCTGGACGTTCAGTACTGCCACCGCCGCGCTGGTGGTCGGTGATGACTTCTACCAGCTGGGCTTTGCGCATCCGGGAGATACCAGTGATACCCAGCTGCGACGCTAAGTCTCGAAGTTGGGTCAATTTGAGGCTACCCAGGCCAGCAGACCCATTTTCGGTTGGTGCCTGCATTGTGTCTTGTTCAGTCACGAAGGTTCCTTCCCCCTCGTCGGTACGGGCTTTAAGATACCCGCAGATTTGATAACAAGCCTGACGCGACTGTGGTTACGTCAGATTGTCGTGGTGTGATTGCAATATAGCGAGCACCTCATGTTGCACAGTAGTGTCAACGGAGGTGTCTATCGTGTTGGATAACCTGACATCTAGGATGATGGGTTATCAAAAACTTTCCGCAGAACTGCGGTAAAAACCAGGCCGAATACGATCGGTTCAGAAAAGCTCCAAACCGTAAAACGTTCTCGTTATGGCCGGAATACTTCCATGGTAGCACCTTGAGCGGCTACAGGCAGAATCCTAACATCCCAGTGTTGCTCAGATTTCGCTGCCCGCTGGGTTAGCTTGTCCGCGACAACGTTGGCTTCGGCCGAATCCGCAGCGAAAACGCACAGGGTTGGGCCGGCTCCGGAGACGACGGCGGCATGTCCTTGGTCACGCAATGCGGCGATGTGGGCCAGGGTTTCGGGCATTGATGGTTGCCGATATTTTTGGTGTAACCAGTCTTCGGTGGCGGCCAATAGCAATTCCGGGTTTGTCGTCATCGCGGGGGCTAATAACGCTGCTCGCGAAGCATTGGCTACGGCTTCAGTGTAGGGCACGCTAGCCGGCAGCAGGGTTCGGGCGGCCGCCGTGGACAACGGCTTGGATGGAATAGCAACAACGGGGGTCACCGCTTTGTGCGCGGTGAGCTGCAGGCTGCGATAATATTTGACGCCGTCGTTGTCTGACTCACTCCAGGAAAAGGTCAGCCCGCCATAGACCGCCGGGGCCACATTATCCGGGTGGCCTTCGGCTTCAGAGGCCCACTGCAACAGATCTTCGTTGGTGATGTCACAGTGCTGGGGCAACAGGGCTTTGACGGCCAGGGCGGCTGCAATGTGTGCGGCGGCCGAAGATCCTAGACCACGAGAGTGTGGAATTCGGTTGATGGCGTGTAGTTCCAGACCGGGCAGATGCCAGCCGAGTTGTTCCAGTCGGGCACGAATTTGGGTGATGATCAGATGCCGGGCATCGGTGGGCAGGTAGTTGTGTCCCTCGCCCTCAACGGTTGCGCTAAACCCTGCCTCCGTGGTGCGGATTTCCAATTCATCAAACAGTGCTACCGCAACGCCTGCGCTGTCGAAGCCGGGCCCGAGGTTCGCCGAAGTGGCCGGTACCTTAATTTTGGCAACGATGCCAACTGGGACCCGGTTAGCTGGTGGTGTAGTGGCCGGTGATGCCACGATCATTTACCTTCGACCCGCATGACGGACAACACGTCGTCAACGACGTCCAGTGATTTAGTTGCTTCAAGTGTTTTAGCCAACTGAGATTCCTTGGCACGGTGGGTGATAAACGATAGCAGTGCGGTCTTGTGTTCTTCGGTTGAGGCCACATCTGGGGTCTGATTCATTGATTTGATCGACACGTTGTGCTCAGCAAAGGTGCCGGCAACCTTGGCCAGGACACCCGGTGCATCAGCGGCCCGTACGACCATCATGTAGCGGGTCGTGGTTTCACCAATCTCCAGGGAATCCAGCTCCCGGCGTGCGGTGTGGGTACGGCCTGGACCACCGCGCAGTTTGCGCTTGGCGATTGACATCACATCGCCCATCACGGCGGATGCGGTTGGCGCTCCACCGGCGCCGGGACCATAGAACATCAATTCGCCGGCGTTTTCGGCTTCGACAAACACGGCGTTATAGGCGTCGCGAACCGAAGCCAGCGGGTGTTGTCGTGGCAGCAGGGTTGGGTGCACGCGCAGCACCACACCGGCGGGGTCATCGAGTTGTTCAGCGATGGCCAGCAGCTTGATAATGTAGCCGGCACTGGCAGCAGCCTTGTGATCCAGGTCAGTGATTTCGGCGATGCCTTCGGTATAGACCTGGTCCAGGGTAAACGGTGCATGAAAGGCCAGGTGTGCCAGGATCGCGGCCTTGGCTGCGGCGTCTTCTCCCCCAACATCAGCGGTTGGATCGGCTTCGGCATAGCCTAAGCGTTGAGCTTCAGCCAGCGCATCATTAAACGAGGCCCCGGTGGTGTCCATTTGGTCCAGAATGTAGTTCGTGGTCCCGTTGACAATGCCCATAACGCGGGTGACCCGGTCGCCCGACAAGGAGTCGCGCAGCGGTCGCAGAATCGGAATGGCCCCGGCAACGGCGGCCTCGAAGGATAGTTGGACGCCGGCCTGGGCTGCGGCTTCATACAGTTCATTACCGTGGGTAGCTAGCAGGGCTTTATTTCCGGTGACGACGTTGGAGCCCTGGGCTATGGCCTTGAGAATCAGCTCCCGCGCCGGGTCAATGCCGCCCATCAGTTCGACGACGATATCGGCATCGGCCATGACCTCGTCAATATCATCGGAGTAGTACTCGGCAGGCAGCTGGTAGTCGCGGGTGGCCTGCGGGTTGCGCACAAAAATCTTGGTCAGCTGCAGTTTGGCGCCGATGCGTTGGGTGAGGGCATCAGCGTCCTCGGTGAGAATTCGAGCAACCTGTGATCCGACGGTTCCACCGCCCAGCAACGCAATGTTCAGGGCTGGGGTCTCAGATGCAGTGGTCATGGTCCTCCGAGTCGATAATGAATGTGGCTATGGCACCGTGTCGTTATTGTAGTCCAGTTGCATCCGCTGGCTTACAAATCGACCTCGCGTGCAAAAAGATCATCGTAGGTTTCGCGCCGGATTATTTCACGGGCTTGACCGTCTTTGATCGCAACAATCGCCGGACGCAGCAGCATGTTGTAGTTCGAACTCATCACATGCCCATACGCTCCTGTGGCTGGCACCACGAGCAGATCCCCGTGATCGGTGTCTTCTGGCAGATACACCGTATTGACCACGATGTCTCCGGATTCACAGTGTTTGCCGACGACGCGGGAGAATACCGCATCAGCATCCGAGACCCGGTTGGCCAATACCGCCGTGTAGTCGGCGTCATAGAGCACAGGACGCGGGTTATCGGACATCCCGCCGTCCACGGCCACGTAACGCCGCGGGTAGTGTTGGCCTTCGTGTTCTACCCACACGGTCTTGGTGGTGCCCACCGTGTAGATCGTAAGTCCGGCGGGTCCTGCTATCGAACGACCCGGTTCAATGGAAATCCGTGGACATCTAATACCCAACCGGTCGATTTCTGTTGTCATATGCGCGGCTAAGTTCCGGGCAATGACGGCGGGCTCTACAGGATGATCGGCCTCGGTATAGGCGATGCCGTATCCTCCACCGATGTCGAGTTCGGCAATAGCAATGTCTTCGGCAGCCAGCACCGCGATGAATTCCAACATGCGCGTCGCTGCAGTTTCAAAACCGGCCGAGTCAAAAATCTGACTGCCGATATGTGAATGCAGTCCTACCAGGTTGAGGTGAGCAGCCTCATCGGCAAAACGCACGGCCTGATAGGCACTCGAAGTTTCGGCACCTGGAGCCGGCGTCATGGTCAGGCCAAATTTTTGGTCCTCGTGTGCGGTGGCGATGTGCTGGTGCGTCGAGGCGTCGACTCCCGGAGTAAGGCGCAACATGACGTTGGCCGGTTGCCTGAGACGGGCCGCCATGGTCTCAACACGGTACAGCTCGGGCAGCGAATCAACCACGATCCGGCCGATCTGACGGGAAATAGCGGTGTGCAGTTCCTCATCGGATTTGTTATTACCGTGCAGCCCGATGTGCGCCGGGGCGGTACCGGCACGCAGCGCGATGGCCATTTCGCCACCGGAGGCGGTGTCGATCCGCAGGCCTTCTTCGTTGACCCACTTGGCGATCTGGACGGTCAACAACGCTTTCGAGGCGTAAAACACGTCAACCCCGCCGCACAGCGGTTCGAAGGCCGTATTGAATGCGTCAACGTAATTGCGAGCGCGGGCACGGAAATCATTTTCGTCAATGACCCACAGCGGGCTGCCAAATTGTTCGACTAATTCGGTCACACCAATCCCCTGGATGGTGACTTGACCGGCATTTCGGGCCACACCGGAAGAAAAGATCTTGGCGTTGAGTCCGGCAGTATCGTCTGGCAGGCTCAGCCAGGCTGGTGCAAGCGGTGAGTGCATTACATTTTCTCCGGTGCTGAAACACCCAGCAGACCCAACCCATTGGCCAGCACCTGGGTGGTGGCATCGTTGAGCCAGCGGCGGGAATAGTTCACAGTTTCTGGGGCGGGTTTGGTGCCGTCTTGTGCTGGTGCCGGCACGATTCGGCAGGCTGCGTACCAGGCGTGATAGGCAGCAGCAATGGCTTCCAAGTGGCGCGCTACCCGGTGTGGCGCCCGACCCTTTGCTGCGGCACCGACCACGGATGGGAACTGTGCCAGTTTGGATAACAGTTCTTCTTCGGTCGGGTGATCCAGCGACGAGGCATCAAATGTTTCGACCTGGCGCACTACGCCTTGCGCATCAGCAGTCCGAGCCGCCGAACGCGACCGAGCGTGAGCGTACTGGACATAGAACACTGGGTTGTCATTGGTCTGAGAACGCAGCAGGTCCGGGTCGATTTCCATGGGCGAATCATTCGGATAGCGGGCCAACGAGTAGCGCAGTGCATCCACCCCCAGCCAATCAATCAGATCGCGTAGTTCAATGATATTGCCGGCACGTTTGGACAGGCGCGCTCCGTTGACCGAAATCAATTGCCCAATGAGCACCTCAATGTTGTGGTCCATATCGTCGCCGGCGCACGCAGCCAAAGCGCGCAGCCTGTTGACGTAGCCGTGGTGGTCGGCTCCCAGCAGGTAGATTTTCTGCTCGAAGCCACGGTCTTTTTTGGATAAGTAGTATGCGGCGTCGCCGGCAAAATAGGTGGGCTTGCCATCAGCTTTGATCAGCACCCGATCTTTATCATCGCCGAAATCGGTGGTGCGTAGCCAGAAGGCACCATCTTGTTCAAAGGTATGACCCTGGGCTTTTAGACGCTCCAGCGCACTGTCAACGGCACCATCGTCATGCAGCTTGGATTCCGAGAACCACACGTCGAAGTGGACGGCAAACTCATCCAGCGTGGCGCGGATGTCGGCCAGTTGGATTTCATAGGCGCGCTTGCGCAATTGTGGCAGTGCTTGGTCATAAGCCTGGTCTTTGATGCTGGGGTCTTCGGCCAGGATCGTATCAGCGATTTCGTGAACGTATCCGCCGGGGTAGCCACCTTCTGGCACATCCTGGCCGTGCATCCGAGCCCATACTGAAGCAGCAAAGGTTTCCAGTTGGGCACCGTAGTCGTTGATGTAGTACTCATTGGTCACCGTGGCACCGGAGGCGCGTAACAGTCGGCTGATGGCATCCCCTAGCGCAGCCCACCGGGTATGCCCAATGTGCAGTGGGCCGGTGGGATTGGCTGAGACAAATTCTACGTTGACGACATCTCCAGCAGCCTGATCGTTGCGCCCATATTCCTCGCCGGCTTCCACGATGGTCCGCGCGAGCTCACCGATGGCCGCGGCATCAAGAGTGATGTTGAGAAATCCTGGTCCGGCGATGTCGACTGCGGCAACTCCATCGAGGCTCTGAATTTTCGGAGCGACAATCTCTGCGAACTGGCGCGGATTCATGCCGGCGCGTTTACCAAGTTGCATCGCAATATTGGTAGCCCAATCACCGTGGTCACGCGACTTAGGGCGTTCGACTCGTGGGGCTTCTGGAACAGCATCGATCGGGAGGTTAATTTCCCCGGCATCAATGGCAGAACGCACAATGTGGGCAAGGGCAGCAGACAGAGTTTCAGGATTCACGTGTCCAAGTTTAGCTTTCGTCGCCTAGGTCAGCACCTTTAAGGCAAAGTTACCCTCGTCACCAGACATTTGGAGTCTATTATTTCATTACGCGAGATTTTTACGGTAGGGTATTCAAAGTCCACCGGAACATTTGAGCGCTCTGGTGAACATCCGCCTCCGTAGCTCAGTGGATAGAGCGTCTGCCTCCGGAGCAGAAGGCCGTAGGTTCGATTCCTATCGGGGGCACAAACCCTACAGCAGCCATGCACGGTCTGTGGGGTTTTGTGGTTAATTGAGTCCAACGACGACGCACATAGCCCCGGCCGTTAAACCAATCTTCAGACCATTTGCGACAGCCTCGGCAGAATCTGCCCGCCCACGAGAGTTTCATCTCACGACCGGCACCCTATTTGGTGACATGAAACACTCCCCACCATGCCCGGTGCTGAAAAGCACTTCACTCAACCATGAATTCTTGATCTGACAAGCAGGTTTGGGGCCAATGAGATATTGTGTCATGATAAACCGTTGCTGCATACTTGAAAAATCAACCGATGCAGAAAGCAGAATTTTTTGGACGGCAGATACATGCGTAGGAAAATCCACCCTCGGGAAGGGCAGGAACAGCTCGACCCCAAGGACGAACTTTCAGTCGGGTTAGACATCATGCGTCGGAGGGAAGCCGCACATCTCCCCCGTACCGAACTGGCCCAGAAAATTGGCATTTCCGAACGGACGCTTTTCCGTTGGGAAATGGAAGGCACCACCATGAAAAACCGGGAACGCACCATCGAAGCATTAGCGTCTATGGTGTACACTCCGGGTGGTCGCCCAACGAATTTGACAATGACCCGTAAGGAACTGCGCCGGGCAACTTCAATGGATCTGGCCTCTGAGCTGCAAGATCGAGCACGCATCATGGACAACTACACCCAGTTGGTAGAAGACCTCAAACACCGACTGCGCCAGGATGGCTTAGACCACTATATTCCTCCGGGCCTCTAACTGTCATAACAGCCAGCCAGATCTCACCAGCGTCAGTTTTTTACCTCCGATGACGCCTATTTCTGGTCCCCAGCATCCTGCCCGTAGGCCCACTAACAACGTTGCTACGTCTGGTCGTCCAGTAGCCCGTGATTTCTTCGATCACTTCGTTTAGATTGGTGATCGAATCACACTGTGCTGCGAATAAGAGGAATGCTCCATGACCACAACGTATCGGACACAAAATCCCGCCACCGGAGAACTCGTTAAAGAATTCCCCTATGCCTCGGACGATGAAATCCAACAGTCCCTGGCCGCTGCTGCCAGCGCGTATCGCACTTGGTCCACAAAGCCAATGGCAGAACGCGGCAAAATCCTGGTGAAGCTCGCCGACTTATTCGACGAGCGTGCCGAAGAACTCGCCGCACAAGCCACCCTGGAGATGGGGAAGAACACTCGTGAGGCCATCGGTGAAGTCCAATACTGTGCACGCATTATTCGGTACTACGCCACCGAAGGCCAGCGGTTGGCCGCCGATCAGGAGCTCAAGAACATTGACGGACAGACAGCGATCCTACGTCGTCGCCCCATTGGCACCATTTTAGGGATCATGCCGTGGAACTTCCCCTACTACCAGGTCATCCGTTTTGCTGCACCCAATTTGATGTTGGGTAATACGGTGATCCTCAAGCACGCCGAAATCTGTGCGGGCACGGCTTTGAAGATCCAAGAACTCATGCGCGAAGCCGGTGTGATTGAAGGTGCCTATATTAATGTATTTGCCACTCATGAACAGGTTTCGACAATCATCGCGGATCCTCGGATCCAGGGTGTATCACTGACTGGTTCCGAACGCGCAGGGTCCGCCGTAGCTGAACAAGCTGGCCGCCATTTGAAAAAGGCTGTCCTTGAACTCGGTGGTTCGGATCCATACATTGTCTTGGACTCAGCCGATGTCGCAACGTCGGCCCGCCGTGCATTATTCTCCCGGATGAGCAACAGCGGCCAGACCTGTACTTCAAATAAACGCATTATCGTCATGGATGACATCTACGACGAGTTCGTAGCTGAACTCACCAAGCTGGCCTCTGAACTCACCCCGGGCAATCCTTCCGATGCGAATCGCACTGAATACGCTCCCCTGTCTTCCGAGGCAGCAGCCATCGGTTTGATGGAACAAATTGAAGATGCTCGCAAGGCAGGAGCGACCGTACACGTTGGCGGTCAACGCCCTGATCTGCCTGGTTATTATGTGGCACCCACCGTACTGACCGATGTGCCAGAAACGGCCCGCGCCTATTCCGAAGAACTGTTTGGACCGGTTGTGATGATCTACCGAGTGCACACCGAAGATGAGGCGATCGAACTGGCCAACTCGTCATCCTACGGTCTGGGTGGTGCAGTATTCTCCGCAGATGAAGCACGCGCCCAAGCCGTGGCAGATCGTCTGGAAGTCGGCATGGTCCACATCAATGCATTCAATGTCGGCGGCGAAGATCTCCCCTTTGGTGGGGTAAAACGCTCCGGATTCGGACGCGAGCTGGGCCCGTTGGGCATGGATGAATTCGTCAATAAACAACTCATCACCATCAACACCCCGCGCTAACGACTCCGCTGCTTTAGGGGTGACGTGTTGAAGTCACCCCTAAAGCAGCGTTTTTTGGCTGCGCGCGTGGACTGCACACGTCGCCGCGGACTACCGTAGAATTCTGAGCATCATGTCCAATACTTCAGCGTCTCAGTTGTCTGCCATTACGTTCCCCGAAGATCTACCTGTCTCCCAGCACCGTGAACGCATCATGGCCCAACTGACCGAACATCAGGTGGTCATCGTTGCCGGTGAAACCGGTTCCGGGAAGACGACCCAATTACCCAAAATGTGTTTGGCACTGGGACTTGACAAGACCGGAATGATCGGACATACCCAGCCCCGCCGGATCGCTGCCCGATCGGTTGCTGAACGTGTCGCTGAAGAACTCGGCCAGGATATTGGTGCCAGTGTGGGGTACCAGGTGCGTTTCACCTCCGAAGTTTCCGACGACACGCGGCTCAAGGTGATGACCGATGGGATCTTGCTGGCTGAGATACAACATGATCCCACCTTGTCGAAGTATTCGGTTATCATCATCGATGAGGCTCACGAGCGCAGCCTGAATATCGACTTTTTGCTGGGCTATCTCAAACGTTTACTGCCTCAACGCACTGATCTGAAGATCATCATTACCTCAGCCACAATCGAGCCTGAGTCCTTTGCCAAACATTTTGCAGATACCACCGGCACCCCCGCGCCCATCATTGAAGTCTCAGGGCGCACGTATCCGGTAGAAATCCGCTACCGTCCCCTGACCCAACAAGCCCTACCGGATGATCCCGATGATGACGCCGATGACCTGGAAGACGCCCGCGATCCGCTGGATGCGATTGCCGACGCCGTCGATGAACTCAGCCACGAAGCACCCGGCGACATTCTGATCTTCTTTCCAGGTGAACGCGAAATTCGCGACGCCGCCGAAGTCTTAGCCCCACGAGTCGCTGACAACCCGCGACTCGCCAACGCCGAAATTCTGCCGCTATTTGGTCGGCTGTCAATGCAAGATCAACAACGCGTATTTCGTCCGGGCAACAATCCGCGTATCGTGTTGGCCACCAACGTTGCCGAAACCTCACTGACGGTGCCAGGGATCAAATATGTTATTGACACCGGCACCGCACGCATTTCTCGGTATTCGCAGCGCACCAAGGTCCAGCGTCTGCCCATCGAACGGATTTCGCAGGCCTCAGCACAGCAGCGCTCCGGGCGGGCCGGACGCACCAGCCCGGGTATTGCCATCCGGTTATATTCCGAACAGGACTTCACCGAACGTCCGGAATTCACCGACCCGGAAATTTTGCGCACCTCATTAGCCTCGGTTATTTTGCACATGGCTTCGATCAACATCATCGACACCGCAGAAGAACTCGATGCTTTCCCGTTTTTACAGGCTCCTGAACATAAACAAATTACCGACGGCGTCACGCTCCTGACCGAACTGGGCGCATTGAATACCGGCAACCCGGTCACAGTGCGCGGCCGCGGAGGACGCCGGGTCACCCGCACATTTACACCCGGCACGATCACTCCCCTGGGCCGCCGTCTGGCCCGGCTGCCAGTGGCCCCACGGCTGGGCCGCATGATTTTGGCCGCGGAAACCTATGACGTCGTCCCCGAACTCTTGGTTCTTGCCGCCGGGTTGACGATTCAGGATCCACGCGAGCGTCCCGAAGAGCACCGGGCAGCCGCAGATGAACTGCATAACCGATTCACCGATGAGAAATCGGATTTTTCAGCACTGTTGAACCTGTGGAACTATCTGCATGAACAACAACGCGAATTATCAGGCAACCAGTTCCGCAAGCTATGTCGCCGCGAATATATCAATTACCTTCGCGTGCGCGAATGGCAGGACCTGGTGCGCCAATTGCGCCAGATCGCACGGGAAGTGGGCATCAAGACCGGTTCAAAAACCATTGATGCAGTGGCCCATCACGACGGCGTACATAAGGCGCTGCTGACCGGGTTATTGTCACATATTGGATCGTGGGATGAGCGTCGCAAACAGTACCAGGGCGCCCGCGGATCACGCTTTGCAGTTTTCCCGGGATCAGGGCTATTCAAACAACGCCATGATTTTGTCATGGCAGCAGAGCTCGTGGAGACCTCTCGACTGTGGGCTCGCCAGGTGGCTGCGGTCGAACCCGAATGGATTGAACAAGCCGCCGGGTCGATTGCCAAAGTTCATACGTCGGAACCGTATTGGTCTCGCCGCAATGGTACAGCAATGGCGCGACAACGGGTCACGGTCTACGGCGTCACCATTGTGACCGATCGGCCGGTGCGCTACTACAACGTGGATCGTGTAGCCGCCAGAGACTTATTTATCCGGCACGCGCTGGTTGAAGGCCAGTGGAATACCCGGCATCACTTTTTCAAGCGCAACCTGGAACGTTTGGCCGAGGTTGAGGAGCTAGAAACCCGGCTGCGGCGTCGTGACCTGATGGTTTCTGAAGACACGCTATATGAGTTTTATGATGCTCGCATACCCGAACAAGCGGTTTCTCAGCGTCATTTCGATTCGTGGTGGCGCAAACAGCGCCACGATGATCCCCAGTTATTGGACTTTGATCCGGCCAAATTGCTGGCGGCTGAGACCACCGATCTCGACATTGATCAGTTTCCCGACGTGTTTGTGCATCCCACACCAACCGGGGATGTGGAATTACCGCTGCATTATGAGTTCAAACCAGTCGTGGCCATTGGCGAAGATGCCTCAGGCACCGGTCAGCCGCCAGGGCCGCAAACGGATGGGGTGACGGTTACTATTCCGCTGGCGCTATTGCACTACATGGATCAGCAGCGCTTCGACTGGCTGATCCCAGGATTGCGCACCGAGTTGATCACCGCGCTGATTCGAGGACTACCCAAGCCAATCCGCAAACACCTGGTACCGGCTCCCAATACTGCCCAAGCTGCTGCTGAGCATCTGGAGGCCGCCGCTAACCCGGCTACCGATCACTTCTATACCGAGTTGGGGACCTTTTTACGTCAAACCAAACATCAGCCGGTGGGAACCGATGATTGGGCGCCAGAAAAGCTTCCACCGCATTTGCGGTTCAACTTTCAGGTCGTGGATGAGCGTGGGGCCATTGTGGGCACCGGAGATGATTTACAAGCTTTACAACGCGATCTGGCCGGCCGGAACCAAACTGCGCTGGCGGCCTCGTTGACCGAAGCGGCCAAAGAACGCGGAGTGCGGCTGCCGAAATCCGAGCAACCGGCGGCCAAGCCGCAACCCAAGCGGCCCCAGCAGCACCGCGGTGTGCCAAAGAAGCCTCCAACGCCGTCGTTAGCACCACAGACCGGGCTGACGGCATGGAATTTCGGGGATCTTCCTGAAACGGTCGAAACCTCAATTTGGACGGGTACGGCGTATCAGAACGTCACAGGCTATCCGGCGCTGCAGTCCGAGGAACAGGCCTCACCGTCGGCAGCGTTGGTCATCCTGCGAACCGAGGGCGAGCAACATGCCGTGCACCGTGGCGGTATCATAGCGCTATTGCAGGCCGAGTTGCCCAATCCGCAACGCTATATTCTGGATCATCTTTCGGCGACCGAAAAGCTTGCGTTTGCTCATTCGCCCTATAAAGACAGTGCAGCACTGGTGACAGACTGTACGCGCACCGCCATTGATGCCCTGGTGCCTGATGCGTTGCCAATGACCGCCTCGGCCTATCAGTCGCTGAAGCAACAGGTGCACGAAGAACTCATCGATACGACCTTCAACGTCACGACTGTGGTTGCTGAGATCTTGAACCTCTCGCGAGAGGTTGATCGTCGGATCCGCAAGATCCGTTCCCTTGCGCTGGCGGCTACGGCAGCTGATTTGCGTGCCCAACATGACCAGCTGATCGGCCCCAAATTTGTTTCAACCACCGGCTGGACGCAAGTACGACACCTGCCCCGTTATCTGCAAGCGATGAACCAGCGCATGGACAAACTGGATGCTGGCGGCGCGCTACAACGCGATGGATTGAATATGCAGGTCGTGCAGGAGTTAGAACAAGCCTACGAGGACCTGAAAACCCAGGCCCCCGCAGGCGTTCCCACACCGGCGGCAATTCAACAGATCTTTTGGTTGCTCCAAGAACTACGGGTATCGCTATTTGCCCAAGAATTGGGCACCGCTTCCAGTGTGAGTGAAAAACGTTTGCGGCAGGCCATCAAATCCGCGGCAGCCGCAGTGCGTTAGTCTGCTGGAACGAATTCGCCGTAGCCTGCGTCACGCAGTGCGGCACGCAAGTCGGTTGCGGCCTTGTCCATTTTCTCTTGGTCCGGTTCGCGCATGACCCTGCGCAGATCAAAATCCGCCAAGGATTGGGTCGGGAAGACGTGCAAGTGCAGATGTGGAACCTCATAGCCGGCGATCATCATCCCGGCTCGTGTGGCTCCCAGCCCGGCTACCTGAGCAGCACCAATCCGCGAGGCGACCGTGTAAAGGTGAGCATTGAGGTCTTCATCCACGCCGGTCCACATATCGACTTCTTGACGTGGGACCACCAGGGTGTGCCCATAAGACAACGGGTTGATGTCTAAAAACGCCACGCATTTATCGTCTTGCCAGATGAAGCGACCGGGGATGTCGCCGTCAATAATTTGGGTAAAAATTGTAGCCATGAGCTCTCCTGTATACGAAGACAACAGTATGTTTCCGCCGCCAGTCTAGTAACCCCGCGGCCAAAAGCTCACAGGTGTGGCTCTAGAGGTCGGTAGGCATGTCTCCGGGGGCTTCACCGGTGGCGATCGGACGATCGCGCGAGGAGGACCAGGCCGACCAGGAGCCCGGGTACAGGGCCCCGTCAAACCCAGCCAAGGCCAGTCCCAGCACGGTTTTTGAGGCGGTGACCCCGGAACCGCAATAGGCGGTGACGGCGGATTCGGGTTGGACCCCATGGCGGGCAAAGTAGTCGCGTAATTGTGCTGCCGGTAGGAAACGCCCCGTGGCATCGGTCAGGTCTGCTCCAGGGGCCGACAGCGCCGAGGGAATATGCCCGGCCACCGGGTCGAGGGGTTCGTGTTGTCCTGTGTAGCGTTCAAGGGCTCGGGCATCCAGCAGGATGCCATGGTTATGGACGAATTCGGGGACCTGGTCAGTATCAACCACCGGCATCTTGCCCCAAGACAGGTAGGCCGAACCAATGCGCGGTAGGACTTCCCCGGCGTGCAGTGGCAGATCGGCATTGCGCCAGGCGTCCAGGCCGCCATCAAGCACATAAACTTCCTTTTTGCCCGCATAGCGTAGGAGCCACCAGGCGCGAGCGGCAGCCGCGGAAGCCACCGCATCGTAGATGACCACGGTATCGCCATCGTTGAGTCCCAGCATGCGCACCGCGTCGGTGAATTTGGCAGGATCCGGCAGCGGGTGCCGGCCGGCGGCAGGAGCGCCGTGTCCGGCCAGGTGGCTGGTCATCGAAACATACACGGCTCCGGCAATATGCCCCTGACGGTAGGCCTCATGATTTTGCGTTGGATCAGTAGCTGACCAGCGAACATCCCAGATCACCAGTCTGCCGAGTTCCGGCACCGGCGTAGGGGCGACAAAACCTTCGGGTTGGGCAGGGAGCTGATCGGCCAGGAGTCGGGTGCGCACTTCTAAAGTGTGTTTATCGGGCAGGCTGTGGTCGGTGCGATCCAAGCCCATCCAGGCGGCCAACACATCAACGCTGACCAATACGGGGTGATTTGTCACTGAGCGCCTCCAACACGGTTGGCACGGAACGGTCCATCGTTTTGTGTGACACGGAGTGTGCCAGTTCGCTGCGGATTTTTCACATCCTCCACAATAGCTCGGGCAGAGTTCGATTGCACGGTTGACGCATTGAATGATCGAACTCTTCGGCAGCTGGTGCTTCCTTGCTACACTGTAGGCCGAGTGCATCATGTCAGAAGGGGAAATTACCAGCATGTCGTCAGCTTCATCGCCCCGGCCTCGCACCCGCAATACCTGGCAGAAGCAGGCTATCGATGCGATCCTAGATCAAAGTACGGACTTCTTATCGGCTCAACAAGTCCACCAGTCAGTAGCCGAATCGGGCAGGACAGTCTCGCTTGCAACAGTGTATCGGGTGCTACAAGCCCAGGTGGAAGACGGCGTCGTCGACATTCTGGCGTTGGATGACGGCCAAACCCTGTTTCGGAAGTGCGTCTCGACCGGACACCACCATCACCTCGTGTGCCGCAACTGTCGGGCAACCCAGGAGATTGAGGCCCCGAAGATTGAGCAATGGGCCAATCACGTCGGCGCAGAGTTCGGTTACACCGACGTTAATCACACCCTAGAAATTTACGGGCTGTGCCCACAATGTGCACAAGCTGGCGCCTAACCACCAGCGGTGGCTAGAAGCTAGCTGCTAGATACTGCGGTGACCGTAACCTGCGGGGTGTTCTTCGGCCTCGTGTGCATCGCCCTCGGCCGTGCATTCGGGTAGTTCCACTACAGTTGTGCCATTGACCTCGGCCGGCTCGTGCAGACTGCCCAATCCGTAAGCGGTTTCGAGGTTTTCGCGCGTCAGGACATCTGCCGGTGCTCCGGCAGCGATGATTTTACCGTCCATCAGAATCACGTGATCTGCGGCGGCGGCTTCATCCAGGTCATGGGTGGTCAAAATGACCGAGTGGCCGTGTTCTTCTACCTCGGCGTGGATGACGTCGTCGATGATGCGCATTGAGGTCAGATCCAGGCCGGTCATCGGTTCATCTAACACCAGAATCTCATGGCCTTGAGCAATACCCTGGGCCACATAGACGCGTTGCCGTTGTCCACCGGAGAGTTCTTCCAGGTGCCGGTGTTTGAGATCCGTGACGTTCATGACATTCATTGCGTAATTGATGGCCGAGCGGTCATCCGAACGGAACATGCCAAACCAGCCGCGCTGGGCGTACCGGCCCATTGACACGACATCTTTAACGGTGATGGGCGTGCCCGTAGGAAACACTACCGACTGCATGACAAATGAGATGTCTTGTTTGACCTCTTTCACCGGCTTGCCCATGACGCGGATTTCTCCGGCACTGGGCGACAGGATCCCGGCAATGGCCTGCAGCAAGGTGGTCTTGCCCGAGCCATTCGGCCCGATGACGGCGGTAATTTTGCCCTGCGGGATAGTGAAACTGGACGCCGAAACGGCTCGGTGGGATCCACGATATAACACAATGTCGTGGCCTTCTACGAGAATCATGAGGCTCCTTGCTTAGCAAAAGTCGCGTTTCGGCGACGTCGGTGAATTGCACCGGTGAGTTCTCGGATCAGCAACACTAGGAAGAATCCCACGATCGCGACCAAGGCCATGGAGGCGCCCGCGGCAGTTCCCAGATGGTAACTGAATATCAATCCAACAGTAACAGACACCACGCCAATGACTAGCGACGCCAGAATCATCCTGGGCACGGTGCGGGTAATTAATGCGGCCGTGGCGGCCGGGCCAATGAGTAACCCAAGCACCAATAATGTCCCCACGGCTTGGAAGGATCCGATGACTGCCGCAGCGATCATCATCAATAACAACCAGTGCGTCAGCTGTGGGCGCATTCCCAGTGCCTCGGCTTTATCTGGGGAAAATGACAGTGCCATCAATGGCCGGTATAACAACAGCGAGACCACGCCAACGCCGATCACAAACACCAGTTGCATTTGAATATCAGTCCAGCTGACCCCCAGCGCGTCACCGAATAAGATGGCCGTCAACGAACCTTGGAAGCTGTCGGCACGGGAAATCACGACGACGCCCAGTGCCATCATGCCGACGAATAACAAGCCAATGGCGGTGTCTTCTTTGAGGCTGGTGGTCCGGTAGATCAGCTCCATCAGACTGACCATAACGGTCGCTGCCAGCGCCGCCCCAAGATAGGGTGAGAAGCCGAATAGCACGGCTGCAGCAATACCGGGGACCACACCGTGAACAAAAGCGTCGCCAAAAAAGCTCATTCCGCGCAGCACCAGCCAGACACCCACGAAACTCGACATCACAGCAGCCAAGAGTCCTCCGAGCAGGGCTCGGATTTGAAAGCCAGCCTGGAATGGTTCGACCACCCAGTTCAGTAACTCCACTACTTGGCATCCTTCCTGTAGATCTGCATGGTTAGTTTAGGGCCTCGGCCAGGGCTTCAGCGTTATACAGCATCGCTTGTTGATAGGTTTCTGCCTGGGAGCCAGGTTCCCCAACTGCAGATTCATAGAGTTCAACCACCGGAATAGTACCGCCGGTTTCCTCTGCTAAGGCCTGAATCATTCGATTCGTATTGGATTTCGAGGTCACCAACGCATCGGCACCTTCGTCCTTGAGCAACTGAGTCAGTTGAGCAAGATCTTGAGATGAAGGCTCCCCATCGGTTGAACCGCCTGGAATGACCACACCTTCAATTTGGACGCCGTAACGGTCAGCAAAGTAGCCATAGGCTGCGTGGTCGGTAACCAGGCGTGCGGATTCAACATCGGCAAGGGTTGTCGCAATTTGTGCATCGACGTCGCGCAGCTCTTCAGCAACTTCGGTACCGCATGAGGTATAGGTGTCATCGCCGGTCACCTCGGCAAGCTTAGCCCCAATCAACTCAGCGCCTTGAGCCATCCGGGATACATCCATCCAAATGTGTGGATCCTGCGCGCCGTGATCATGCTCGTCTGCACTGTCTTCTGCACCGTGTTCTGCCTCATGATCGTGGTCGTGGTGCTCTTCCAGGGGTAGCGGATCCAGTTGCGGGGCGAGTTCAAAGACCTCGGCACCGTCGGTCACGGCGTTATCGATCGAGCCTTGCATTGACGACTCCAAGCCCAGACCATTGGTCACCACCAGGTCAGCAGAGATCATGTCAGCTATTTGAGCACTGGAGGCTTCAAATTGGTGCGGATCGTCTCCGGGGCTCATCAACACCTGGGTGTGGCCGTCGGCGCACTCGGTCACCTGGCCAGCAACTGATCCCACCTGGGTAGTCGTGGCGACAACTGTGGCAGTGGCGTTTGCAGCTGCATCGTCATCGCCGGATCCGGAGCTACAGGCCGACAGTGCCAATCCGAACACCGACAGCATTGCCGCGACCGTCAGAGTGCGCTTAGGGGGTGTATGCATCGAGATTCCTTTGAGAAAAGCGGGAATGAGGCAACGTCGAGTCTTCGACGTCCACCACCACACACTAATGCAAATCATTCGCATTAGCAATAATCGTGCCGGACTAGGCGTCTATCGGGCTGATTCTCCCCCGGCCTTGCCCATTTGTTGACGAATATTGACACGTTGCAACTGGGTGATATCGCGGATCTCGCCAACCAACACTTCGATAACATCTTCTAAGAACAAGATTCCCACAGTTATACCGTTGGTGTCCTGCACGCGGGCCATGTGCACGCCAATACGCTGCATAACCGTCAGGGTGTCGTCAATCGGCTTATCCACCGTGACGTTAACCATCGAACGTATACGGTTGACCGGGATCGGGGCGGTATAGCGTTCACTCGGAATCGACATCAGGTCTTTGATGTGCAGATATCCGATCAGAGTGTTATCGGATGAGTCTTCGACGACGAGTCGAGACAATCCAGTTTTACGGACGGCTTCGTCAAAATCCTCTGGAGTAGCCATCGAGTCGATCGAGACGATCTGATCAATCGGTACCATCACTTCACTCGCTGGCACATCTGAGAAACTCAGCGCACCGGACAGCAACCCGGTTTGATCATCAACCAGACCAGTACGTTGTGATTCCTCAACAATGGATTGGACCTCTTCGAGGGTATAGGTGGAAGTCACTTCCTGCTTGGGTTCAACCCGGAACAGTCGCAAAATAATGTTGGCTGACCAGTTGAGAATGCGGATGACCGGACGAAAGACCTTTTCCAGCAACACCAACGGTGGCGCCAAGACGAGCACGGCCCGATCAGCGATACTGACCGAAGCGTTCTTTGGCACCATTTCGCCAAAAGTGACGTGCAAGAAGGTCACGATAACTAGTGCCAGGATGAACGCAATCGTGCCGGCAAATGCTGGGTCGATGCCCAGTTCTTCCAGTGGAACGGCAAAAATATAGGCGATTGCCGGCTCGGACACGTTCAAGATCAACAGCGAACACACCGTGATGCCCAGCTGACAGATGGCTAGAATATCAGTGACGTGTTCCATAGCAAACAGGGCGTATTTGGCAAGCTTGGAGCCGTCTTCAACTCGAGGTTCAATTTGTGCTCGGCGTGCGCCCATGACCGCAAACTCACCGGCGACGAAGAACGCATTGCCGGCCAGCAAAACGATCAGCCATAGGAGACCAGGAATGTGCTCGCTCACGCGTCCTCCTTCGCAGCAGACATCGGTTGGTCAAGATCGGAGTCTTCAGGGATATATTTCACACGTTCGATCCGATGACCATCAATGCGACGAACTTCCAAGACGCCGTTATCCAAATCAACGGTGTCGCCAACGTTAGCGACTCTGCCAAGTTCGGCCATGATAAATCCGCCAACGGTCTCATAGGCTTCATCTTCTTCGATGACCAGCCCTGGAATATAGCTCATAACTTCATCTGGGCGCAGCCTGGCTGGGAAAAACCAGCCACCATCGGCATCTTGCAGCACTCCGGGACTCAACCTGTCGTGTTCGTCGGCAACTTCACCAACAATTTCTTCTACTAGGTCTTCCAGGGTCACCACACCTGCGGTACCACCGTACTCGTCCACCACCACCGCCATTTGAAACGGTGCCTCTCGCAGATCAGTGATGAGCGTATCGAGATTAACCGCTTCAGGCACCCGGGTGATGTCACTGACGATAGTCGCGGCGGTCAGCTGACCGCGCTTTGATCGCGGAACGGCGATGGCCTTTTTAATGTGCAGCACCCCGCGGATCTCATCGGCGTTACCTTCGGTCACCGGAAAGCGCGAGTACCCGGTGGACCGGGCAACCGCCAGAACGTCGTCAAGGCTTTGATCGGCCTCGACCGTTTCCATATCCATGCGCGGCGTCATCACATCGGCTGCGGTGCGCTCACTAAATTTCAACGTCCGATCCACGAATGCGGCCGTTTTGACATCCAAGGTACCCATTTCAGCAGAACGACGCACCAACGATGAGAGTTCCTCAGGAGTTCGTGCGCCGGAAAGTTCTTCTTGTGCAGCCATCCCGAATAGGCTCAAGACCCAGTTCGAGAAATTATTCAATCCGGCAATAATAGGGTGAAAGATCGCCGTAAAGATCAGCTGTGGTCGGGCCAGTAGTCGCGCGACGGGCAGGGCTTTAGCTAAGGAAAGATTCTTTGGCACAAGCTCACCGATCAGCATCGACAAGCCCGTACCGATGATCATGGCCAAGGTCAGCGACGCAGAATAGGTCAGTGCTTGGTTATCCCCAAAGATGACCTCCAGCGGGACCTGGAAAAGCACACCCAGTGAGGGCTCCAAGAAAAAACCAGTCAGCAAGGCGGTCAGAGTGATGCCCAACTGGCACGATGACAGCTGGGTCGATAGTGACTTTAGAGCTTTCAGCACCGGCTCGGCGCCCTTGTCGCCGTCGTCGACCATCCGTTGGACTGTGGGGACGTCTAAGGAAATCAGCGAGAATTCCACCGCGACGAAAAAGCCATTGCCCAGAATCAATAGCATGCTGACGCCGAACAGCAACCATTCAACTAGCACCGAGGATCACCGCCCCGGCCTGTTCTATCGTGTTGGCTCAGCGGCCAACTCGGAGGCTCCATTTCGTTCGCCGGAGCGTGGCGAATTGTTCTGTGATTCGTGCATTGAGCACGTCTGTCATCGTCCATGATGCACCTATTATAGGGCCTTTTGATTACCAGGAACTGGCAACCGGGCGTCCTTCTTCATACCCTGCGGCAGATTGGATCCCAACGAGAGCACGCTCATGGAATTCCGCCAGATTTTTGGCCCCGGCATAGGTCATCGACGAGCGAACCCCCGCGGTGATGTCATCCAAGAGATCTTCCACGGATGGGTGGGCTGGGTCGACATACATTTTCGATCCGGAGACACCTTCTTCGAAGAACGCTTTGCGGGCACGTTCGAATGCATCATCTTGGGCGGTGCGAGCTGATACAGCTCGAGCCGAGGCCATACCGAAATTCTCTTTATACTTGCGACCGTCACGATCCATGAACATATCCCCGGGGGACTCCATGGTGCCGGCAAACCACGAGCCAATCATCACCTGCGATGCCCCTGCAGCCAAAGCCAGGGCAACATCACGCGGATATTTGATTCCACCATCAGCCCAGACATGTTTGCCATGGGTGGCTGCCGCTTGGGCGCAATCGTAAACCGCTGAGAATTGTGGACGACCAACTGCAGTCATCATGCGCGTGGTACACATCGCACCAGGGCCGACTCCCACTTTAACGATATCCGCACCGGCTTCGATGAGATCATGGACACCATCAGCGGAGACAACGTTGCCTGCGACCACCGGAACCGGCAGGCCGCGCAACCTACGCAACGCGGCTAACATTTTTTCCTGGTGACCGTGAGCGGTGTCGACAACTATGACATCGATACCACTAGCGACCAACGTTTCAGCATGCTCGGCAACATCCGCGTTAACCCCAACTGCGGCACCCACCCGCAAGCGACCTTGGGCATCTGTCGCCGGAGTGAAAATAGTCGAACGCAGCACCCCGCTCAGTGTCAGCACACCTACCAGACGAGTACCGTCAACAACGGGAGCGTAATTGACCTGTGCATCATGCATTTTCATATACAAATCACGCAGTGCCTTGGCTCGCGCTTCTGCAGGTAAGTCTTTAAGATCAGCAGCAGCAACGGTATACAGCGGCTCACGCAACAACGACTGCACCGAGGCAAATTGATCGATGTTTTCAGTGTCAGCATTATGCACGATCCCCAGCAGCGCTTGATTCGCATCGACGACGCACACCGCTGGATGATTGCGCTTTTCTGCCAGGTGACGAACGTCTAAGACCCGATCGTCCAGCCCCACATGCAGCGGAGTTTCAAATAGGGTGTCACGAGACTTGATCCAGTCGATGGACTCTTGGATTAGATGAAGCGGGGTGTCCTGCGGGAAAATGCCAAGTCCACCGCGACGGGCGACAGTTTCTACCATGCGTCGACCCGTAACACCGCTCATATTCGATGACACCACGGGAATCGTCGTTCCGGTGCCATCGGTCGAGGATATATCAACGCTCATTCGTGAACCAACCTCTGAGCAGGACGGCACAAGAAAAACATCTGAATACGTAAGGTCTGTAGAAACCGGATTAAGAAAACGCATAAAACCATCATGACAGCTTTTTGCTTTGGTGGCAGGAATTACCAGCGCACACCACGCTGCAAACGTGTTGCAACTCACCTTTTTTGCGGCATATTTTGCGTGCAGCCAATCTGTGAGCAATCCAACGTATTCTGTGGCAATTTGGCAGCGAATGTCACTATGATGGATCCAGCTGCCGTTGATGGCTGGCTTGGGTGAGTCCAGCCTCACTCAAACCAAGTACCGGGACACCATGGACGGCCCCGACGGCGAGTTTCGTCGGCCCGGCAGTTAGAGAGCTCGCCACGTGTACGCACAAAACACAAGAAATTACGGAAGAGGCCTTCACCGTGCCAGAACTTACGTCCGCCCAGCTCTCCGAGGAATTTCCCGGCAATGAGTGGCTTGTTGCGGATATCTACGAAAAGTACAAGGCGGATAAGTCTTCTGTGGATGAAAAATGGGCTGAGATTTTCGCCCGTTTAGAAGCTGCTAACACCTCGACTTTCCCACAGAGCTCAGCAGATTCACAGACCGCCGCACCTGCTCAAACAGCACAGAAACAAGCTGCAACATCTGCAGTCGCTGCTCCGAAGACGGCGACGAAAACTGCACCTGAAGCAACTGCGGCCAACGGGACGAAACCACCGAAACCAAGAGTTCGCCGCGCTGAAGCCGCCCCACATGCCATTACCTCTGAGCCATCGATTGCTCCTCGCCAAGAACAAAAAGAAGAAGGCGCGGAAGCGAAAGAAGACGAATGGATTCGGCTTCGCGGCATGCCCCAGGCTATTGCCTCCAACATGGACGCGTCGCTGTCCATGCCAACCGCCACCACCGTACGCGATGTGCCAGTCAAGGCCCTGGTGGATAACCGTACGATCATCAATAACCACCTGCAACGAACCCGCGGTGGTCGCGTGTCCTTCACCCACCTCATCGGATACGCAGTCATCCGTGCGCTGGTCAAACACCCAGAGATGAACGCGATTTACCGCGAGCAAGATGGCAAAAAATTCAAAGTCAATCCAGCGCACATTAACTTCGGTCTGGCCATTGACCTGCCTAGCGATAAAGGCGAACGCGCGCTTGTCCAGCCATCTGTTAAAGCCGTTGAGAATATGAACTTCCGTGAGTTCTGGGAAGCATACGACGATCTCGTCAAACGCGCCCTGAACAACAAGCTGACCATGGAAGACCATTCAGGTACGACCGTCTCGCTCACCAACCCCGGTGGTATTGGTACCGTTCACTCTGTACCACGCCTGTCCGAAGGTCAAGCAGCCATTATTGGTGTCGGCGCGTTAACTTACCCGGCAGAATTTGAAGGCACGTCCCAGAAAGTCCTATCTGATCTTGCCGTCTCGAAGACTATGACCGTCACCTCAACCTATGACCACCGTGTCATCCAGGGTGCAGGCTCCGGCGAGTTCCTACGTACCGTCCACAACTTGTTGCTGGGCGACGACGATTTTTATGATGAAATCTTCGTCAATCTACGGATTCCTCATGTGCCAGTTCGTTGGGCACCGGATGTCCAAGTTGATCCGCAGGATGAGGTCGGTAAAGCCGCCCGCATTCAGCAGCTGATTCACTCCTATCGTGTGCGCGGCCATCTGATCGCTGATACCGATCCGCTGGAATACCGCATGCGCACCCACCCAGACCTTGACCTAGACTCACATGGACTAACTCTCTGGGATCTGGATCGCGTTTGGCCAACCGGTGGCATTGGTGGCAAGTCCCACATGCTATTACGTGATCTACTGGGCGTACTGCGTGATGCCTATACCCGCAACTCCGGGTATGAGTACATGCACATTGATGACCCGGAACAACGCGCATGGTTCCAAGACAAACTCGAACACCCGTTTGTGAAACCCACACGTGAAGAACAGCTGCGCATTCTGGGTCGACTCAATGCTGCTGAGGCATTCGAAACATTCCTGCAGACCAAATTCGTCGGTCAGAAGCGTTTCTCACTCGAAGGCTCCGAGTCACTCATTCCGCTACTGGATGCACTCCTATCGGGTGCAGCAGACGACGACATGGATGAAGTCGCCATCGGTATGGCCCACCGTGGTCGACTCAATGTGTTGACTAACATCGCTGGCAAGACATTTACCCAGGTTTTCCGGGAATTCGTTGGTGATATTGATTCAACCGTCGCCCAAGGCTCAGGAGATGTTAAGTACCACCTGGGTACCGAAGGAACGTTCACCTCATATAACGGCAACACCACCACCGTGTCGGTTGCCGCCAACCCATCACACTTAGAGGCAGTCAACCCGGTTCTAGAAGGCATTGTGCGTGCCAAACAGGACCGTTACGACCACGGTGCTAAATCACCCAAATCGTTTTCGGTACTGCCAATCCAAGTTCACGGTGACGCCGCATTCGCTGGCCAGGGTGTCGTCTTTGAGACCATGCAGATGTCTCAGCTTCGCGGCTACCGAACCGGTGGAACTGTCCATGTTGTTATCAACAACCAGGTCGGGTTCACTACCCCACCATCACAGTCACGTTCCTCGACGTATGCTACTGACGTTGCCCGTTCCATTCAGGCACCGGTCTTCCATGTCAACGGTGATGACCCAGAAGCAGTAGTGCACGCAGCACAGCTGGCCTTCGAATACCGCCAGCGTTTCCACCGCGATGTTGTACTGGATCTGATCACCTACCGTCGTCGTGGCCACAACGAGGGTGACGACCCATCGATGACCCAGCCAGGCATGTACAACCTGATCGCCAATAAGACCTCGACTCGTCGGCTCTATGTCGACGCACTCGTTGGTCGTGGTGATATTACCCAGGAAGAAGCCGATCAGGCTGCTGCCGACTACAAGAACCGTTTGGAATCTGCGTTCGCAGAAATTGGTGAGGCCGAGACCTCGCCAATCCCAGTGCTTGGTTCGGCACACGGTATTGAGGACACTTCCAAGATCTACACGCCAGAGTCCACAGCGATCTCTGAAGACATGTTGCGTCGCATCGGCGAAGTCCACATGGAGATCCCAGAAGGCTTTAATGTCCATCCGAAACTGCTCACGCTACTAGAACGCCGCAATAAGATGGCCATCGATGGCAACATCGACTGGGGCTTTGCCGAGCTGGCTGCCTTTGGTTCATTGATGATGGAAGGCGTACCCGTACGTTTGGCTGGTCAAGATACTCGCCGTGGTACCTTCGTCCAGCGTCACGCGGTCTTCTATGATCGTGAAACCAATGACGAATGGACCCCGCTGTCCTCGCTGTCACACAACCAGGGCAAGTTCTGGGTCTATAACTCCCTACTGAGCGAATACGCCGCACTGGGCTTTGAATATGGATACTCGGTAGAGCGTCCAGAAGCACTGGTCCTGTGGGAAGCTCAATTCGGTGACTTCGTCAATGGCGCCCAAATCGTCATCGACGAATTTATCTCCTCGTCCCAGCAGAAATGGAACCAACACTCTTCGATCGTATTGTTGTTGCCTCACGGCTATGAAGGTCAGGGGCCGGATCACTCATCAGCACGAATCGAGCGGTTCTTGCAGCTGTCTGCCGAAAACAACATGCGCGTGGTGCAGCCATCTTACGGGGCAAACCACTTCCACTTGCTACGCGAACACGCATACTCCAGCCCGCGCCGCCCACTGATTGTGTTCAGCCCGAAACAGCTGCTGCGACTGCGCGCTGCTGCTTCCCAGGTGGACGATTTCACCAAGGGGCACTTCATGCCGGTCGTCCCAGACGAAACCGCACCGAAGTCAGCTAAACAGCTGCTGTTGGTCTCCGGACGCTTGTACTACGACCTTGTCCAACACCGCAAGGCGTTGGACTTGGAATCCGAGGTAGCCATCGCGCGTGTCGAGCAGCTCTACCCACTGCCAGTACAAGAGATTCAGGCAGAGCTCGACAAGTACACCAACGCTAAGGTCTCTTGGGTTCAAGATGAACCAGCAAACCAGGGACCATGGCCATTCATGCTGCAGAACCTGCTGCCTGAACTGGACCGCGAGGTCTCGCTGATCAGTCGCCCAGCTGCAGCTTCACCATCCGCCGGAAACAAGCCGCGTCATGATGAAGAACAAGACACCCTGCTACAGGATATCTTCGGCTCCTAGTCGAACGTTCTGTTTGTAGTCCAACCTGTTGCGGTCCAAGTTTTTGGACCGCAACAGGTGTTTAACCACCCATTTTGGTTCTAGACGACTACAGTGGATACAACCGATTGGCGAAGGAAAAGAGGCAATGAACGTGCACACACGAAACATCCGGTTGTTCTCCGTTGGATCTCAAACCCTCACCGGTGTTGGTGATGCGCGTGGTCTCGGGTGGCTAGGTCGGGTTCTGGCCAAAACCCATGCACCAGACCTCATCATTGAGTCCTATCCGTTAGTCTTCCCGAACGAGACCACAGAGCAACTCTCCGAGCGTTGGGAACCAGAAATACTGCCCAGACTGGCAAAAGATGAAACCGAAAACCGCATGATTATAGCGGTACCACACGATCCAATGGCAACAGCAGGCTCCTCGGCACGAGCTCGACTGCATTTGGCCAATATCCTCGACCGAGCAGCACAGCACAATCTTTCCACGTTCGTGGTTGGCCCTACCCCTGCACAAGATCCTGACATGAACGCTCACCTTGCACAGCTCAATGCTGCGTATCAAGATGTTGCCGAGCGTCGCGGAGTCACCTATATTGATGCGCTAACGGATCTGGTGAACCACCAGAACTTCAACGAAGATGTCATGATCAACGAAGGGCTACCAGGCCAAGCCGCCTATGGACTCATCGCCTGGCTCGTGTTGAATCGCGGCTGGTTTGAATGGCTTGGTATTGCCGACCCCAGCATTCATGGCTAATTGTCAGTGGTACACTAACGGGGAACCATTTAAAGAAAGGAGCCACTCAATGAGCAAACGTGGTCGCAAACGTAAGGATCGTCGCAAGAACCGTGCCAACTCTGGCAAGCGTCCAAATGCCTAAACGATCTTGAAAAGAAAAAGTCTGAACCAGTTGGTTCAGACTTTTTTATATGCCTCATCCTGAGCAAAACTAGTCGGCGCTTTTCAACGCCTCGATACGGTGCATAATTTTATCTTTCAAGCTGCTCGGGGCCTTTTCATCGCATGAGCGCTTCACGACGTCGCGAATAATCAATTCAAGATCATGTTCCGATTGACAGGTCGTACAGCCTTCAATATGAGCGCGCACTTCTGCTAAATCAGCAGAGTCAAGGGCACCATCTAAGTATTGGTAAATATTTTCAATACGGTCGTCGGTACAACCACCGTTTTCAATGCAATCGGACTCGGTCCGAACGTGTTGTGCTTCATGTGTCATTTTTGGGCCTCCTCCGATGCTTTTGACTGTTGCTTCTTCTGCAATTCGATTGCACCTTTAATGCCCCGCTCAGCAGCATAATCGGTGAGTAATTCACGCAAGCTACGCCGTCCTCGATGCAACCGCGACATCACCGTACCAATGGGCACATCCAGAATGTCGGCGATCTCTTTATATGCAAAGCCTTCGACATCCGCTAGATACACCGGAATCCGGAAATCCTCGGAAATCTCGGCCAACGCGTTTTTCACGTCACTATCTGGCAAAACATCGAGAGCTTCAGTCTCAGCAGAACGCAAGCCAGAAGATGTATGCTCTGCAGCTCTGGCCATTTGCCAGTCTTCCAGACCATCACCGTCTGCCTCTTGCGGACGGCGCTGACGCTTACGATAAATATTGATGTACGTATTGGTCAGAATCCGAAATAACCAGGCTCGCAAATTTGTGCCGGGCTTGTACTGGTGAAACGAAGAATACGCCCGAGCGTAGGCTTCCTGTACCAAGTCCTCGGCGTCTTCAGGATTACGAGTCATCCGTAAGGCACCGGAGTACAGCTGATCAACGAATTGCATCGCATCCCGTTCGAAACGGTCACGGCGCTGCTCATCCGTCTCAACTTTCGGATCAATACGAGAGCCGTCATCGGCTGCGGGAATTTCAGAAGGCAAAGGAGTCATCCCAGCTAAGTCTAATCTCAAAACCTGCTCATGAGAGGTTTCTGTCGGCGCATAAAGTGTTAGCACGGTTGTACACACCCTCCCTGCTGTGCTGCCAGACGTTCATCATCTAGCAATTACAGCGGGGATCAGAAGATAAATATTCCCTCAACATCGGCTCAACTGCCACGCTGTCAGCGAGAACAAGGTATCTTGGAAGAAGTCTAGTCAACCTATTTTGTGTATGTGAAAGAGGTCTGTGTTGGTCACAATGACACCCGCCCCCGGTGAAGACTGGTCTGCACCATTTGCCGATGCTCCTATCCATGCCACCGTGACATTACCGGGTTCTAAGTCATTGACGAATCGACACCTTGTGTTAGCAGCACTATCTACCACCCCGAGTCGATTGATCGGCGTATTGGTCTCCCGTGACACTGATCTGATGGTCCAGGCCCTCACTGCACTGGGCGCTGTTTTTCAACGCGTCGAGGGTGATCCGACCGTCCTGGATGTCACCCCCATTGGGTTGGCCACGACTACCGGGTCGATCACTGTAGAGTCTGGGCTAGCTGGAACCGTTATGCGTTTTATCCCGGGCGTGGCTGCAAGCACCAATGCCACCGTGTTCGTCGACGGTGATGAACAATCTTATGCCCGGCCGATGGGACCCGTAATTGACGGGCTGATTCAAGCCGGTGCGCGCATCAGCGCAAATGGCCAGGATCCGGTAACGAATCTGCCACTAACGGTTCACGGACAAGGAAGTGTACCCGGCGGCGCGGTTGGTATTGATTCGGGTGGATCTTCCCAGTTTGTTTCCGCCCTGCTGTTAGTGGGTGCAACATTCCAACGCGGTCTTGATTTACGCCATACCGGTGAACATACGCCCAGCCCGGAACACATCGCCATGACCATCAGCGTGCTGGAAGCTGCCGGTGTACGCATCGAGACTCCGGAACCAAACCGCTGGATGGTGTTTCCCGGTCCCATCACCGCCCCCGATACAGTCGTAGAACCGGATTTATCCAATGCAGGACCGTATTTCGCAGCGGCTCTGGCCACTGGCGGCAGCGTCACCGTACCATACTGGCCACAAGAAACCACCCAGATTGGCAACCGCTGGCGCGAAATCTTACCGGCCTTTGGGGCAACCGTTACCTTTGAACCTGTAGCAGGCACAAACTACGGCAACCTTACCGTCACCGGTAGGCGTGACGACAAGGGACATCCGGTCATCACCGGTGGTGGTGAAATTGCCGATCTAGCCGAGCTGACTCCTACGACCGCCGCGCTGGCGTTGTTGGCCGACGGCCCGACCCAGTTGACCAAAATTGGTCACCTCCGCGGGCACGAAACCGACCGACTCAAAGCCCTCAGTGCTGAAGCCGCCAAGCTTGGCGCCACCATTGAAGAAGGCCCCGACTACCTGGCCTTTGCCGGCGGCTATGACCTGACCGGTACCACCCTAGACTCCTACGCAGATCACCGTATGGCTACCTTTGGTGCGATCATCGGCCTGGCTGTCAAAGACACCGTGGTCAACGACATCGCCACGACCGCCAAGACCATGCCCGATTTCCCAACCGCATGGAACACACTTGCCGCCGGACAACGGGACATCCGCGCATGAGCCGGTACCGCATCGATTACTCGCGCTACGATGAGTCATCGGTCCCCAAGCGTCCCTCTAAACGCGGCAGCCGACCCCGCACCAAGGACCGCCCAGCCCACGAGGACGCCATCACCGGCCGGGTGACCACCGTAGACCGGGGACGCTACACCATCTACCTGCCTGGGGAACGTAAAACCAAAACCTCACGCGGCACCAAGGCCCGGTACATCACCGCCATGCGCGCGCGTGAAATGCGCGACACTGCCATCGTAACCGGAGATCTCGTCGACATCGTCGGCGATACCTCCGGCAAGGAAGGCACCCTGGCACGAATCGTGCGTCTGCAACCGCGCGACACCGTGTTGCGACGTTCCGCCGACGACACGGACGCATATGAGCGCGTCATCGTAGCCAACGCCGATACCCTGGTCATCGTCGTCTCCGCTGCCAATCCCGAACCACGCACCGGTTTTATCGACCGCGCCATGGTTGCCGCCTACGACGCCGGAATCACCCCGATATTATGCATTACCAAAACCGACCTGGCCTCGCCCGAGAAGCTCACGGAACACTACGCGCATTTAGACCTGGAAATATTTTCCATCGGACCGGTCAATACCGACGGCGATCCAAGCCTGGCTCCCATCCTGCATCCGGCCGATCTTGACACCATCCAAGGCAGGCTGGCCGGGCACATCACCGCGCTGATCGGTCCATCCGGGGTTGGTAAATCTACCCTGCTCAACGCGCTAACCGGCGCAGATCGTGCCGTTGGCCAGGTGAATGTGATCACCGGTCGCGGTCGTCATACGTCGTCATCAGCACTGGCCATTCCACTTAACCAAGCCGGCACGTCCATGATCATTGACACCCCGGGCATCCGATCCTTTGGGATGGGCCTGGTCGACCCAGACACCGTGGTCGCTGCGTTCGAAGATCTTGTAGATGCTATCGTGGACTGCCCACGTGGTTGCACTCACACTCAAGACTCCCCCAGATGCGCTTTGGACGCCTGGGTGGACGCCGGTCACGCCGGAGAATCCGGGCCCCAGCGTCTGGCTTCATTGCGCAGACTATTAGAAAATCGCCTTGAAACCGAAGACTTTGACTAATCCCAACAAGGAAAGACACCCCTCCATGCAGCTCACCCCACCACGCCAGGGTTACCGCGAAGACCTGAATCTTGCACTGGTCATCGCCGATTCCGTTGACGCGCTAACGATGTCCCGGTTCCAGGCAGTAGACCTACGCGTTGACACCAAACCCGATATGACCCCGGTTTCCGATGCCGACCGCGCCGCCGAAGAGCTCATCCGCGAACAACTTAAGCGCGCTCGTCCCCGTGACGCTGTCACCGGCGAAGAATTCGGTCACACCGGCTCGGGCAAGCGCCGCTGGATCATCGATCCGATCGACGGCACGAAAAATTTTGTACGCGGAGTACCCGTGTGGGCCACACTGATCGCACTAGTCGAAAATAATCAGCCCGTGGTCGGCGTCGTCTCTGCACCAGCGCTTGGCCGCCGCTGGTGGGCCTATGCCAACGGTGGCGCCTACACAGGCAAGTCCTTGTCCAATGCCACCCGCATCCATGCTTCCGATGTCACCGACCTGTCAGATGCTTCCCTGTCGTTCTCCTCGCTGGAAGGCTGGCGTGATCGCGGCAACGTCAGCGAATTCCTGCAGCTGACCTCCGATATCTGGCGGGTCCGAGCCTTCGGGGACTTCTGGTCATACATGCTCGTGGCCGAAGGCGCCGTCGATATCGCCTGTGAGCCTGAGCTGGAGGTCTATGACATGGCCGCCCTGGTCCCCATCGTGACTGAAGCCGGCGGTACCTTTACCTCCCTGGACGGCGAACCCGGTCCGTGGGGCGGTCACGGTCTAGCAACCAACACACACCTGCACGGCGACGTGCTGGAACGTCTCAACCCTGAGCTACGTGGCCAGACGCGCGCCTAAACCCAAAGTCCTAACGCTATTGGCGGTTGCCGTTGGCGGTGGTTTCGGCGCATTGGCCAGGGTCTACCTCCCCTGGCCAACGCTTTTCGCCGCGCCGATGCACGACTTCGACCCGCTGCCGTTAGCCGTCATAAATCTCCTTGGAGCAGCCCTGTTGGGTTTCGTCACAGGGATCGCCACCACCAGACAGTGGCCGGAGCCGCTGGCAAAAGGTATATCGACTGGCTTCTTCGGGTCCTTTACCTCAATGTCGGCTCTTGCTGTCGTCATATCCGCATTGTCTTTCGGACAAGCAATCTTCACTGATGCACCATCCGTACCTAATATCCTGACCAGCTTTGGCGTCGTCCTTGGCATCGTGGTCTTTTTGTGGCTGACGACCTGGATTACGATCGGCACCATCAAGTTCGGGACGTATGTGGGTAGAGGTGGCTAAACAGTGACTGTTTTTCTGCTTGCCGCCGCCCTGGCCGCGGTTCTTCGTTATCTGGCCGACTTGTATCTGCCTCGTTACGGTATTTTGCTCGTCAACATTATCGGCTCGTTCATTGCAGGGGGCATCCTGACCCTGGGCGCAATAGTACAAATACACGAGACGGTTGTTCAAGTAATTTTTGGTGGTTTTGCTGGGTCTCTGACCACCTATTCCACGGTCGCCATTGTTGCCGCAGAGCAATACGGCAACCGTACCGGTCGTGCCACGAGAACCTGGTTTGCCCACGTAGGGTTATCGATTGTGGCCTGTGTTTGCGGTGTCATCGTTACCAGGTTGATAAGTCTGTAACGCCTGAAACGGTGCGGAAAACCCGGTTAGCCGTACAGGATTGCGCCGCGGATTGGTGTCCACCAAGATTCAGCTCACCTCACTGGCCGATGTGCTGGGAACCGTCATCCCGTTACTCCTCTTTGTCGTTATCCTGTTATTTCTCAACCGCCTTGATCTCGATGGTGCGGTCGTGTCGTTGGGTTCGATGAGTATTCCCGGACTGCTGGCTATGAGCGTCATGTTCAGTGCGGTCATGGGCATTGCCGGGGTGTTATCAATCGACCGAACCAACGGCACCTTATTGCGAAGTAAATCCATTCCCGGGGGCACCACAGGATATTTGGTCGGAGAGATCACGGCGATTGCGCTCATCACCGTGATTTCCACACTCGTCCGATTGGCCACCGGGTTGAGCCTATTTGATGGTCTGGTATTTTCCACCCCCGGTCGGTGGGTTCTATTCACTATCGTTATGTTCCTTGGATTGGTGGCAATGTTAGCCATCGGGGCAGTGGTCGGTGCTTTGGTGAATAGCCCCAAGAACATGGGTTTGGTCATGCTGCCGGTTATGGCGCTGATTAGCGTTTCCGGTATTTTCTACCCATTGATTGCCCTGCCGGTGTGGTTGCAGACCATCGCGCAGGCTTTCCCTTTGTATTGGTTTGGTCTAGGCCTACGCGCCTCGTTGTTACCCGACTCCATGGCATCTGTAGAGGTAGCTGAGTCTTGGCGTCTGGAAGGGGTATTTATCGGGCTGGTGACCTGGGCGATTGTGGCCATGGTGCTGGCGCCAAAATTGTTAAGTAGGATGGCGCGGCGAGAGTCGGGGTCGACACTGGCTGCCCGACGTCGTGATATTCAACAAGACTGGGGAGTGTAGGCCCCAGTGTCTGAAGTCGTTCATAACCGGATTGCGTTGCTGCGTGCCGAACGTCAAGTGTCGCGGAAGGATCTGGCACAAGCACTGGCGGTGCATTATCAAACCATCGGCTACCTGGAACGCGGCGAATATAGCCCTAGCCTGTATTTAGCACTGAAGATTGCAGCCTATTTCGATGTGCCGATGGAGGTTATTTTCTCGACTGACCCATTTCCACAGATCTTTTGAGCCACTTGCCTCATATCTATCCTGTACCGTAAACAAAACACTTGCATATTCACGACGACGGTTAAAGAAAAAACCCGTAAACTCAACGGTCTACGGGCTTTAGTGTGGAGATGCCGGGAATCGAACCCGGGTCCGATGTGGCATTCGTTAGGCTTCTCCGTGCGCAGTCTGCATGGAGTTTTATCGACCTCAGGAACTCGCAGACGAGTACCTGTTAGGTCTAGTCGGATTCAGGTCTCTGTCACTTCCCCCGACAGGGGCGACAGACAGTGGCTATCTAAGCGACGCCAGACACCAGGTCGATAGCAAAGCCTGGGCTGACGGACTCGTTCGCTGGATTAGTTAGGCAGCGAGAGCGAAGTCAGTGCGTTTAGAATCGGCACTTAATTGGTTGCAAAGGGTGTTTACGAGATAACTTTGCGTCCTCGGCACGCTTCCCTGACGGCAACTCACATCGTCGAAACCGATCATCCCCATATTCTGTTATTCAACAGCACCTGGCGCAGCCAGGACCTTTTACTCTAACGCAAAAGTCTCAACTTGTACAACCACAAGTCCCCTACTTTTATTCCAGCAGGGACTGACTTCTTAGAGCATCGATATGCCACGACGGTTAGCTTCCCGCATGGCGCGTTGTGCTTCCCGTTTATCCTGCGCCTCGCGCAGGGCATGACGTTTGTCGTAATCGCGTTTGCCTTCTGCAAGCGCGATTTCTACCTTGGCTTTGCCGTTACGAAAGTACAGAGACAATGGAACAATGGTGGTTCCCGCGGCATCCAGTGCACGTTTCAGCTTATTCAACTCGCTGCGATGCAATAACAGCTTGCGCTTGCGTCGCGCTAAATGGTTGGTCCATGTACCGTACCCGTACTCAGGAATGTACACATTTTCAAGCCATAGCTCATTGCCGGAAAACATCGCGTAGCCATCCACGATGGATGCTTGACCGTCACGAAGGGACTTGACCTCAGTCCCCATGAGTGAAATGCCAGCTTCGTAAGTATCTTTGATGTTGTAATTATGACGCGCTTTGCGGTTGGTAGCGATCACTTGTCGATCTGAACGCGCAGGCTTACTGCGACCAGATTTCTTGGACATTCTCACTCCTTCCGCTGTTCGTTTTCGTCCAACCTGCAATTATACAGGCCCTGTCAAAACGACGCCCCTGTTCAATTGCAATCAACTGAACAGAGGCGTCGTGAAGTATGGATTTTAGAGCAGTCCAGCTGGGTTGACCGCAGTACCGTTAAGTAATGTTTCAAAGTGCAGGTGGCAACCGGTTGAGTTACCGGTGGTGCCGGTATAACCAATAACCTCTCCCTGTGAAACTTTCTGACCTGGACTGACAATGTAGCGAGTCATGTGGTGGTACTTGGTGGCAAGCAGGTCACCATTGACACGTCCGTGGTCAATCACCACACGACGGCCCGAAGTCGCCACGGCCCAGTCGGCGTTGATGACCGTGCCAGAACGTGCAGCCTTAATTGGGATGCCGCAACCACCGCCGTAATCAATACCGGTATGAACATAGCCGCCGCGGCCACCGTAATCATAGGTGCCGGCAGGCGTTGGACGCCAGCCGAATCCTGAGGTGACATAGGTATTGATCGGGACAATCAGTCCCCACGCGCTACCACGATTCGCCTGCTGCGTTACTTTCTTCTCAGCGGCTTCATAGCTCTTATTGGCACTATTTGCTGTGCTGCGGGCTTTTTCTGCAGACTTCTTCTGCTGTTGTGTAGCGTCGCGCTGCGCGGCCTGTCGTTCAGCTTCGCGAGCCTTGCGTTCAGCCTCCTGAGCAGCTTTTCGTTTGGCTTCTGCTTCGGCAACAGCCTCATCGTATTCTTTTTGAATCTGTGAGACCTCAGAGGACTGAGCGTTAACCTTTTCTTGCTGAGCAAGAATTTCTTCGTTAACGCTGCTGGCTGCCTCCCGATTCTTTTCAATCGCAGCTTCGATCCGCGGACGCTCTGCCTCAAGTTCTGCGGTGAGACGCTCGTTAGTGTCGATCATGCCATCGAGTTCTTCTTTGGCAGCGTTAGCTTCATCTCGCGCAGCTTGTTCGGCTGCAAGGGCCTCTTCTGCCTGAGCTTTCAGTTCCCGGATTTCGGACTCTACGGCTTCGAGTCGGGCCTGTGCATTCATGTCTTCTGCATTTTGCTGGGAGACTTCAGCAATCTGATTCTCTTGAATGCGCAGAGCCTGCTGTGCCATTCCCATAGCTTCAGGAAGCGATGAATCGCTCACACCAAGTAAAAACGACAGGTTATTGACGCCCCCGGACTTATAGGCTTCGGCCGCGATTTGTCCGACTTCGTCTTGTGCGAGGTCAAGAGCAGCTTCCGACTCTGCGATTTCCTGCTGTATTTCAGCCAGGCGGGCTTCGGCCTCGGCAATGCGATTATTTAGCGAGTTCACTTCTTGCTGCGCAGCGGCGACCCGGGACTCGGCTTCCTCAACAGCTTGCTGTGCTGCTGGTAGCTGCTCTTGCAGATCCTGTAGCTCGGTCACTTTATTGGCAATATCCTCATCGAGACCTTCAAGCGAAGCGTTGAGATCCCCACGGTCCGAGTCGAGTCCAGCTTTTTTATCGTTAAGTTCTTCCAACGAGTTGCCCAGCTGATCGCGCTCCTTTTTTGAGTCCTCCAGCTGGCGTTCAAGCCGGTCAATACGATCCTGTCCAAATGCCGGCACCACCGAGGTGACACCTAAAACGGCAACGATGCCGGCGGCTGCAAGAACGCTTGTGAACCGTCGTTGTGTCATATTCCTGTCTCCTTTAGACACGTGCCAAATATCGTGTTGGATAATTTGAGGGTGGCCCGGTCACTAACATTACTCAATTACTACACTTTCAGGTAGCGTCGAAGCGTCAACATGGACGATGCGGCAGCAAGTACTAGTGCAATCAAGAACAGCAGCGGCACAAGCCATAACGCTTCGGTCGAAGAAATGAATCCAGTTTGCGGATACTGGCTAGCCAACCAGTCGGCAATAAAGAATTTAGCAATAGCCCACGTTGTGATCGAAGCAAGTGCTGCGCCAAGCAGAGCCGCGACCACTCCCTCAGCCAAAAACGGTAGCTGGATCATTGTCTTGGAAGCACCCACCAGACGCATGATACCCGTTTCGCGCCGGCGCGAGAAGGCAGAGAGTCGAATGGTGGTGGCTATCAGCAAGATGGCAGTAATGAGCATGATGACGGCCAAGGCAATGGCGATCACCGATGCGATATTCATCAAAGAAAAGAGCGACTCTAAGAGTTCTCGCTGGTCGGAGACAACTTCGACACCTGCCATACCGGAGAACATTTCATTGACGACTTCATACTGTTCTGGATCAACCAGCGAGACTCTAAATGATTCTGGTAGCTGGTCGGCGGTGACGCTATCGGCCATATCCAGGTTGGCATACTGCTGCTGAAACAATTCCAGGGCTTGTTCCTGGGATTCGTACTCATAACTTTCCACATAGGCAGCGGCTTGTGGTGATTCAAGTTGGGCTTCGATGGCGTCACGCTGGGCATCGGTGACTCCCCCACCGGCGCAGCTAGCTGCAGTCGAGGTGTCGGTACACAAAAACATTGCGACTTCAACCCGGTCGTACCAGTAACCTTTCATCTGGTTAATCTGCATCTGCAGCAAACCTGCAGAGCCCACGAAAGTCAAAGAGATAAATGTCACGAGGACAACCGAGATGACCATGGATAGGTTCCGGCGAATGCCGGAGAACGTCTCCGACAGGATGAACGCGAACCGCACTATTTCACCTCGGTCTTTCTCAGTCGAGATTGAAGCTGCACGGTGTTATCTGCGGGCTGATAGCCACCTTCGGCTTCATCGCGGACGATCTTGCCGGCATCGAGCTCAACAACCCGCCGTCGCATTGTATTGACAATTTCGTGATCATGAGTTGCCATGACCACGGTTGTTCCGTTCTGATGAATCGTATCGAGTACTTCCATGATTCCCCAGGAGGTTTCTGGATCGAGGTTCCCGGTAGGCTCATCGGCCAATAGGATGGCTGGTTTATTGACGACGGCGCGGGCAATCGCCACGCGCTGTTGCTCACCACCCGATAGTTCATGTGGGAAACGGTGTGCTTTATCGTGCAATCCCACGGTTTCTAGTACTTCGGGCACTGTCTGATGAATTAAGCTGCGACGTTTACCCAGTACTTGCATTGCAAACGCTACGTTTGCAAATACAGTTTTGTTGGGTAACAAACGGAAGTCTTGGAAGACTACCCCGAGATCGCGGCGTAGGTGAGGCACTCTCCACGACGATAGCCGCGCAACGTCGCGACCAGAAACATAGACGGTCCCGGAAGATGCTTTTTCTTCACGTTGCACCAATCGAATAAAGGTGGATTTTCCGGATCCCGAAGGCCCTACCAGAAATACAAATTCGCCTCGGATAATTTCGGTCGTCACACTGTCCAATGCAGGACGCGAGGTCGTGTCATAGACCTTCGTTACATCTTCGAATCGGATCATCTTTTTCCTCGACCGAATCGTCGCACGATCCACCGGCGCTTGGTCTTGTCGGGGAAGCAAAAAGCACCAGCACTACCAAGAATAATCACGGTTGGATAACATCCGTGGGATCTTGGGGCTGGTGCCGGGGGTGTGTTGAAATTTATGTTTTATCGTTCAAGCAAGATGGCTTCTCCCTGGCCACCGCCGCCACACAGTGCAATAGCTGCTCTACCACCACCGCGTCGGCCAAGTTCTTTTGCGGCAGTCAGCGTCAATCGAGCACCGGATGCGCCAACCGGGTGACCCAGCGCAATAGCACCACCATAGAGATTGGTCTGTTCCAGCGGATAATCGTCGAGCTCTTTAAGAGATTGCACGACGACGGCACCGAAAGCTTCGTTAATCTCCAGAAAGTCCAGATCGGAAATCTGCCAGCCGGAACGCTTGATGGCGGCCTGCACCGCATTGGCGGGTTGTGAGTGCAGCTGCGCATTGCGTGGACCAGCGACTTGACCGTAGCCTGCTACAGTCGCCAAGATGTTGAGTCCGTATTTTTGAGCATATTGTCTTGCCACTACGACAACTGCTGCTGCGCCGTCCGATATTTGCGAAGAGTTTCCTGCCGTTACACTGCCGTCTTCAGCAAAAGCTGCCGGAAGTTTGGCCAGCGTTTCTGTCGTGGTACCGTCGCGAATTCCTTCGTCACGATCAAATACGATCGGTTCCCCGCGACGCTGTGGAATTTCGACCGGCCGGATCTCTTCTGCACGCGCGGCAACGCCCTCGGCTGCACGTTGATGTGACCGTGCTGCAACGTAGTCCTGACTTAGTCGATCGAGCTTATGTGTAACGTTCCCTTGCTCGGTCAGAAGGCCCATCGAAACCTGACTGTCCTGGTCGGTTAGCGAATCGTGATCGGTAGCGTCGAGCATCGTGACGGGCCCATATTTATGCCCACCGCGCGATCCAGGGATCAGATGCGGGGCGTTGGTCATGGACTCTTGTCCCCCAGCGATTACAACATCAGCATCACCAAGAGCAATCATGCGGGCCGCATCGATGATCGCTGTTGCTCCCGAAAGGCAGACCTTGTTGATGGTTATACCGTGCACATCACGTCCGACGCCTGCCTGGAGTGCGGCTTGACGGCCTGGGTTCTGGCCGCAGCCGGCCTGGATAACCTGCCCCATGATCACTGTATCCACCGCTTCGGCACCCACGCCGGCGTCCTGCAGTGCACCGGTTATTGCGTGCGCCCCCAGATCGATGGCTGAGTAACTCTTCAGAGATCCAAGTAAGCGCCCGAAGGGTGTGCGCGACCCACCGACGAGCACAGCATCGCGTGGTGAAGTTGTAGACAACGTGACTCCTAAGATTTTGGCCTGTTGTCTAACTTATTCTATCGCACAAGGGGCTAAAACTAGTCAGTTGTATAACGCTGGTTTTCGGCTTTTAACGATAGCCGATTCACTGAGTTCATCAGGGCGTCCTCGGTATAAGAGCGAGCCCGTGCAAAACGTGTTTCGTCAGTTAGTTGTGTCCAGTCGTAAGTGTGAGTCACCTCGGTGCTATTGTCATCGATCGGACGCAGTTCCCACCGAAAGATATGCCCACGAGGTTCTTGGCCAGTGGGCGCTGGTTTCCAGGCAATGCGTCGGCCCTCATCGAACTCAATCACGTGATTGGTGCGGCTTTCACCGTTGGTCAAGGCCATCGTGAATTGTTGATCTACCGCAGTGATTCGCTGCCCTGCTGGGGCCTGTGCAAGATTATCGTTGCCGTCCCATTCTGGTTGTCGAGCAGGATCAGCGATGAGTTCGAATATGGTTGCAGCGGGCGCATTAATCGTCCGTGTGGCTTTCACAATGCGTTGTTCAGTCATGTCCTCTAGTGTTGCACCCCTGCAGCGAGGTTGGCTAGGTTCAGCGGCTACTCGTGGCGACCTTCGGCGCGCCAACGCACCCCGGCTTCGATGAACTCGTTAATCTCACCATTGAAGACTTTGTCCGGGTTGCCTTCTTCATGGTTGGTCCGTAAGTCTTTGACCATCTGATAAGGATTGAGCACATAGGAGCGCATCTGATCGCCCCAGGAGGCTTTGACATCGCCGGCCAGTTCTTTCTTTTTGGCTTCTTCTTCCTCTTTGCGCAACAGCAAGAGCCGCGATTTCAAAACCCGCATGGCCGCAGCGCGGTTTTGGATCTGGGATTTTTCGTTCTGCATCGAAACAACAATACCCGTTGGGAGGTGAGTCAATCGGACGGCAGAGTCAGTTGTGTTGACGTGCTGGCCGCCGGGACCCGAAGAGCGGAACACATCGACTCGCAACTCAGTATCCGGAATCTCAATAGAGTCATCCGATTCGATAAGTGGCACCACTTCTACCGCCGCAAAGGACGTATGACGTCGTCCTTGGTTATCAAATGGTGAGATGCGCACCAGACGGTGGGTGCCAGCTTCAACGGATAACGTACCGTATGCATATGGGGCGTTGACTTCAAAGGTCGCCGATTTTAGCCCTGCCTCTTCCGCGTAGGAAGTGTCCATGACTTTGGTGGGGTATCCGTTGTGCTCGGCCCAACGCAGATACATCCGAAGCAGCATCTGGGTGAAATCCGATGCATCGACCCCTCCTGCTCCAGCACGAATACTGACAACCGCTTCGCGTTCATCATATTCACCACTGAGCAAAGTAACGGTTTCCAATTGGCCCAGGGCTTTTTTAATACTGGCCAGTTCCGTATTGGCTTCCGCATAGAGATCAGTGTCGTGTGCCTCTTCGGCCAGCTCAATCATGACTTCTAGATCATCAATCCGTGCGGCCAAGGACGTGAGACGTTCTAGCTCATTTTCTTTTCGTGACAGCGCAGAAGTAACCTGCTGTCCGATACTCGGATCGTCCCAGAGATTCGGTGCGCTGGCTTGTTCGGACAGCTCAGCGATGTCGGCACGGATCTGTTCGACGTCAGATACCGCCTCGATAGATTCGTAGGTGTGACGCAGGTCTGCGATTTCTGCGGAAAAGTCAATATCAGCCATTATTCTTCAAGGATACGCGAAATGGGGGTCAGGTCATAAACGCCGAGTCATTGCGTAAGCTGTGTGCGTGCGGTGCCTTCGGCCGTCACGACGACGCCGGCGGGCAGAACCCAACTGACAACAGGCGGGTGTGCAGTCGCTGACAACTGTACCGAGACCGTCGTATCGCCGGTAACAAGGACCCGGTCTACTCGAAGGTTCGGGAACCTGTCTGCGGCGTCGACATTGCTGAGGTGTTGGTTGACCTGATTCGTTGCTGTGTCTGGCGTAATCGTCAGGCTAAATGATTCCGAATTGGCAACCGTAAAAGCTGTAGCAGCACTTTGAGCAGCAGAATCCGCGAGCGATAATAACTTGCGATGCTGCAAGGTTACGGACATGATTGCTGCGATGGTCAAGGCAAAGAGCAAGATGATGACCGTGGCACCGATGACGAATATGGACGTTTGGCCGTCATCACGTTGGCATTGAGGGGTCATTCAAAGTCTCCAATCACGTGATACCCGGTAGCATGCATCGTGGCAATACGGGTGGGGTTTCCTAGGAAAGTAGGAACTAGTGGCAAAACCACATCGATCGATACATGAACTTGTATCTGGGTTCCAGGGTCCGTGCATTCGGAGTTGCTGCAGTGAATAGTCGTGCTCGTGGCGTGTGGATCCAGTTGAAAATCTGCCGCGGTTAACTGGACAGTGCGGACCGCACGCGTTTCAGCCTGTGCTGCATCCTCGGAAAAGCCCACAGTTTTTGCAGCCTGGTCCGCCGCAGCTACAGCGGCATATCCTGCCGCTTGAAGCTGTGAGATGGTCAGAAGCAAATATATTGCTGGGATCAGCAAGATGATCGACAAGCCGATGAACTCAACTGTGGCCGACCCTTCATCGCTACGGGGTGAGATCATAAGCTTGTGCCGTCGCTGACAGTGGGATGGGAGCGGTGATGAATCCCAGTAGGGGAAGCTGATGTGTCACAGTTACTGTGATGAGATCGCCTTGGCTCGCCCGCGCGATGGTTACGATTGCTGATTCTGCATTCGGGATACTACTAGTAAGCAGTGCAGCAGTTCGTTTTTGTCCATCAGATAGATTACGATCTGCCAGCGCAGCATAACGCGCTCCAGCAGACGCTGCGTCGATCATAGTGTTTCTGGTATGGATGATAACGCCAAGCTGCAAAATAGTCCCACAGAGTAAAGTCACCAGAGCGATGATCATCGCTGATTCAGCTACGATCGCGCCAGATTCTTTAGGAGAGCTCACTCTAGGACCCTGAAACACGCGCAATCGCTTGTTCAAACAACCCATTGAGTGCAGGTCCTGCGAGCGCCAGTAACCCTGCCACCAAAATAGCCGACATGAGGGTGATCATGACCCATCCGGGGACATCCCCACGCTCGTCAGAGATAGAATCGATCTTGAAGTACGTCACAAGGCGATAAAATAGGCGCATAGTGAATCCCTTTCGAAATTACAGTCCGATGTTGAGTAATGAGAGTCCGGGGAAGATTGCGAAAACCACGGTCAGCGGTAAAATACCGAATATTAATGGGACGAGCATCGAGATCTCTTTTTTGCCAGCGAGCTCGAGTAGTTCGCGTTTGGTAAGTTCACGAACGTCTCGTGCCTGTGCATACAGCACCGTTGCAAGGGGTGTTCCTCGTTCGTGTGCAACAGTCAAGCCCGTGATAAACCGCTCCACCGGATGAAGCTTCAAACGAGTTGAGCACGACTGGAGCGCAGTGGTCAGGCTATCACCAGAGCGTATGTCGGTTATCACCAGAGTGAACTCATAGGCGAGTTCTCCGTGAGCAGTGGTGGCAACCCGTTCAAGCGCACTATGTGCCGAATCTCCTGCCGCCACGGACAAGGCCAATAGTTCGGCAACAGTCGGAAATTCCGCAAGAATCTTAGTCCGTCGTCGGTTAATTTGGGCGGTCAAGAGATTATCCCGAGCAAAAAATGCGATCACAGTGGCAACTGTGACGACAATAAGTCCAATGATTGGGTTCAAAGAGTGATTGAGCGCTGCCCAAATGCAACCGGAGGTGGCCAGCACTGCTGCTCCGACAGCCATGATTAATTGTTGAGCTCGGTAGTCTGCCACGGTAAGGCGAGAGCCGGCTTGTGCTAATCGCGCGGCAAGCTGCGCATTACCTAGGTTCAGCCTATTGAGCTGGTCAACTCCTGCCTGCACCAAAGGAGCGCTAATGATCGACAACGTACCGAACATCGTAAGGGTGGTCTGTTCAGTTTTTTCTGCAGTCGAGTATCCGCGCATCTGGGGAGCGACTCGTTGTGCCAAACTCGGCTTGTTAAACCGGATACCTACCGATAGCAACATCGTGATCCCGATGGCCCCTGCAATTGCCAGCCCGACGGCTATCCACATTGAAACGGTCATAGGACTCTCCGCTCGGCGGGCAGGGAACCGATTTTCAGCATCAGTTGGTAGCACACGACTGAAACACCCACCCCACCTAATAAGATCACTAACCCACTCACAGATTGGTAGGCTGCTGCGGCCTCAGGCTGAGTAGCCAGCAGCAGGAGAACTAACCAGGGTGCCACTACAGCCAACCGTGCTCCGTTAATGGTCCAGGATTGTCTCGCTTCGAGTTCCGCTCGGGTTCGTGCATCGTCACGCAAAAAATCAGACAACGTTTCAAGCAAGCGACCGATATCTGCACCACCGACCTCGCGGGTCACCTTAAGGGAGGCGATTAACCGGTCAGCAGTTGGATCTGCTAAGGAATGCTTGAGCCGATCAAGAGCATCTGTAAATCGTGCTCCAGCTCGATAATCCGCGGCGAATTCTTTAAACGCATCACGAAGCTCTTCGGGCCCACGATCAGCTAACTGAGTTAGGGCTTCGGGCAAAGTCAAGCCTGCTCGTACGGCTGAACGGAGGTTGTCGATGGCATCGGGCCAGATCTCGCGTAACGCAGTTTGTCGTCGACTAGCTTGCCATCTCAGTACCGCCCATGGAGCCACGGCAGCAAATAGTGCAAAACAAAGACCGATCGGAACTGCTCCGGTAAGAGCAGAGAGACTCACAAAAACTACCAAGGCGAGCACAACAGATAGCATCACGACGCCAGGAACCGTTAGACGATCTATTCCTGACTGGGCAATGAGTTGATGCGCCTTTGACGGAGGTCGATTCTTAGATTTGATGGGCTGTGGCCAAAATGACCACCAGATCATCAGTAATCCTGCTCCGAGCAGAAGCCCCATAACGACACTCATGCGACTTCACCAATGACAGTGCGAATGTCTACGCCGGCAGCGGCGAATTTCGGGTTCTCCATCAAACCTGTATGGTTCAACTTCAGTTCGCCGTCTACTGGGCGGAAGACCGAGGTGGATTCTATGATTCCGTTCTCCACACGGTTACCAACCGCCAGAATCTCAGATACATACCTGTGTCCATCATGACTGCGAGTGCAATGCACGACAAGATCAAAACAACTGGCCACGGTCGGCGTAACAAATTCCCTGCTAATGTTTTCTCCAGCCAGCAGTGGCAAGGTACAAATTTTCGCTAATGCGTCATGGGCAGAATTGGCATGCACGCTGCACATGCCAGCAAGACCCGCATTTAACGCCACGAGCATATCGAGCGCCTCAGCCTCACGGACTTCGCCAACGATGATGCGATCGGGCCTCATACGCAAAGCTTCTTTCACTAGCCGTCGCAATGAAATCTCCCCGACCCCTTCGAGGTTAGGCTGCCGGCACTGCATATTGACTACGTCTCTCTGCGGCACCTTGAGTTCAAAGATCTCCTCGACAGTAATGATTCGTTCTCGTGGGCCTATCGATGCAGAAAGGCAATTGAGCATGGTGGTTTTGCCGGCCTGCGTTGCTCCAGATACCAGGATGTTGAGACCAGCGCTGACGGCAGCGTCAAGAAATGCTGCGGCCTGGGAGGTCAGACTTCGCTTACGCACGAGGTCCGATAATCGATGCGCTCGAACCACAAATTTTCGAATGTTTACTGCCCAGTGTTTGGCTGTGATATCTGGGATGACAACGTGGAGCCGTGAACCATCCGGTAATGCGGCATCAACGAAGGGCGTAGACAGGTCAAGCCGTCTCCCGCTAGTCTTGAGCATCTTTTCTACAAGATCGGCCACTTGCTGTGAAGTTAAAGAAATATTAGTTAGTTCGGTAACTCCATTGCGCGCACAAAATATTTGTGACGGCGTATTGATCCACAATTCCTCTACCTCGGGATCGTCAAGCAAGGGCTGAAGTGGACCAAATCCTGCTACAGCATCAAAGACCGCTTGTTGCGTTGAATCTAAATCATTTAGAACCGGGAGTTGAGACTGCAGGCTGCGCGCATCGTAGTCTGCGGTCGCCGACGCAACGAGTGCGCGTACTTCGTCAGGCTGCCCAGTGGGATCGATACCACGAGAACGAATCAGCTCACGGACTTCCAGTTCTAGCAATTGCTTGGCTTCCATGGGTCTCCGTCTTCAACCAAGGTGCATTTAATGAGTTGGTGACACGATTCACTTTCGTCAACTCAGCTTTATGTTTCAAGCCTTGATTGACGCTTTGTGGATAACCGCAATGATTGCTTTCATTTTCCACATGCGTAGGAAATTATCTTCACCATAAGCCGCAAATGCACGAATATGAGTGGACAGACGCGAAAGGAAAGGAATGCTACTCCAAATCTTTGGTTTGCCTGATAGTCCTACCTGGTGGCATCTCAATCGTATCCCTTCAGATGGGGGTGGTGGCCTAGCTTTGCACTTACGTCAAGTGGTTCCCGGCGCAAAGAACCTCAGGTTTTACATTCAAAAACTACCGTTGGATGACATGACTGTGCAGCAACTCTCACAGCTGTGGTCTGATGGCGTGGGATATCTGATAGCAAAACCGGCTCAGGCCGCTGCAATCAGTGAGCCAGAATCCAGGCTCTTACTAGTGACCGATGAAGGTCGCGACGCTGGCAGAATCTTTCCCCTGACTCGAGCTAACCTCGCTGTCGGAAGAAGTGGTTCTCAAGCGCAAATCCGTGATCCATGGCTCTCGGCTCATGACTTTAACATTCGAATGTCTTCCAACGGCACAGTCGTCACCCCGATACACGATATCCCCGTCCATTGGGAGTCCGATGAGACGTTTGTGGCAGGTAGGACACGGTTCAAACTTCATCGAGGTGCCGGCGACCGATTGCGCGTTCCTCACTATCCGGGCGCCTTCGAAGTCTCTTGTGGCCAGCCTCCCTCACCGCCCAACATAGTTCTGCAGGTGATTGGTGCAGCTGCCCCCTTGTTGATCGGCATAGTGCTGATGGTCGTTACCGGGATGTGGTATTTTCTGTTGTTTTCGGGAATTTCTGTCATCATTGCTTTTGTGCTCATCACGCAATATCGAAAGTCTCGGAGGCGATTCATCGAGAAGATCAGTGCGGCACTCGCCTCAACGGTGGAGAACATTCACAACAGCATCTTCACTCCGTCTCAGCTGATGTTAGCTTTGACAGCTCACGTAGCTGATCCCCTAGCCCTAACGAAAAAGCAGCCGGAGAATCCAGTCATTCACGTAGGATCTGGTATCTGCAAAGCGCAGATGCTGCATGTCCAAAATACGCAGCAATGGGATGCGTATCTAGATGCACGGACTGACTTGGTCCTAGAACTGCTACCAGGCCAGCGCACCGTAATCATTGGAGAATCAGACCTTCTTCAGCCGCTGAAGAACTGGATCATTGCTCAGCTGTTGCGCCATGTCCGAGCCACGGCGACAGGTCTAGTCATCGATGGTCACCAGGTGGGTGGTTCACCTCGCGTAGAGATATCGGATGGCCTCACTCCATCAGACAACGCCTCAGTACACCACCTGATATTCACCAAGGATGTCTATTTTGCAGATAGTTCCACCATCGTATTGGATCTCAATAGTCATCGAATTACGGGTTCATGGACTGCAACCGATGTCGTCCCAATTGGCATTAGCAGCATACTTCTTGACCGGATCACGCACGAACTAGGACTACACCAACCAGCTCATCAGCCCAGTTCTAATCACCTGGTGTTGTCGTCACCGTGTATGCGTGGTCAGGCAATATCGCAACTTGCAACAAGTTTGGGGACCGGAACGCTTGGTCTGACTTTCGATCTGGTTTCCGACGGCCCGCATGTCCTTATTACTGGAACCACTGGATCTGGCAAATCTGAACTGTTACTCACGCTGCTGGCTGGTTTTGCGGAACGTTATCCCCCGTGCGAGATCAGCATGATTCTGTTGGATTTCAAAGGCGGTTCATCTTTCAATGTATTAGCCATGCTGCCACACGTTATGAGTGTGGAGACTAACCATATAGCAGCAACTTCTTTGCGATCTCTCAAAGCCATCGCCGCCGAACTGTTTCGCAGAGAACGCCTATTTTCTGACTATCAAGTGGCAGATTATGACGATTTCCGGCGTCGGGCACCTCATATCGTCTTACCCCGGCTCGTCGTAGCGATTGATGAGCTCAGAGTATTAGTCGAGCAGAACCCAGAGGCGTCGACAACGCTCGCCCACCTTGCGGCCACGGGTAGATCACTTGGGTTTCATCTCATTATCGCCACCCAACGAACACAAGGCGCTGTCAGTGCCGACATTCGGGCAAATATCGGATCATCAATCTGTCTGAGAACTGCCACTGAGCATGATTCATGGGATGTTTTAGGGACTGCTGAAGCATTTTCGATCTCCCCTACGACACCTGGACGGGCGTACTACAAGGGTGGAGCAAGTAAACCTCAACTTTTTCAGACGTGTCGCTATCTACTGGATGACGAGCCAGTGGTTCTGCAACCCATCGACACTTCCCAGCGGTCGTTCGACCAAACCACAACGGATTGGTCAGCGCTTGTTCAAACACTACGGGAACGAGCCAGTGACCTGCCGCTTCCTGATCCGATTATATTGCCGGCTTTGCCACAGCATATATCTAAGTCTGCTCTTCAGCCTGTCGACAGTAGCATGGAAGCCACCGCTATCGGGTTAGTCGATGACCCTATGCAGTCCAGACAGTTTCCGGTTTACCTCGGCCAGGCACCTTCCGGTAGCGAAGAATTTGTGCTGTCTAGGTCTGTCGCCTGGATTGGTGCAGCAGATAGTGGCATTACACAGTCACTGTATGAAACGTCACGCTATGTTTTGGGAACGGCAGTTCACCGAATATTTCTTGATGGACAGCCTCACGTACAGACCTCAAAGGGGTGGGACACATACTTACACCATTCTGCGGCGAACGCAGATGTGCTAAAACAGTTCCTAGCGGATACCGCAACAGTCCTGGCTACCAGTGCAGAAGTCATCATAGTCATTGCTGATTGGGGTAGTTGGGCTGATGCGCTCGTAACAGGTAGTTTTCAGGGTTTTGAAGAACAGCTAATTCAAATCATGCGACAGTACTCTACGAATTTGAAAGTGTATGTGTTTGGTGGCCGAGAACTCGCCGGAGGTCGTTTACTCGGAATGATTCCCGATCGATTCTATTTACCCAAGAATTCATCGATCGAACATCGGATGATTTGGCCCAAGCTTGTAGATACCCCAACGGTGACATCTCGTGCAGTCTTGGTCACAGCGGATGAGCCTAACGGTGGTTGGGAAGTTCAGCTGGTCAATGGTTCATAGCGACGCTGAGCCATAGCGGAAGAGTATAGACAGATCGTTGCTGCAGTAGCCACGTTCAATGATTCTGCTAAGCCATAGAGGGGAACTGCTACCCTTTGATCGGCCAATCGAAGTTCATGGTCATTGAGTCCTTGGCCTTCATTACCAAATAACCAAGCCGTTGGTTCATTGAGCATGCCGGGGTCTGTCTGGTCTAATACCCGAGTGCCATAACCATCTGCAGCGAAGATTCGTCCCTGAAACGATGCAACGAATGCACCTATTTCTACCCGGGGGTAGACCGGAAGGTGAAACAGTGAACCCGCTGTGGACCTGACAGTTTTGGGGTTGTAGATATCGACTGTGCCTGGAGTAGCCAGAGCATAATCAGCGCCAGACGCATCGGCAACGCGAATGATTGTGCCGACATTACCTGGATCTTGAACGCGTACAATTCCAGCAACTAAATCAGCGCGCGGAGATGGTTGAAAATTATTTGATGGCATGTTGACGACGGCAACGATGCCCTGATGGACTACCGCATCGGACATGGACTGTAGCACTTGATCCGATGTCTCAGCGACGAACACATGGGCGGGAAGTTGCTGTACGAGCGCAAAGAGGTCAGGGTGAGAAGTTGCAAGCCGCTGTGTGTAATACACTTCCGCTACAGTTTCACCAATCGGCCACATTTGTTGGGCAGGCTCAGATAGTTTGAGCAATCCGAGGTGGGCACGGATAGCCTCGGTCGCTGATTGTGGACCTTCGGCCAGAAATTGCTGTCGACGGTTTCGCACAGCAGAACGCCCCGCCAACCGGGCGACCCGTTTGACGCGATCGGCATACGGGTTATCCATCAGATTGACGGGGCGTTGTGTCATGTTCTGAGTGCTAAATGTTATTTAGCGGCAGGTGCGTTGACGTCTGCAGGCAAAGCTTCTTTTGCCATTTTGACCAGAGCGGAGAATGTCTCTGCGTCAGATACGGCAATTTCAGCCAGCATACGACGGTCCAATTCAATTTCAGCCAGTTTCAGACCCTGGATGAAACGGTTGTAAGTCATACCGTTGGCACGTGCAGCCGCGTTGATGCGGGTAATCCACAGACGACGGAAGTCGCCCTTACGCTTATGGCGGTGCTGGTAGTTATAGACAAACGAGTGCAGCAGCTGTTCGTGTGCTTTACGGTATAGACGTGAGCGCTGACCGCGGTAGCCTTTAGCGCGCTGCAGTACTGTGCGGCGCTTCTTTTTTGCGTTAATCGAACGTTTGACACGTGCCATGCGTTCTACTCCTTATTTATATATTCCCTTTGGTGGGGAGAAAACTGATGGTGATGGTACCTGTAGAGGTCTGCTAGATGCCAAGCATGCGACGAATGCGTGCGACGTCAGCTTTAGCCAGCGCGACGTCTGGCTTCAGACGACGTTTGTAGCGTGAGGACTTGTGCTCCAGGTAGTGACGGCGGTTTGCACGTTCGCGCATCAGCTTTCCTGACCCGGTCACGCGGAAGCGCTTGCGGGCACCGTTGTGAGTCTTCATTTTCGGCATAGTGGCCGTTCTCCTTATCGTTATCAGCTGGCTTCCGCACGAAACCAGTCTCAGTCTTGTGACAAGACGCTGTGTCCCGGAACCGAGATCAGCTCGGGCAATTTTTCATCAAAACGAACTGTTTAGTTTTTTGGTCCAGGTTTGGGACCATCATTGGCCTGCGAGGCTTGTTGTTTCAGTTCTTCTGGCATGGCATCAGCAATCGAATTCTTTGGTTCTGCTCGCTGTGCTTCTTCTTCACGTGCTTCACGTGCAGCAGCTGCCGCACGGTCACGACGGGAACCGCCACCCTGACGAGGCTTATGAGCTCCGCCTTTTCCGCGAGTAGCTTGTGCACCCCTTAGAGGGCCAACCACCATAACCATGTTTCGACCGTCTTGACGAGGTTTAGATTCAACCTCGCCGAACTCGGCAACATCATCAGCGAAGCGTTCCAATAACTGAACACCAAGTTCAGGACGTTGTTGTTCGCGGCCACGGAACTGGATCATTGCTTTGACTTTGTCACCAGACTTCAGGAACTTCTGAGCCTGGGAGACTTTGGTCTGGTAGTCGTGGTCTTCAATTTTTAGACGGAAGCGAACTTCCTTCAGCTGGGTAGTTGCCTGGTTGCGGCGTGACTGCCGGGCTTTGACAGCCGCCTCGTATTTCCATTTACCGAAGTCCATCAATTTGGCAACAGGTGGTTTAGCTTTGGGAGCCACTTCCACCAAATCTAAATCAGCTTCAACAGCCAACCGCAACGCATCTTCAATGCGCACGATCCCGACCTGTTCGCCCTCTGGGCCAACCAACCGGACCTCGGGCACGCGAATGCGTTCGTTTACTCTTGGCTCGCTAATGAGATATCTCCTTGCTTGGGTGTCATACTGGTAGTCACCACTCCCCATGGTGGCTTCCAGGAGAGACATAAAAAATGCCTCCCTGCAAAGACAGTGGAGGCTAAACCGATAACACAAGGGGTGTTATCGACTCATCGAAGAAAGCTTAAGCTTCATTCGGGCTACCCGATAACAAGACATAAATCCGTCGGCGGGTGGGAGGAAACCTCCACTTGTCATACGTCGATACACTGTATCATGTTCGACCATTGATCTCAATTTGGTGTAATGGGCCTTGCGTCTCCTCTCTGCACGAAAATTCTGTCCCACTGAAATTTTCCGACACAAGTTGTGCCAAGCTTAGACGTATGACTGAACCACATGATCACACCCAAGACGGTGTATATGCATTCGGGCTGGATGACGTCGAGAATCAAGTCCGCGAGATCCACGAAGTACCCGCCGCCGAAGTTATCTCCACGACGGCTGTCCACCTGATGACAGCAGCTGCTGTCAAAGTTGGGTTGGGTGACATGCCGAATGCCCGGGACCATATTGACCTTGATGAGGCGCGCAAGCTCATCACCGCACTTGCCGGACTCATTGTTGCGGGTGCCGCTGACATGGGTGCGGCTCACGCTGCACCACTTCGTGACGGCCTGCGGAGTCTGCAGCTGGCCTTCCGGGAGGAGTCCATTGTCCCTGACCCACCGGGTCAAGGGCCCGGCGAAAAATACACCGGACCAGTCAACTAACAATTATTCTCGACTCCGGCGTTGCACAAGATGGTTGTTCAGCGCCGGAGTGAACAGCAAGATCAACACGACGCCACCCGAGATTATCAGCGCACCGCCCAGCAAGATGTCGCCAAGTTGGAAATAGGTAAATGAAACGATTACCGCCAACAATTCTGCAACGATCAACGCACCGCGCGGCCACGCCTTGCCTTTATTGACCCCAACAGCGGCAGCGATCAACCATACGGTACCAAGTAAATACAAGAAGACTAAGAAGATAATCGCTGAGACTGGCAGCTGACCCGTCCCGCTGCCCATAATCGTTAGGACGGCGCTAACTAAAAGCGCAACGGCTTGACCCAAAACCACGAGAACCACAGCCCTCACGAAAAGGAACGCTTGAGTGCTCTGTGGTGACTGTGACATGTCGTAACTCCATGACTAAAAAAAATCGACTGTAAGACAAAAAGATGCACGTCTCAGCGTATCGTCATTTGGGCACCCTTGATGTGATCATCGCATCATCGCTCATCACTTTCACTGTTCAATGTGATTAACAACTCGCGGTTTTCGGAAGAATTCTCGGAAAAGCTCTTGAAGAGGTGCACACTCCGTGAAAAGCTGGTTCATAACACATTAATGGAGATCCGTAATCTGTTTGTCTTTATGGGACACATCACGTGTCATCGAGACTGACGCGTTTTTAATTACCGATCACAAGGTACTTTTATTTCACGCTTAGAAAGCGTCATTTAGGGAGCGATTATAATGGATTGGCGCAGTAAAGCTGCCTGTCTTGACAAAGACCCAGAACTATTCTTCCCAGTAGGCAATACTGGCCCTGCATTACTGCAGATAGAAGAAGCCAAAGCAATCTGCCGTACCTGCCCAGTTCAAGAAGTCTGTCTGCAATGGGCAATTGAGACCGGCCAAGACTCCGGTGTCTGGGGTGGCATGAGCGAGGACGAACGCCGCGCGCTGAAGCGTCGTAAGGCTCGCGCTCGTCGCGCCTCATAACTACAGATTTTTTCAAAAAGGTCGGTGCTACAGGTCATGTGTGGCACCGACCTTTTGTTCTTTAAATAGCTAATGGTCTAGTGGAATCAACACTACGGCACGAGTACCTGCTGCCCCATATTTATCGGGTAACTGACGTTCCCAACTGATCGAGCCACGAAGATCAGATTCCACAAGGGTCCGAATAATTTGAGTACCCAAGCCGCTACCGATTGCTGCAGTCGCCGCCGGCCCATCGACGACACCTTCATCAAGGACTTCGACTTTCAAATACGGATGAGGCTGGCCTGGCGTATGAACCCGTTTGGTTAGCAAGGAGATCATCCCACCATCCGGGCCTGTGCCATGTTCAGTTGCATTCGTGGCTAATTCATTGACTACCAGGGCTAATGGAGTGGCGAGGTGACCTGGCAACTGTCCAAAGCTGCCTTGAATCCGAGTAGACACCGGACGCGATCCTGCTGCAATCTCAACGGCCATCGTAAACTGACGGTTCAATAGGTCGTCCATGTCAACGGTAGTTTCCATGGTCTGCGATAAGGTTTCGTGGACCAAGGCGATCGCATCGACTCTCGACATGGCTTGCAAAAGCGCCTGACGTGCGCCGTCGGATTTCATTCGTCGCGATTGCATACGGAGCAGGGACCCCACGGTCTGCAGATTATTTTTTACACGGTGATGGATCTCTCGGATGGTCGCATCTTTGCTGATGAGTTGTTCATCTCTGCGACGAATCTCGGTGATGTCCCGTAGTAATACTAGTGCGGAGAAGTGTTGCCCTTGGTCGTCTAGCAGGGGAATCGAACGAGCTGACAGCACGATATTGCGGGTTTCGATATCGACTCGGGCTGATTGGCGTCCAAACAGAACTGCTGGCATAACCTCGTCTATGGGCATATTGAGATCAAGCTGATTGGTCACTAATCTCGAAAGCTGACGCCCATCAACGGAGTCTCTGATGCCAAGTTTTCGAAAAGCCGACGTCGCGTTCGGGGAAGCGTAGGTAATCAGCCCGTGGGCATCGATGCGCACCAGCCCATCCCCCACTCGCGGATTACCGTGACTTGTCGAGGACGCCTTTGAATCCTGTGCCGGCCAGGTGCCGTGGGCGATCATGACGAATAAATCGTTGGCGGATTGTCGGTAAACCTCTTCCAGCCGTGAGGTGTGACGTTGTGAAACGAGATTTTGGTGGACGGTTACCACCGCCATGGTTTCGTCCTGTCCGACCACCGGCCAGGCGGACACCCCGGGTGGGCCACCTACGTCGTCGCTGCTTTGTGTGAAGGGTTGTCTACTCGTAAAGACCCGCTCTAGTATCAAACCGATACTTGCCGGAGGCGCGGTTCCGGTCATATCTTGGGGCAGCGTGGTTTGAGCGGTAACGGGTCGAGCCTGTGCTATCGCAATATATGAATCGTCGTGTGGATACCACAACACCATGTCGCAGAACGAGAGATCTGCTGCGATCTGCCATTCGGCGGTAATGAGCTCTAGCCGTGGTGCGTGCCGCTGGTCAACAAAAGACCCGGGAGTCGAGGTGTGCATGTTTGTAGCGTAGTCTCGACGCCCGGGTTTTGCGAAGCGGGGCCGCGATTACAGAATCAAACTGCGCAGTCGGCGCAAGACGACGGTCATCATGGCAAGATCCGTGTCTTCGTGCATGGTCTGGGCATCAAATTGTTCTGCTATCTGGGTTAGGAAACTGCGAACGCGTGCCACGCGTCGGAGGTGGTCGGATTCCCAGTGCGCCACTGCTTCAGCTGGTGAGCGCCCTTGGACTCCCTCGGTCGTCAGAACTTCACCGGTAAGTTCGGTAAGCCAAGAATAGAGTTCCTCACGCATCGACGCTCTGGACAGCGAGTCCCACCGGGTTTCCCGAGACAAACCACTGATGAGATCCAGCAAGTAGCTGACGTTGAACTCATCGTGGAGAGCAAAAAATATCCCGATGACGCGCTTGGGATCTTCATCGAGACGAGCAGCCAGATCCACGATGTCCATTAGCGAATAGGCTTCGAACATCCGTGAAGTTCGTACGGCGAGCTGCGGCTCGAAGCCAGCTTCAATCAAGCGATCACGGTCGGATTCAAATCTTCGCTTGGTATCACCCACGAATGCTCCGGAAATCTCTGGAATCAATTCGGTCACCGGTTCCAGGTAGCTGGAGATTCGTTGTTGCATGGTCAGATCGGCGCGCTGGTGGTGGATAATCCACCGGGTGATTCGATCCGTAAGACGTCGCAGCCGGAATCCAATCTCCCATCTGATCTCCGGGTCGATGCTTCGTGGCAACGCGTCAAGTTCCTCGCGGTATTCATTGATCTCATAAATCCATTGGCCAGCCAAAAATGATTCGACAACCGTGTGAGTGTCAGCTCCGGTTTCTTCTTGGGCACGGAATACCGTGGTGATCCCTCCGGTGTCGACCACATGATTTGCAACCGACATCGCAATAATCTCCCTGGCTAACGGATGATTAAAGACCGTCCGACCAGCGCGTTGCTGCAAAGTTTTCGGGAAATACGCATAGAGCCAGTCATTGAACCACTCATCATCGACCATTTCAGATTCCAGTAGATCGTGCATCATCTGGATCTTGGTATACGAGGCAAGGATCGCTAATTCAGGAGTGACGAATCCTTTACCGTGTTCCATGCGCTGGCGAAGTTCCTCTTCGGAAGGCAGAGCCTCTTGTTCTCGGTCTAGCCCGGCGTGTTCTTCTAACCACGCGGTGTGGCGGATCAGCGTCGGGGTCCACTCCGCGTCGAGGCCTTCTTCCAGACGCAATAGGGCGTTCTGGGACACGTTGGTTTTCAGCACCAGCTCTGCAACCTCGTCGGTCATTGACAGCAGCAGCTGGGTCCGTTCCTCAGGTGCGATGAGGTTTTCTTCAAGCATTGTATCGATCAAGATCTTGATATTGACTTCATGATCCGAGGCGTCGACACCACCTGAGTTATCGATCGCGTCCATGTTAATTAACACCCCGTTGAGGGCTGCTTCAACACGTCCTGCCTGGGTAGCACCAAGGTTTCCACCTTCGCCGACGACTCGAGCACGCACTTGGGAACCGTTGACCCGAATCTGGTCGTTGGCGCGGTCGCCGACGTCGTCGTGGGTTTCTTCTGATGATTTGATATAGGTTCCGATACCGCCGTTATAAATTAAATCGACCGGGGCTTGCAGGATTGTCTTGAGCAGTTCGTTCGGCGTCATTTCGGTGACGGTCTGATCGATAGCAAAGACCTTACGCATCGGCTCGGTGATTTCCACCGAACGAGCGGTACGGTCAAAGACGCCGCCACCTGCAGAAATCAGCTCCGGATTGTAGTCACTCCACGATGAGCGCGGTAGATGGTAGAGGCGTTCGCGTTCTTCGAAGGAAACTTCTGGATCCGGATTGGGGTCAATAAAGATGTGCAGGTGGTTGAAGGCGGCGATCAGTTTGGTGTGACGGGATCGGCGCATACCGTTGCCGAACACGTCACCCGACATATCGCCGATGCCCACGACCGTGAACGGCTCGGCTGTTACATCTATGCCTAGTGTGCCAAAGTGCGATTTCACTGACTCCCACGCACCGCGAGCGGTAATGCCCATGCCTTTGTGGTCGTAGCCCACCGAGCCACCTGATGCGAAGGCATCACCCAGCCAGTGGCCGTATTCGGCGGCGATTTCGTTTGCGATATCCGAAAAACCGGCGGTCCCTTTATCTGCCGCTACGACAAGGTAGGTATCCGTGCCATCGTGTCGGATGATATTGTCACGAGTCCAGGTCACGCGTCGACCTTCAACGGTGCGCTGGTTATCGGTGATGTCCAGCATGCCGCGCATAAAGGTTCGATAGGCTGCACGTCCGGCTTCGAGCCAGGCTTCCCGATCGACCGAGGGATCCGGCAGACGGTGAGCGTAGAATCCTCCTTTGGCACCTTGAGGCACAATAACGGCGTTTTTGGTTTGTTGGGTCTGCACCAGTGACAGCACTTCGGTGCGGAAGTCTTCTCGACGATCCGACCACCGCAGCCCACCGCGAGCAATCGACCCGAACCGGAAATGCACACCGGAGACCTGTGGTGAGTGTACCCAGATTTCATGCAGCGGCTGCGGATGTGGGGCAAATGGGATCCGTTGCGGTGCGATCTTGAAGCTTAGCCACCCGTGGCCGGTATAAGCATTCGTTCTGTCCGTGGCTTGCATAACCGTCAAATAGTGACGAAGCAAGCGATCGGCATCTAGGGTTGGGACTTTGTCGAAGCGTTCGTGCAGCTTGGCCACGATGTCCTCAAGTTGTTTAACTCGAGCCTGTGATGCCAAACCGTCGCGTTCTTCTCCGACCCCGGCTAGGTCCGGGGCAAAGCGCGTGTGAAAGTACTCCACTAATCCTGCGGTGACTCCCGGGTTAGCCAACAGCACCTCGGCCATGAATTGCAGCGAGTTGGGTAGCTGCAATTGCCGCAGATAGTGGCCATAGGCACGCAGTACTGCCACCATTTCGGGGGAAACCCCCTGATGAAGCACCAGTTTATTGAAGGCATCAGCTTCAATATGCCCGGCGATAGCTGAGGAAACCGTATCCTCCAGGAGTTGTGCCACGCTGGAGAGGTTCACGTCTTCGTCGGCGACCAGCCCGACGTCGTAGAGGTAGTAGTCGTCTCTATTGCGCGGCGAAATACGGAACGGGTACTCATCGGTGACTTGGACCCCCAGCTCCCCAAGGATTGGCATGAGCGTGGTCAAGGTGATGGGCTGGACCGAGTAGATTTTCATGCGCGCCCCGGTCTCCCCCTGCACCAGGTAAATGGCTGGCCGGTCCTGTTCCAACGCGGTGAAACGCGAAATATCTTCCATCGCGTCATCGATTTCAAAGCGGACCCGGTAGTTCGGTGGGAATGCCTCATCCCAGACCTGAGCAGCTTCGACCCCGGAATTCTCGCCAAAGACGGCGACAGCCTGGATGTCGACACCTTCTTTCCAGGACCGTACAGCCATCACAAGGTCTTCTTCGATTAGGTCGTGGTCAACCTGGTCATAACCGTCCCAATCTTTGGGTAATTGAATGCGGTAGAACAAGCGGGCCAGCACCGATTCATCGAGGTAGACGTTGAAGTCCAGCGAGGTAGCGTTGAGGTGATCTACGAGAACCTCCTGGATCCGCAATCGTACTGAAGTGTTGTAGCGATCGCGCGGCAGATACACCATGGCTGTCATAAACCGGCCATAGATGTCTGGTCTCAAAAACAGTCGAGTTTTGCGACGTTGGCCCAATGACAAGATGCCTAACATCGTGTCAAGCACCTCTTTGGGGCTCATTTGCATCATTTCGTCGCGCGGATACCGCTCGAGTTCATGATTCAGTGCGGCACCCGAGTGTGATTGTGGGTCGAATCCTGCTTCGGTGCGGACTTGCTCGGCAAGTTCGTGAGCATAGGGCACCTGGTCGATCGGAACCGAGCTCAAGGTGGGACGCCACAGTCCAATGAATCGGCGTTCCCCGATGGTCTCGCCGTCGTCATTATACTTTTTGGCGCCAATAAAATCCATGTACGCGTTTCGATACACCCGTGAACGCGAGTTGGTTTTAGTGATGATCAGCGGTTGTGGCTTATCAATTTGTTGCTGTCCCAGTGCGGTCAGCGGCTGAGCGGTTGATGCTTGGTCCCGCATAATACCCAGTCCGGTTTCCATATTGGCGGCAAGATACTGTTGCCCATGCTCATTGGTGGCCAGCTGGTATTCGCGATAGCCCAGGAATACGAAATTATCATCGCGCATCCATTCCAACAGACGGGCAGCCGGTTCGATATCCTGAACCCAGTTCGGGCCCTCAGTTCGCAGCGCCTGGGCGGTATTGGTTGCGGCGTGTTTCAGTTCTTCGTAATCACTATTCGCAGCACGAACATCAGACAGTGATGCCTCGATGGCTGTCACCAGAAGCTCGGCTTGTTCCGGTTGCAACGGTATACCGGTTTGGATGGAAATCCAGGACTGTAGCTCCGCGTGGTAGCCCTTAGGAGACGGCGGAATTTGTTCCAACGGCATGACCCGGTCGCCTGAGATCCGAGGCGGGTGCGCTGGTAGTTCAAAAATATCGGTGAGTTGACCGTCATCGTCTGCGTGTTGAGCGACCACGATGGGGTGAACGACCACCGAGATCGGTATGTCCATCTTATTGAGTTCGGCCGACACCGAGTCGACCAAAAACCGAATGTCTGGGTGAACAACTTGAATCACGGCGTGCCGCGGATAGTGTCGGATAGCAATTTTTGGTTTGCCGGCGGCTTTGACGGCAAGTTCGAGGTGACATTGCACCATCTCGTCACGACCTTGCTCGCCTAGGACCCGCTGATCTTCTGGGCCAATATGCCGAAAATAGGCTCTGGCAAGCTTATCCGTCGCTTCGACGGGACTATCCGTGGACGGCGCTGTCCACAACGGTTCGTTCGCGGGCATCATGCAACTTTCTGTTGGTAACCTTTCAGAGTGACGGCGCCATTGCCGCCATCCATCACCCTAGCTTCTGACCAGGTCTGAAAACAGGGTTGAGGCACAATCTGGTTCATAGCCGCGCCCAAAAAGCTTATCCAGGAGTATAATTAAGACTTCTTGGTGAATTTCAACAGTCTGCTTCGCGATCTTGACGGGGCTTTTTGCTTCAGCGAGGAGTTGTTAGCAGCAGGTGCTAAGTTGGTCACACATGCCTGCATGAGTCGTTGGATCGCCAACCGGATCTCGGCCTTCGGAGCACTTTCTGCCAGGGTTTTGCCAGACAGTAGCGCCCCAGCGGTAACTTCCGGAGCCCACCCGATAAATTGTTCCAAGTCCACTTTTGGTCCGAAACGTTCCCAAACACTGCGCAACTGCCGCTTCGGACTCAGGCCTGACGACATAGGGGTGACCTTGTTGACGATCGGCACGATGTCGCTGTTGGTTGTTTCCCTCAGGTGCTCTAGGCCTTTCATGAACCTGACAAATCCAACCGGGTCGCCGGTCCCAACTGCTATCACGGTATCTGCATTGGTCACAGCGGTGATGGTGGTGGCGTTGCGCTGCGGTGCAGGAATGTCAAAACTGAGTTCCTCATCTTCTTCAAGGCCAAATCCACAGTCAATAATAATGACATCCCAGCCCTCACGTGCGACGTCTAAAACGTGTGCCCACGCCGCCGCACGCACTTGCGGCCAGCGTTCTGGACGCGTCAACCCCGTGAGCACATCCACTGCGGATCCCTGAACAGTGACCCGCTGCGTATAACGCGCCAGACTCGCGGTATCCAAACCACGATGTTCGGCAGCACGGCAGGCTTGGGCAATGGCTGCGGTGTCTTCCAGCAATCCCAGATACACCGAGACTGCAGCCCCATAGGTATCTGCGTCAATAAGCAGCGTACGATAACCCGCCAGTGCCGCTTCCACCGCTAAATTCACCGCGATAGTTGTCACACCGGGTGAACCTATGGGGCCCCAGACTGCGATGATCTGGCCGCGGTTGTTACCTGATTGGACAGTTGGCTCTTCGACTTCGTCCGCGTCAACAACAGGGGTCTGTTCAGCATGCTGCGCAGATCCAAAATCGACGTAATCCAGGCTGTCGCTTTCACTGGATGCTCCCCCATTATTCACCACGTCCATCTCAGAAATATCCGATCCCATGCCGGCATTGGCAGCTAGCGTATAAGCGACTGGATTTTCGGGGAGATCCTTGGTTGGGTCATATGGCCTTGCACGGCGACCACGACGCCGCGAGGGTGTGGCATTGGGATCGAGTTCTGCAAGGACTTGCGAATCTTCCTGGCTCAATGACGAGTCGCCTTGAGGTTCTGGAACCACCTGGTGAGCGTCAACACTTTCTAGCCACGCGACGAGTTCAGCACCCGACAACTGTGGTGAGACGACGGGAATACCTAGTTCGGTTAATCGTTGACGATCGTCAACGACGTCGCTAATGGCAGCCAACTTAGGAGCTCTGTCATCGATGTTGCTCAGTTGTTGCAGGGTCTCCAAAGTCACCAGGTCTAAATCATCTGCCACCAAGACAATATCCACCAGCCCCGACCGGGCCACCGCCATCAGCTCTGCAAAGGCATGACATCGGTGGGTAATCGTCACATCCGAGCGCGTGGACTCAATCGGGGTGACATGATCAAAACGCGGGTTGATCGTGGTAGCAACATTGAGAACTGCCATTTCAAATCAATCTCCCGAAATGGACGGTACCAGCGAAATCTTAGCCCCATTGGCCTGTGCATCTAACACCCCGGGTAAAGCATCCTGCGACAGCATCAAGTACACAGTCGTGGTGTCTGCGGCAGCAAATGTGGATGTGTTGTCATCAATATCCACAACTTCTGCACTGCTAATGAGTTTGTGTGGTTCCTCAAAGCCTCGACCATCTGAATCGGCAAGTGCAACCCACACATCGGCTCGTGAACCGGTGGTAACCGAGGCCGGCATATCCTCCGAAATTCGAATCCCCACTTGCTGTCGTCCGCCTGGGTCAGCTTCATTGACTTGTCGCTGGGCTAGGAACTCACCTTGCAAGATTGTTGAGGCGACATAAAATTCCGAAGGCAGATCTTGTTCGGCCGACCAGTATATATCCGAGGCCTCAGACATGCTGGCTTGAACGACATGGAAGTCCTCAGGTTTCACTTTGACTCCCGGAACGACATCGACCGACGCTGCCCAATAGCCCTGCCGAGAGTCTGCAGCTTGCATCAACGCCACAACCCCGGCGACTGAAAGGACGACAAGAATAACGCCCACGATCAAGCGTGGATCGCGCCATCCGGGGGTGCGGATACGTGGGGCTTCTACGATTTTATCGTTCATGGGTCTTCCTCACGGGCGGTTACAGTCATCTACTGTGGCAAATCGCATAACAGAATATAAGGGTTGATCGTCCTATATTCGGAGGAACTCTCAGAGAGACGATTCACGGTCAGGCTAACGCATATCTCATCACTTGTGAACATTCAGCATCTCACGTATTCTAAAATCATCAAAGATCCCCAAATTTACCGATACAGGAGCTGCAATGGCCCGCTTTATGACCCTGACGGATGTTGCAGAAGAACTCCAGATCTCAGCCGCCGCCGTACGTAACATGGTGCTCAAAGGAGAACTTGAAGCTTTCCAGATCGGTGGTCGCGGTCAGTGGCGCGTTGATTCCCAGAAGTTTGAGCAATTCATCGAAGAACTCCACGAAGAACAGCGCCAACGCGTAGCGGAAGAACAACACACCGACCAGCATCAGTAGATGTTTCCAGCCCGTCACACTATATCTTCAAGCCCCATGGGCGAAGCCCTGACGAGTTGAATCGCGTCGGTTGGGATAATTCGCCATCCCTGTACCACTGATGAACGCCGAAACTCATCACGTGCATGTATCGCAATGTCGAGATGATCTTTCCCGACACGGTCGATCGTTCCTTCAGCTAACATTGCGCCCTGCCGTGAGACAACTTGCACCGGTTCTCGACGTCGCGCCAATGTGCGGTAAATAGCAAGCACGCTCGGGCCAGCACGCATGGGTCGAGATGGCACGACAGCTCGTTTCAAATTCGTGTCAATCCCCCGGATGGCGTCCCGCACGATGATGACTGAACTTGTCTCGTCAATACCACCGACCCAGGCGGGCCCAACGGATCTGAGATCAATGACTTGACTCCGCCCATCCGCCAGAACCATCCGTACTTGTTCACCCAATGCCCCACGTAGGCGATCCATTAAGGTCAGCTCAGCCCATAAGCCCCGAGTCAGCTCTGCAGCATCTTGTTCAACAGCTTCCCAGTGACCGAACTGCAGCTGAGCTTCGAGATCAGCAAATAAATCATTCCATCGCATGAGTTCACCCTAAAACCAGATCCACTTGAATTCACGGGTTGACCGCACGTTAACCACCAACGAATCCGAAAAATCTGTGTGGACAAATTCCGTCTAATCAATCAAAGTGAATCAAACGATATCTAACATGATAAAAATTATCCGTTGACATTCAAACAGAGGCTCTGTCAAACTACTGTCATCTTCGGCACCACCGTTTCAGGAGACAGTATGACGATCGATACGACGAACGAGATGCATCGAGCTGGCATAGAAGACATCTTGTTAGCGATTCTTGGAGTGATATCTGGACCGCTACTGTGGTGGATGAGTCAATCCTGGAAATCACAGCCCGCAGCTTCCTCTCTTCATACCTTGGAATACTGGATCGCCTTACTGTGCGGTCTGATTGGCGCAGCTCTAGCCGCTGTCTGGATGATCTACCTACTCGCAGCCATGACATACATAATCGGGGTTAAGACTCGACGTGCTGCACTTACATACTGGTCTGAACTCTTCACGCCGAAGTTTCTTCGTCGCATCCTCATTTCTGTACTCGGCGCACAGCTGGCACTTTCTTCCCAAGCGGTTGCAGCCCCAGAAGATGACAGCACTGCAATAGAGACACCTAGCACTTCACAACAAGAAGGATTTATGCCGTACGTAGCAACCCCTACCGAAACAAACCGCCTCGCAGAGGAAGACCAAGCTGGTATCAAATCTTCGAGCCCGTCTCCTGATTCGAGCGCACTGACAGCCCCCATCCAGGACTCCACGCCGAGTGCGACAGAGCCTGCCCTGACACCCAAGCCTCGAGAGACAAGCCACGTCGAAGTGTCACCCAGTCCCTCTGCTATTGCCAGTGACGAAGCACAAATCGTCCCAACGCCGCGCCAGACCTCAACTATCCCGGTGGAGTCTCTCCATTCCCACCCAGAGGCGTCAGACAAAGAGCCGAAGAATCACCAATCACACACTTACACACCGCAGCCAGTTCCTGTGGCTCCGCATTTGTCAACACCACGACCTAGCAGCAACACCACACAAACCGAAACATTCGTGGTCAAAGCAGGAGATTGCCTGTGGGACATTGCCCATTACGAACTTGGTGCAGATGCGACCCTGTATCAGATCGATCGTCGCTGGAGACAGTGGTGGGAGCACAACTATCAACTCCTGGGTGACGATCCACACACATTACAACCGGGAACCCTTCTCGAGATTCCGCCATTCACCGAGTAAACAATCGATCATTCTCACACTGGAAAGAGGAAATAAGCATGTCTACCGCACTTCATGAGCAATCCGTTCCTGAAGAATCAGGTCACACTCCAAGCGCCGTCCCGAGCCCGTCACACTTACGACCCGTACCACAACAGCAGTTGCACATCGCGCCCGTCTCAGGCCTGTTGGCCACGGATGTTCGGCAGGTGGCTCGGTTAGGCGAGGCGCCTATGGATCCGGTGGACGAGTATGAGCCATCAAAGTTCTTGAAACCTAAGAAACTCACGAACGTATTTCCCCTTCGCAAAACACCTTCGTCCCAGACGACGGACCGACGATATCGTCAGCAATTGGCTTCCATCAAAAAGATGACTCAGACCATTGGGGCAGCGTTTATTGAAGCCGAATTGGGAATCCGTCCCTATATGCAGCTGAGCTCATGGATGGAACTGGAACTCTTTCAAAAAGTCCGGGGGCGGCTCGAACACAGCATCAATGAAAAGTATTTGGCCACCCGACGTGGCGACGAGGGATCAAAGAAAGTACCTTCGATTGAAACCCTTGGGGTACGTGCCTCGCCAAAAGCCAATGGAGAATGGGAAGCATCGATAACTATTCGCGTAGGCCAGCGTGCTCGAGCGATCGCGATGCGCTTACAATTACACCGCGACCGCTGGAGGGTTATCGCTTTTGAAGCCGGTTAGGCCTCCCGACGAGCCTTCTTTGCGGCTTTACGAGCTTCGCGCTCTTCTGCCTTTCGCTCTGCACGTGACTTCTGCGCGGTCTTGACCCGTTGACCATCAGCTGCGCGGGTCTGCGTAGTGGCCGTACCTGGCGTTGACGCAGAGGGTCCGGAGTATTGGAGTGGTTGCTGGCGTTGAGCACCAACATTGGCAATCTGGGAGAAATCAGCAGCAACACCGGGCATGTTCGAGCCGATTTTTACTTCAGGTTTGCGAACCTTCAGATGGAAGAGTTTATAAACAGTTTCTTCGCGAATAGCCTGCATCATGGCCTGGAACATGGTGTGACCTTCGCGCTGGTATTCCACGAGAGGATCCCGCTGTGCCATAGCACGTAGTCCCACACCTTCACGGAGATAGTCCATCTCGTAGAGATGCTCTTGCCACTTCTGGCCAATAGTTTCAAGCAGTACCCGACGTTCTAAGTCGCGTAAGAGTTCTTCACCAAGTTCTTCTTCACGAATGCCGTAGAGTACCTTCGCGTCCGAGACCAGTTCGCGTTTTATATCGGCTGGTTTGATCGATGATAGCGATCCCAGTTCGGATTCGATGTCTTCTTGGGTCAGCGATACCGGGTAGAGTCCTTTGAGATTCTGCCAAAGTCGGTCGCCATCAACTTCTTCATTGCTGTCTACAAGATATGCTTCGTCAACAATGTCAGAGATGGAACTTTCAATGAATTCGTAGACGCGGGATTCTAAGTCTTCGCCTTCAAGAATTTGGCGCCGGTCGTTATAAATTGCTTCGCGTTGGGAGTTCATGACCTGGTCGTATTTCAACAGGTCCTTGCGTTGCTGGGTGTTGCGTTCTTCAACGGTTGCCTGGGCACGCTCAATTGCCTTCGTTACCATTTTGGCTTCCAGCGGCATATCGTCAGGATAGTTACTCATACTCATGACGCGTTGGGCCATGCCGGCGTTAAAGAGTCGTAGGAGGTCATCGGTCATCGACAGGTAAAACCGTGATTCGCCTGGGTCACCCTGGCGACCAGAACGACCACGAAGCTGGTTATCAATACGACGCGATTCGTGACGTTCCGTACCCAGCACGTATAGTCCACCGGCTGCTCGTACGGCTTCTCGTTCTTCTTCACTATCTGCCTGGGCTTTGGCGAAGACTTCATCCCAAACGGTTTCATATTCTTCAGCATGTTCCACAGGGTCCAGACCCCGGCGGTTCATTTCAGCAACAGCCGTGAACTCAGCGTTACCACCCAAGATGATGTCCGTACCGCGACCAGCCATGTTCGTAGCCACAGTCACAGCACCTAGTCGGCCTGCTTGGGCAATAATCGCAGCCTCACGGGCATAGTTCTTCGCGTTGAGAACCTCGTGACGGATGCCTGCTTTGGCCAACAGTTTCGACACATACTCGGATTTTTCAACCGAGGTGGTACCAATCAAAATCGGCTGTTTGGTTTTGTGACGTTCAACGACGTCGTTCACAACGGCATCAAACTTGGCTTTTTCATGTTTGAAGACGAGGTCTTGTTGATCGATTCGCTGTACCTCACGGTGGGTTGGAATTGGTACAACACCCAGCTCGTAGGTCGACATGAATTCGCCGGCTTCCGTTTCAGCCGTACCGGTCATACCCGAGAGTTTTTTGTACTTACGGAAATAGTTCTGCAACGTGACGGAAGCCAGAGTCTGGTTTTCTGCCTGAACTTTAACTTTTTCCTTGGCCTCAATGGCCTGGTGCAGGCCATCTGAGAGACGTCGTCCGGGCAACATACGCCCGGTATGTTCATCAACAATCCGGACTTCGCCGTCAATAATTTCATATTCGCGACCGCGTAGGAAAAGTTCCTTTGCACGAATCGCGTTATTGAGATGACCAATCAGTGGCGTATTGGCCGACTCATAAAGATTGTCGATGCCCAACCAGTCTTCAACTTTGTCGATGCCGTGTTCCAAAACCGACACGGTGCGCTTCTTTTCGTCGATTTCGTAGTCCACATCGAGCTTCAGACGCGGAGCCAGCGCAGCAAATTGCGAGTACCACCCGGATACGTCGCCCTGCGCAGGACCAGAGATAATCAGCGGGGTACGGGCCTCGTCAATGAGGATCGAGTCGATCTCGTCCACGATCGCAAAGCCATGGCCACGTTGAACCATATCGGTCATATTCATGACCATATTGTCGCGAAGGTAGTCGAAACCAAATTCATTATTGGTCCCATAGGTGATGTCGGCGTCGTACTGCGCTTTACGTTCCGACGGTGACTGACCGGAAGAAATGACGCCCGTTGACATGCCCAGGAATCGGAAAATACGCCCCATCAGTTCGGATTGATATTCGGCCAGATAGTCATTGACCGTCACAATGTGTACGGGGTCCCCAGACAAGGCATTCAAATAGGCCGGTGCAGTAGCTACCAGTGTTTTACCTTCACCAGTCTTCATTTCGGCTATCAAGCCTTCGTGCAGTGCTGCACCACCCATGAGCTGAACATCGAAGTGACGTAACCCGATCGTCCGAGAAGCGGCTTCGCGTACTGTTGCGAAGGCTTCTGGTAGTAACGTATCGAGGGTGACACCGTCGGCTATCTGGGCTTTGAACGAGTCTGTTTCGGCACGCAATTCGGCGTCACTGAGTGCTTTGAAGTCCTCTTCCACAGCGTTGACAGCGTCCGCATAATGGCGCAAGCGTTTGAGGATCCGTTTCTCACCGGTTCGCAGAATCCGTTCAATAAATGATGCCACGTGTCTTGTACTCCCGAAATCTTATTCTCTAGCGGGGCTACCGCATACTCTTGACAGTCTACGTTGCCCAGCTTTGTGGATACCAAATCCACATGCCTCTGGCATACATGATGCCCCACCGAAAACAGTGGGGCATCATTTTTAGCATTCAGCTTTAGGCTTCTGCTTGGCGATATTCGCGTGTGGTTTCTGATTCTTCATTGCCCATGGCAATGACACCATAAGACCAACCACGACGACGGTACGCTACCGATGGCAGTCCTGTTTCTTCATCAATAAACAGGTAGAAGTCGTGTCCGACCAGCTCCATGTTGTCGATGGCATCATCCAGATTCATCTTTTGGGTCGGAAAGACCTTGCGCCGGATGGTTACTGGAATGTCGCCGTTTTGCTCTAAACGTTCTTGTGCTGCTTGTTCTTTTGCTTCTGCAGCCTGCTGTTCCAAGACTTCTTCAACCAGGGAAACGTCTGATGGAACAGGGGAAAAGTTTTGGGTGATTTCTTGAACCGACGGACGACGGCGACCGCCTTTGGCACGTTCGCGTAGTCGACGCAGTCGCTCCTGCAGACGGGCAAACGCGTGGTCAAAGGCGATTTGTTTGTCGTTGTCGTTGGCTTCCGAACGAACCACGTTGCGTGGTGAGTGCAGGGTAAGCTCTGCAGTCACCAACCCGGAAGCTCCGGTGTGTGATTCACGAGAAACGAGCTTGACCTCCAAACGCTGAGCTTGTTCGGTCAATGACGAGATCTTGTCGAACTTTTCTTCGACGTACGAGCGAAAATCATCGGTTAGATCTGTGTCGCGGGCCAGGTAATTGATGTCAAGTGCCATCAAATCCTCCTCGTGTACTTAGAGCAATAAAGTCAGCGGCGAAACAACAAGCGTTTAACAACTGCTCCGCCGCCGAGGTTGGTTCACATTATGTTACCCGTTGGAATCCTTCACGATAAGTTTTGGTCTCTGGATTCCTTGAAAATTTGGGAAATTCTGCCTACCGCTAAGGGACCTATTGCTTAGCCGCGGGGCATCACCGCAGAGAAAACCACTGCTGCAACGACATCAAATCCGTGTGCCTGCAGCGTTCGAGCACTCGCGGCCAGTGTGGCCCCCGTCGTGAGGACATCATCGATCAGAATCACCGGTTCTGCTGGTTCCGCATGGCGTGTAGCAACACGAAATTTCTTGCGAGATTGCTCTCTGCGACTTTGAATACCCGTCCCGTGATGTGCCGCTCGATTCAGCAGGTGCCAGCGGGTTTTCAAGACCCCGGCATCGAGGTTTAATGTGGGCGGGAGCTGACGAGGCAGCATTGTGAGTACCGGGTTATATCCACGTTTTCTCATGCTGGCTCCCGATGCAGGAATCGGCACGAGCCGATAATAGGAATAGCCCAACATATCACTGGCGTACTGCAGTGTTCGATAGACGATAGGGCGCAGAAATCCGGCAATCTTGATGTGCTGGTGGTCTTTGAATTTCAGCAGCACCTTGGCCATCTCTGGCGTGTAAAATGATGCTGCAAACACCGGTAGCGGCTGTCCAGTTATCAAATCCAAAGGCAGCGCATCGGCGAAATCCTGAGCTTGGAAAATTTGTTTCGCCTGTTCTTTCAACAATTTTGCACACGCTTCACATAACTGATGCAGCACCGCATCGGACCACACGCACAACGAGCACGGATTGGGCGCCACCAGATTCAACATGCCCCGCCAGGCCGTGCCCACCATATTTGCTGCCGACGACGTCGCAACCCTATCCAACACATCCAAGATTCTGGTCATGCTGCCAGTATGACGAATTCAGGCGCTGTGGTGCTCGTGCTGGGGCGACAGTGTGGATAACTACCCTGGATACGACAGTTGTGTGGGAGCGTCGGACTGGACTCGCCAGTTATTACCAACACGCAGATAAACGTTGTCTTGCGTTTCTGCGTAGATGTTACCGGCACCCGTTGAGAAGTTGGTCATGCCCAGCATGGGTTTGAAATTGATTGATGTGCCGCTGAACCCAACTAATTCCAGCTCCACGCGTTCTCGTTCAGAAAGTCGACCGGCCAGGACTTCAGCATTTGAATACCATTCCACCGCGTTGGGGGGTTCATCGGTTTGCAACCGAAACGTATTGCCCAGGGCTTGGGGCTGAGAGTCGTCATCGCGGATGAGTCCTGTGACAAACAGTTGAGACGGGCCTTCGTCGAGCTGGACGACGACGGCCGCGCGGGCACCTTCCGGTGAAATACGTAAAGCCAAGATGTCAATATCGCGTCCAGCCCACGGGTGCATGATCTCCAAAACTTGGCCCGTGCGATTGGTATTTGCTGCGACAATAGTATTGTTATTGGTCACGGTATAGACCCAGCCGTGCACGTCCATAGTGGGAGCGATCAGGTCGGTACCCGTGGCAACTTCGAAAGCTTCACTTGTATCATTTGCTACATACATCGTGTCGCGATCAGCATTAAGAAATGCCACCACGTTTCGGTCGCGATTGATCGTTGGTTCAATCGGTTCCAGATTCGCCACGTTGGGGAAACCAGGCAGCTCTGACATGCTGCTGGCCTCATAGCTCACCAATTGGCTGGTTTCTGGGTGGATCCCGACCTGTGAATTTCCGGTGGTCACCGACGTCTCGGCGGGGACAAAGCCCTGGGGAGGTTCATCAAATTCTAGACTAGAACGTTCCCGGGTCATATTGACTTCCGAGATGCCGGGATATCGTTGCAGGGTCAGCTCCAGCTGTTGATACATTCGGTGTCGAGCCAGTTCAGACATGCCCCGCAGTGTTTCATCGGTGAAATCTACCTGGGCGATCCCGCTAGACACCGGCACAGTGTCGCGATACAGTTCCGCGCCGGCTGGGAATGCGGTGACGACGGCGCCTTCCAGGTAATCTGCCGGCCCGCCAAGAAGTGCCGTGACAAGCGTTGACGTTTGATCCTCGGTGTTGAGCATCCAGCGGACGTCTGGGACGGCGTACGTGTACGTCGGATCGTAGAAGTACAAGGTTTGGGTATTGAACAGCGCGCGGAATTGTGCAGCATCGAGATTTATCCCGTCTGGCAGTTGATCAATGCGCCACTGCCCATCGACTTGGGTTAACGAGAATTCGTGATTTCGTGTGCTTCCATCATCGGCAAGTTCCAACACTCCGGCGTCGTCCAGGGAACCCATGGTGACCAATTCAACGGTGTATTCAGTATCGCTGGTGGCATCCACGATTGGGCGGCCGGTATAGATCGTGGTCTGAGCGTATGGATCCCACTGCTGAGCCGCGGATTCGGTCAGGAACTGGCGGGCGGTGGAAAAATCGCCCTGGATTCCAGTTGCCGCCAGGATAAACCCATTGATGATCGACGTTGGGGTGGCGTCATCGGCTGGGCCTGCGGGGTTAAACGTGTAGGCGACGTCTCGGTTAATATCGGCTTGTTGGTCGGATTCGCCAACTTGGCCCGACTGCGGCAGACTGGCACAGGCAGCCAACGCGACAGCAGCAGCCCCGGTTACCAGCAGTCTATACAACCGCTTGAGCCTCATGGCAGCTCTTTTCGAGGGTGGTAGAGATGCTGTTCGGTGACACGATTGAATACGGTCGAGTCTTGTGGTTGGCTATCAGGAACATCGATGTCGCGCGCTGACATGCGCTTGGCCCGGTCGTATTCGGGTGGCAGGCTCAGTGGCGGCTCACCGGAAACAACCGTGCCGGAAATACGTGGCAGGGTGACACGGAATGCGGAGCCTTGTTCAAGGCGTGCCCAGACGTCGATGGTGCCATTGTGCAGGCGGGTATCTTCGACAGCAATAGCCAGGCCAAGCCCGGAACCGCCGGTTGTCCGGGTGCGGGCTGGATCAGCGCGCCAGAAACGGTCGAAAACGTGTTCGAGTTGTTCTTCAGTCATGCCCATGCCGTGGTCTCGCACAACAATGGACACGGAGGTGTCGTCGCCTTCCAGGATGACATCTACCGGCTTGGATTCGCCGTGCTCGATCGCATTATTCACCAGGTTCCGCAGGATGCGCTCGATACGGCGAGAGTCGACGTCGGCGGTAAAGTTTTCGCCTTTGGCCACGATCGACACCTGCGTGTTGGTCTTATCGGCCAACGGTTGAGCGGTCAGCACGACGTCGGCAGCGAGGTGCAATAAGTCGGTCTTTTCAACGGAAACCTGGGCAGCACCGGCGTCAAAGCGTGAGATCTCTAATAGGTCTTCTAATAGTGCCTGGAATCGTTCAACCTGGTGATGCATCAATTCGGTGGAACGTCGCAACACCGGGTCAAGCTCATTGCGGGACTCATAGAGGACTTCCGATGCCATGGCCACGGTGGTCAACGGGGTGCGTAATTCGTGGGAGACGTCCGATACGAAACGCTGCTGAATTTGTGATAGGTCAGCCAACTGGGTGATCTGGTCCTGAATATTGTCGGCCATTTTATTAAACGACTCGGACAGGGAACCGATCTCATCGGTGCGTTGAACATCCATCCGCACCGAAAGGTCGCCGGAAGATAACCATTCAGCCGTCTGAGCGGCCTGTTGAATGGGTTTACTAACCGAGCGAGTCACCCACAGTGCAACCCCAATATTCATGAAAACCAAGACGACGCCGGCCACCAGCAGCACATTCATCAGATAGTCGATCGTGGTTTGGACGTCAGCTAAATCGTAAATGAAATACAGCGCATAGTAGTTGCCTGGCGGCAGCACGACTTGGGTGCCAAAGGCTAAACCGGGTTGGGTCGATCCTGCATCGGGCAGGGCAATGGACTGGTAGTAGATACCGTTACCGGATGCGACTTGGTCGGCCAGTTCATCGGTGATCAGTTGTTCAGTCGCTCCCCCGGAGCTCATCGAGCCGACATACATGCTGTCGTCTTCTTCTAAGGGGACCAGCAAAAAGTCACGAGCAAAGGCGGTGTCGTCGGTGGTCAGCTGGCGCAGGGTGTCGGCAACCAGTGAGGTCGTGGAATCTTCATCTGCCGTGGCAGCATTTTCAAACACTTGCCGGGTTTGTTGCAGCGCGTGGTTGGCTTCAGCCTGCACCTGATTAAAGCGAGATTGAAAGAGGCCCGAAGTAATCTGTTGGGTCAAAAAGAACGCCAAGAACAGCGATCCGATAATCGTTGCTGCTGCGGCAATGACCGCGGTACGCAGCGCCATCGAGGAGTCCCATTCCCGTATGAAGCGTCGTCGGGTCCGGTCGAGCATCCCGAAAGACCGTTTGAACCAGCTTTGTCGCGGTTGTTCTTGTGGTTCCTCGGTAGGGGTAGCGGCGTCTGTGGACATAAGCTAGCCGGCTTTGTATCCAACCCCGCGTACGGTGAGAATCACTTCGGGTTTATCGGGGTCTTTTTCAACTTTGGCGCGCAGTCGCTGCACGTGCACGTTGACTAAACGGGCATCGCCTTGATGACGATAGCCCCAAATTTCTTCAAGCAGCTCTTCACGGGTCAGCACCTGCCCCGGACGTCGTGCTAGCTCCACCAATAGGTCAAATTCCAGCGGGGTCAAGTTAAGGTTGACACCGTCGCGTGTGACTTCATGACCGGCAACATCGATCGATAGATCTGCGATCTGTAAGGTTTCGGAGTCTTTTGTGTCGGTTTCGCGAAGTCGCGCGCGTACGCGTGCCACCAGTTCAGCGGGTTTAAACGGTTTGGGCACATAGTCATCGGCCCCGGCTTCGAGACCACGCACGACGTCGGCGGTTTCAGACTTGGCAGTCAGCATGACGACGGGCGTGTCAGATTCTTTGCGAAGTTCACGCAAAATTTCGATGCCGTCCTTACCGGGAAGCATCAGATCTAACAACACCAAATCGGGACGAACGCTGCGATACATGTCATTTGCCTGGGCTCCGTCGTAACAAAAATAGGTTTCAAACCCATCATTACTCAGTACAATCCCGATCATTTCGGCTAACGCTTCGTCGTCGTCAACCACTAGAATTTTGGTCTTCAACCGGCTTCCTTCCCGCGCTACTGGCATATCAATTACCCGTCTAAAGCATACCGGACAAGATCCTAGAAGCTGCTTTATATTGGGGATTCCCCCAATCGCGTCAAAAATGATCGCCGTTGTCGATCAAGCGTGGTTAGAATCTGTTGTAGTAACCGGTTGACGATTACTGTACCTGCACGCCTGGTTTATCCGACACTACGAGGAGCCCATGTCTTATCACGGCCCAACCCCACCACCCAACGAAGAACCGGGCGCTCACCAGCCGGGATCCTACGGTTGGAACCCTCAGAGCAATACCCCATATGGGGGTGCAACACAGCCGGCGCAGTATTCACCATATGGGTCCCCTTCGCCCTATGCTGCAGTCGCCCAACCGGGTACTATGCCACTGCGCCCACTAACTTTAGGTGATTACTTCTCGGGACTTTTTGCCACGATTCGCAAATCGCCGGGCCTATTTTTCGGTGCAGCATTAATCTTTGGTTCGATTGCGGCCGTCATCACGGCAACCGGCGAGTTCTTCTTGCTCCGGTCATTCGGGGCGACAATGGCTGATCCGTTTGCCACCGCTGACCAGCTATTCACCGCAGCAGGCAGCATTGGATTCTTTGGTTCCATCTTGCTGTCACAACTCGTCCTGGTGGTTGGTCAAACCTTTAACTGGGGTATGTATTCCATCATGATGGGTCGCGGTGCGATCAACATGAAGACCTCCCTGAGTCAGGGTTTTCGGCTCTTGCGCGGCCAATGGGGCAAACTTGTGGGCCTACTGGCGCTGATGGTGGTGGCCGTGATCGTCATCTACCTGGTGATCGCACTGCTACTAGTATTGGTTGCCGCCGCGGTTTTTGCCGGCGGGGAACCTGAAAGCGGCGGAGCGATCGCTGCGGCAATTTTTGGATTCCTTTTGGCGTTAGTTATTCCAGGGATCGCAGCAGCATTCTTTGCCGTCCGCTGGCATCTGGTCATACCGGCCATGGTGATCGAAGATATCGGTATTTTCGCAGCGCTTCGTCGCTCCTGGGGGCTTACGCGCGGCTATTTCTGGCGTACGTTGGGCATAGTATTGCTTTTTGGTGTCATCTTGGGCATCGTATCTGCCGTGATCACCGGTCCGTTGTCTTTCTTGGGCAGCTTCGTGTTGATGTCGGCTGGAACCGAGGGACAACTGCACACCTCGATGCTGATCACCAACCTGATCATTACTGCGGTCAGCTCGCTGGTCGGGTTCATCGTCACCAATATGGGCTTGTTGATCTCGATCATGTTCTACTACGATTACCGCTTCCGCAAAGAAGGCCTGGGCATCCATTTCCAACAGTTGGTCGCTCAGCGCGCCAATGGTTCCGTTGCCGATCGTTTCGATACATCCGGCCAACAGGACTCCACGTCCAACGACGAAACCGACGACCTGATCCCCGGTCGGTTCGCCCCAGCCGCAGCCACCCATCCACCACAGACGAATCCTTATGGCCAGCCTCCACAGCAACCCGGCGGCGGTTATCCGCCAACGCCATACCCGCCATATTCTGGCCCAACCGGCCCGGCTGACCCATCCGGTCCGCCACAAACGCCGCCCAACCCACCGGGGCCGCGTGTATGACGTCCATCCCCTGGACACCCGATGACGACGACGCTCGACGGCTACTGAATGATCGCATCGATTCCTATGAGGTCGACCCGGCTGCGATGAGCTGGTGGGAACGTGTGCTGCAATGGCTCAACGACGCCCTGCTGCTCAACGTCGATGCCTCAGGAGCCGGTAGCGTCATCATTCAGGTATTCCTGGTGCTCGCCGTCGTCATCCTGGTGATTTTATTGATCCGATTTTTCCGACCATCCGTCTCCAGCGTTACCCAGGCTGAAGCCCAGCTGGTTGACCCCAGTATTTCTGCGGCCCAGTATCTTGATCAGGCCCGCCAACTGCTGGCCAGCCAAAAACTGGATCAAGCCTATTTGCAAGCGTACCGAGCAATGGTGCGCTCGGCTGCGGTACGCGAGCTCGTTGAGGTCACCCCGGCAACCACCGCGACCGTGTTTGGCTGGTCGCTGGGCAGTGTATTGCCTTCCCACCGCATCCCGATTCATGAGGCCTCGGAGCAGTTCAACGAAATCAGTTACGGCGGTGGGGTCCCAACTCGTGAGGCCACGAGCGCCATGATCAACCTCGCCCAGACCATCGCCGTCGCCCAACCAACCGCAACACACCCGCACGACAACCCGGCCAGGTTGATGCCTCGATGACCAAATCTCGCCGTAAGACGGGGCTTATGCTGCTCATCGCGCTGATCGTTGCCATCTGGTTAGCCGTCATGGTCTGGATCTCCATGCAACCTGCCCGCACCGAAGGCAGCCTCGGCATCGACGATCAGACCAACGACGGCGCCGCAGCGCTGACCAGCGTACTCAGCGACCATGGCATTGCCGTGCACCCCGCCCAGTCCATAACCCAGTTGCGCTCGGAACTGCAACGCCATCCCGATGCCACGGTCCTGTTTCACGATAAGTACCAGGCCATGGCCACCGCCTCCTACGAGCGCCTCAGCGAATTAGCCGAACTGGTTCCCGCGGATCAGCGGGTGTTTGCAGGAGTCACCGCTACCCAACAGCTAGACCTCATCGATGGTGTCTATGAGACCCGCACCGTGGATTTTATTGACAACCTGGCAGCAGACCAAAGCTGTCGTCTGCCCTCAGCCCAGGAGGCCGGGTCCGTGGGTGCTATTCGGCAGGGTGTGGTCATCAATGACGACGCCCACGGTTGTTTCGCGATTGTCGATGAATCCACCGGCCAGACGGATCCAGCCTACGCATTTGCCAAAAGCCCCCAGGGCTCGATTATTTTTGCCGACTGGCGCATGCTGTCCAACGCCGGCCTGTATGACAACGGCACCGCAACATTAGCGTTGTGGTCGCTGGGACAATCCGACACCGTGATCTGGTTTCAACCCGACTTCCAATTCGACCCGGACACCGACGGCAAGCTCTCGCCTGTCCAGTTGCCCGACTGGGCCCGGATGGGTATCGTCTGGGCGGTCATCGTCACAGGTATTTGGTTGTTTTACCGTGGGCGACGCACCGGTCCCGTCATTGTTGAGCCGCTGCCGGCAGAAGTCCCCGCCGCCGAAACCACGGTGGGCCGCGGGCGGATGTACGCCAAAACTCACCAGCGATACCATGCCCTGGCCACACTCCAACAGGCATCACTTGACCGACTGGCTCGGCTCCTGCGCCTAGGCGCCCAGGCCTCCTCCGATGCGATCCTGAATGAAACCGCAATGCAGTTGAACGCCTCCCGGACCGAGCTGCAACAGCTCTACACCCCGCCCACCGGCAAGCTGAGCACACAGCAACTCGTCGCCTGGGCCAACCAGCTACAAGACCTTGAACACCAGGTGCGCGACCGCGTCAGCGCACCAACAAAGGAGTCCTCGTGAACACCACCGCCCGTCCCGCATTCAACGACGTCCGGACTGAAGTCGCCAAAGCCGTCGTCGGGCAAGACCACGCCGTCACCTCACTGTTAATCGGGTTGCTTGCCGAAGGTCACGTCCTATTAGAAGGCGTACCCGGTGTGGCCAAGACCCTGCTTGTGCGCAGCCTGTCCCAGGCCATGGACCTGAACAACTCGCGTGTGCAATTTACCCCGGACTTGATGCCCGGTGATGTGACCGGATCATTAATTTATGACTCTGCTACCGCCGAGTTTCGCTTCCACGAAGGTCCGGTTTTTACCAATCTCATGTTGGCCGATGAGATCAACCGCACCCCACCGAAAACTCAGGCCGCACTGTTGGAGGCCATGGAGGAACATCAGGTCTCTGTGGATGGTACGACTTATCCGTTGCCCGAACCCTTTATGGTCATTGCCACCCAGAACCCAATCGAGTACGAGGGCACCTATCCGCTGCCTGAGGCCCAGCTGGATCGGTTCATGCTCAAGGTCAAACTCGATCTCCCCTCGCCCGAAGAAGAACTACAGATTCTGCATCGACACGCCACCGGTTTCCGTCCCACGGATCTGGTCGAGGCTGGTTTGAAAGCTGTCGCTGACGCCGACACGATCGCGGCTGCTCGCGCTGAAATCGCCCAGGTCAAGACCTCCCCCGAGGTGTTGCGATATATTGTTGAGCTGATCCATGCGACTCGAAATTCGCCCTCTTTCCAAATGGGGGTGTCACCACGTGGCTCCACCGCGCTAATGAAGACCGCAAAGGCATGGGCCTGGCTGGTTGGTCGGGATTTTATTACCCCCGACGACGTTCAAGCACTCCTGTTGCCTTGCTTGCGCCACCGTGTGTCGCTGCGACCAGAAGCCGAGATGGACGGGGTTAGTATCGACCAGGTCTTGACCGGTCTGATCGCTACTGTGTCGGTGCCACGTTAATGTTTATTTCTTTCCGTTGTGTTCTGCTCGCCCTGGCCGGGTTTGTTCCGATGATTCTGTGGCCCAGCTGGGCCACGATCTTTGCGCTGCTGGGCGTATGTGTGCTCGTGTTGGGCATCGACCTGTGGCTGGCTGCCTCCCCGCGGGCGGTCACGATCCGACGCAGCGTCAATACGCCAGTCAGATTGGAGGAGCCAAGAGAGGTGTGGGTTGAAATAACCAGTCGCGCAGCTCGTGTCATGCGTGGACTGGTACGCGACGGATGGCAGCCGTCTGCCCACGATACCCAACCGGAACATCGGCTCCATCTTGATCCTCATGCTACGCAACGTTTCACGACAGTACTGACTCCGAATCGACGCGGCACCGTGCGCACACGCAAGCTGACGATTCGCACCTATGGTCCGCTTGGTCTTGGCGGTCGGCAGCATACGCATCACCATGAGGGTGAAGTCACCGTCGTTCCGCCGTTCCGGTCGCGTCGGCACTTACCGTCTCGCATCCAACAGTTGCGTGAGATTGAGGGGCGATCTGCCGTTCACCGTCCGGGTGCCGGGCATGAGTTCGATTCATTGCGTGAGTATGTGCGTGGTGACGACGTGCGCACTATTGACTGGCGGGCTTCTGCTCGGTCGGACGGTTTGATTGTCCGCACTTATCGTCCTGAACGCGATCGTCGGGTCGTTGTGGTTTTGGACTCTTCGCGGGCCTCTGCTGCTCGTGTTGGTGATGAAACCCGTTTCGATGCAGGTATTGAGGCAGCCTTGTTCATTTCTGCTTTGGCTAATGCTGGGGGCGATCGAGTAGATCTCTTGACGATGGACCAGTCCATTCGCGCTCGGTCTTCGTCAGAGGAAAAGGGTTACCTGCTGCATCGCATGGCTACGGCGCTTGCCAAAGTGTTTCCTCGCTTGCTGGCAGCAGATTGGACGATTCTTCCGCCTGAAGTTTCCAAGATCACGCGCCAACGGGCGTTGGTTGTGTTAGTTACCCCGTTGGATTCGGCTGCAATCGAAGAGGGCCTCATCCCAGTCTTACCGGTACTTACGCGTCGTCATGTGGTGCTCATTGCCGCAGTGGCTGATCCAGAACTTGAAGATATGGCAACTCAGCGCACCACTTCTGATGAGGTGTATATTGCTGCAAGTGCTGAAGCTCAGAAGCTGCGGAATCGGAAAATGATTCAGTTGTTGAATCGATATGGTGCCGAGGTGATCGAAGCCCAACCTGCTGATCTACCTTTGGCCGTAGGAGACGCTTACTTACGGTTGAAAGCTGCTGGCCGATTATAGAAAATCCATACCGCCGGAGTCGTTATAGTGCCCAGTGGATGTTGCGTAGGAGTGGTTGGGTGGGGTCGAGCCATGGTGCGGGTTGGAAGTAGTGGGTGCCGTTGATGGTGTGGATGGTCCATTTGTCGTTGTGGATGGCGGCGTGATGGTGTGCACACAGTGTGATGAGGTTGTCGATGTCGGTGTTGCCGCCGCGTTTCCAGGCTTTGAGGTGGTGGATTTGGCACCATGCGGCGATGATGGTGCAGCCTGGGGCTTGGCATCCGCGGTCCCGGGCCAGGACGGCGCGGCGTTGGGATGGGGTGCAGGTGCGGTAGGCGCGGCGCTGGTTGAGCACACTGTGGTGGTCATTCCAGATTTGGCCTACGAGTTGACTGCCGCAGGCCAGTTGTTGGGTATGTTGTGGATGTACGGGCCCAATATTGAGAGCTTCGGAGATATACCCGGTCCACGGGGCTGGTGGGCTGGCGCCCGGCAGATGCTTGGGGTTTCGACACAGACTGGTGGGGTTATCTGGATTTTCGCGTTGTATCACGGTGGGGATGATCCCGTCGGGGCCTTTGGGTCGTCGGGCGTCTTCTGGGATGGCTCCAATGCCGAGGGTCTGATAGGCGGTTTCAATATCCTGGACGATCACTAAGGTGGCATCGGCCCCGTGGGAGCGTTTTATTTGTAGTTGGTCGGGGGCCATACTGAAGATGGCTTTCATCGCTCCGATGAGTATCGTGCTGAGGAGCTGTCCGGGGGTCAACGTTTCAATATCATCAAGGGTTTGTTGACTAACCGGCTTGCCTTGGGCATCTTCGGCCACGACTGCATCGGGGTCGTGATCAATTCTGAGATCATCCAGCGTGGCTGTAGTGAGTGGATGGTCGGCTTCGAAATCATCAAACAGTCCGGCATCTTCGACAGGATCCTCGGGATTCCTGGTTGCGTGGGTGTCTTCGTTGGGCTTAGAGTTGCAATTATTGCTGCCGCTCTGGGGGTCTGTGGGCTGTGCAGTGGATTTTGCTTCCGGCTTATCGGACTGCTCTTCAGCAGGGCTATGCAGCCATTCGGTCAGTTGTTCATCCGGGGTGATTGGGGCACCATTTTTGTTGAGTTGATTGACGACGAAATGCTTGTACTGGGCAAAGACATCTGGGGTGGCATGCAACCAGATTTTGCCTGACCCGTCAGCGTAGGCTTGATCGCGGATGACATTATCGGCTTGTTTGCGCAGTGTGTGGGCAATGGGTGGCCCATCGGCATCCAGCGCATGAGCGATCTTATCGGCCCACCGTCGGCGGGCAGCGTTGAATGCATCCGGGTTGGAGACTTGTGCTGCCTCGACTAATGTTGGCTCAAATTCGCGCAGTACATCATCCTTGTCGTCCAGGGATGCACTGGTAGAGCGCACGTGCTTGGTGAGATCTTTGTCTAACCAGACGATCCGGTCCAGATTCTCAGCCGGAATTTGACCATCACGAAACGCTTTGGCTAGTTGGATCAATTTCGGCTGATGCACACCCATGGTGGGATCTTGGCCGGGATTCCAGGTGACATAGGGCAGCCGAGCGTGAATCTTTTTGGTCATTTGTCCAGAGAACCGAAAGACGTCTTTGAAATACGCGGTGCTATCCCGAAACGCTTGAACGCCTTCAGGCGTACCGAAATATTCAGGTTGAGCCTGGAACATGGGCTGTAAGTGCCGAGCAAAACCGGTGATAACGGCATCGTGCGAATGTTGGGTTCGCCGCAACATCTCAGCAATATAAGGAATGGCATCGTAAGGGTTCTCTGGCGGTGATGGCAACGGCCGTGGACTAATGATGGGATTGCCATCCGCGTCGGTAGGATCATCTTCACCGGATCGCGCTGATAGATAAGATTGCGTGGGAGTATCTCCCTGTGAGACTTCGGCTTCACTATTGTCATGGGCACCTTGGGGCACATGACCTGCCCAGTCTGTTCCAGAAGCTCTACGATATTGGGCGAATTCGTGGGCCGTGGCTGGATCCGCTATTCGTTGCGACAACTTCTGGGTAGTTACCGCCGTCAAGTACGCCAACTGGCCAACACTGAGATTGTCGATGGCCTCAAGATCGAGTTCCGCAGGCATCGGCACGGCAATTCCAAGGTCTGGAAAAGCGGTGGTGCCCATGACGCATCCTCTCGAAGGCTATTTAACACACATATCTGTGTTCCAAGAATTTTCTGGGAAGTCGAGGTGAGAAGTAAAGAAATGGATTGAATGATTTATAGCACCTATTCTACAGGATGATCACTGAGAGGACAATACTTTTATTGGCATTTAACATACTTGTATAGATAATAAAAGGTGTATATCACTGTTTTGGTGTCTCGTCATCACGTGTCATGGTATCTGTGGATATCATGTCGAAAAACCGGGAGTTTCCACAGTTCACGAGACACAGTTGCTTTCCGCGGGGTGAGGCTGTAGTAACGACTTCCTTGGTGCTTTCGGTCCAGGCAGCAGCGATGTTGCGTTAAACAGTAAAAAGCACTACCTCAGCGATCTTGGACTGAGGTAGTGCCTTATATATGCGAATCAAAAAACGAGACTAGAGACTGTTGGCGTATCCTCCGGCGTGACCGGCGATCGTGCGCAATGCTTCAAGACCCGAGCCAACAGCTACTTCGGTTTCTGAGTTGAACTGATATACGAATCGCACATGTTCCAGGTTGACCGGGTCTAATCCCCAGTCGAGATACTGCTGGATTAATTCTTCGGCATAGCGCTCGACATCTGGCCGTCGTTGCAGATGCAAGGCAACCGGGTTATCTGTGCTCAGAAGCTTGTCTATGAGTTCCCAGGTTTGTTCCGTTTGATCATCTCGGCCCACTGGCCAATGCACTGCAACGGAGCCGATCTGCGCGGCATCAGGGAGTACCGCGGCGGGAGTTTCAAAAAATACTTCCGCATCTAGCTCTGCGACCTGTTGCCAGTAAGACCGAATTTCGCTGATGTCTACAGCACGTTCAAGATCTGCCCCAGATGCCGAACGGATGGTGCCGTTGACGACGTCGTCAGCGCGATGTTCCTGCACGAATAAGCTGACTCGTGCACCAAGCACACTGTGAATCCGAGCGATGAGTTCGCTCGTACCTTCGGCCCAGGCCGCAGCCACTTCGGTTCGCGCTGCGGCATCGCGCAGGATTCGCTGCCCGGATGGCAACATTGCATCAATCAGTAGGCTGATGGGTCCAAGCAGGCGTACGGAAACGGCGGGGACGTCGTCGTCGGCAGCGACATCGGCCATGGCCTGAATGATGGAGTTGCGGTGTGCTACAGCACGCCATTGAATAGCGGCGTTGCGACGCTCACCGCGCTGCAGTTGCCACCCGTAGGGGCGCAGTTCGAAGGGCAAGCCGAGGTTGGCAATAACTTTGCCAAGACCGGTGGCGTGCGGACCGACGTCGGGCAATTCAACCAGCGCGGGGATATGGGGTGCACCAAGCTCGTTGAGTTGCAGGGTGTAGACCGCATGGGGGTTGGTGCCGGCAAATGTGCCATCAACCAGCCCGATAGGGTGGGTCACCGTTGCTCCTGCGAGATGGCTTTGTGATGACGGATGACTTCTTCGATAATGAAGTTCAAGAATTTCTCGGCGAATGCTGGGTCGAGATCAGCGTCGCGACTGAGTTCATGCAGCCGGGTGATTTGCGCTTTTTCCCGTTCCGGATCGGATGGGGGCAGGTTGTGGCGGGCTTTGAGTTGACCAACTTTTTGGGTGCATTTGAAGCGTTCGGCCAGTAGATACACCAGGGTGGCATCAATGTTGTCGATGCTGGAACGGATGGCTAGGAGTTCATCCAGGATAGCCGGATCGGTGGTGCCCGTCAGTGACGACGCCGTGGAATCGTAAGTCATGGTTCCTAGTCTAAACGTGTGCCAAGCGCTGCGCGTTGATTGACTTGTGGATTGTTACCTGACCTAACACGCGGGTGCCTTGGTATAAGACCGCAGTTTGACCTGGGGCAACGCCTTGTATGGTCTCGTCGAGTTCAATTTCCCATACGACGTCTGATACCCCGTCAACATCTCCGGTGGTCACGCGAGCGCGGCCGGGTACCGGTTCGGCGTGGGCGCGGACCTGAACGTGGCAGTTGAACCATTGACCGGTGGCTTCTTCGGCGATCGGGGCCCCGGCCCAGGAGGGGCGGATACCGGTGATGCGATCCACGGCCAGCATTTCGCGTGGGCCTACCACGACGGTGTTTTCCTTGGGCCGGATTTCTAATACGAAGCGGGGTTTACCGTCCTCGGCTGGTTTGCCGATGGCCAGGCCGCGACGCTGTCCGATAGTGAAGGCCTGAGCGCCCGGGTGGGTGCCGACCTGATCGCCTTGGGTATCAACGATCGCGCCTTGGGTCATGTCGATCTTTTCTTCCAGCCAACCGCGGGTGTCGCCGTCGGGGATGAAGCAAATGTCATGCGAGTCAGGTTTTTGGGCGACTGACAGGCCACGTTCGGCGGCTTCTGCACGTACCATTTCTTTTGACGGGGTGTCGCCCAGCGGGAACATCGAGTGCTTGAGCTGCTCGGCGGTGAGTACCCCGAGTACATAGGACTGATCTTTGGCGTCGTCGGCGGCGCGGTGTAGTTCGAGTTCACCGTTGTCATTTTCAATAACCTTGGCGTAGTGGCCGGTGACGACGGCGTCGAAGCCCAGTGCCAGGGCGCGTTCCAGAAGTGCCGCAAATTTGATGCGTTCGTTACAACGCATGCAGGGGTTCGGGGTGCGCCCGGCGGCGTATTCATCAATGAAGTCTTCAACCACTTCTTCCTGGAAGCGCTCGGAAAAGTCCCAGGTGTAATACGGGATGCCCAGTTTTTCGCAGGCTCGCCAAGCGTCCGAGGCGTCTTCAATGGTGCAGCAGCCGCGTGAACCGGTGCGCAGGGTGCCGGGCATGCGAGACAGTGCCAGGTGAACACCCACGACGTCGTGGCCGGCGTCAACGGCGCGCGCGGCGGCTACAGCCGAGTCGACACCGCCCGACATTGCTGCCAAAACCTTCAACTTTTTCATAAAAACTTCTCTTTCGTTAGCGGTGGGAGTTTGCCGTGCGAATCGAGGATGGTTGGGCTGTCATCCCGGCTTTCGCAGCCGCCTGGTACACCCCGGGCAGCGTTGCTATTACCGCGTCGATATCTGTTTGCGTCGTCGTGTGGCCTAAGGAGAACCGCTGGGTGGATCGGGCCGCGGCCTCATCCTGACCGGTGGCCAAAATTACCTGTGAGGGTCGTGAGACTCCTGCATTGCAGGCCGAACCCGTGGAGGATTCAATACCTGCCATGTCTAACCCAAATAATAACGAGTCACCCTCGGCTTGAGCAAAGGAAAAATGCACGTTCGTTGGCAGCCGATATTTTCCATCGGCAGGCCCCTGAAGTTTAGCTTCGGGAATCTGGGCTGTCACGGCGGCGATCAATTGGTCGCGTAGTCCGGCCAGGCGCGCAGATTCTTCGGCCAAATTCGTGGTGGCCTCTTCGGCTGCTGCGGCGAAGGCCACGATGAGCGCATCTGCCGTGGTACCCGAGCGGATATCGCGTTCCTGTCCCCCACCGTGCAACACCGGCAGCGGTTTAGCATCCCGGCGTACCAACAGCGCACCGATGCCCACGGGCGCACCAATTTTGTGCCCCGAGATCGCCATGGTGGTAATACCTGGAATAAAGGTTGCCTCAATGGCACCGAATGCCTGAACGGCGTCAACATGGAAATCCACCTGCTCGGCCGCACACAGCTCAGCAACCTGGGCAATAGGCTGAATGGTCCCGATTTCATTATTGGCCCACATCAAGGTGGCCACAGCGATCCGGCCACGGTGAGTTTCCAGGGCGGCACGCCAGGCGTCGAGGTCAACAAAGCCTTCCGCATCGACGTCAACCACCACCAGCTGGGCCCCCTCGTGGGTTTCCAACCATTGCAGCGAATCAGTTACGGCCGGGTGTTCAATACCGGTAGCAATCACGACGTTCTTGGTCTCATCGACCGCCCGATTGGCCCGGTAGAGGCCTTTGATGGCTAAGTTATCGGCTTCGGTGCCACCCGAAGTGAAGATAATCTCGCTGGGGTGTGCGTCCAGCGTGACCGCCAGGCGATCCCGAGCGTCAGCGACCTGGAGTTTGACCGAGCGCCCGGCGGAATGCAGGGCAGCGGCGTTCCCAATGCGTTGTGCCTGCGCGACAAAGGCGTCGAGCGCGGCGGGGCGCACCGGGGTGGTTGCGGCGTGGTCAAGATATATCCGGGACATGTCCTCTAGTTTAGAACAGCACGGGTAGAATATGGCCCGTGCCAGACAATCGCAGTAACCAATTCGACCCGTATCATGTGTTGGGGGTCAACCGTTCGGCGTCCAAGCGACAGATCCGGCGGGCGTACTTGGCGTTGGTCAAACAACATCACCCGGATCGCGGTGGTGACGCAGCGCGCTTCGACGAAATCTCCAAGGCCTGGAAACAACTCTCCCAACTTGATTCCGCACAGCAAGCCGGGCCGAAACGCAAACCCCGCCGCCCCGCGACGTCGACACCAAGGACGACGCCCGAGCCGGTGCGCTTTATCCCGCCGTTGGCTGATGGGCCCATTCGCACCGCGACCAATCCGCCCATAAATGTGGATTCGCTCTTGGCCCAACAGGTTGTCCACGGTAAAATTCCGGGCGGTTTTTTCGCTCGAAAACAGCGTTCGCTGCACGCACGACTCTCCGAGGTCTTGTTGTCGCGGGTTTACGGTGCACTGCCCGCCGTCCGGATTTTCCACGGGGTCAAACTGGACCGCAAACTCGTCTTAGACACCGTGGTGCTGGGCGGTTCCAAACTTGCGGTGTTCGGCGTCCAGCACGCCCCACCGGATGTGTATCAATTCAATGGGACACATCTGCTTGGACGTAAACGCATTGAGCTGCCAGATCTGACCGATGCTGTGCTGGGCCTGCAAACATTACTGCCCGATTTTGAAGTCGGTGGGTTCGACGTCATATTTTCCACCAATCCACACGCCCCGACGATCCAGGCACCCGATGCGCTCAATACGCTTGGTCTAACCGAGCCTCCGGCGTCAATCATGGATGCTGTTCGCAATATCAAACTATTTATCGGTACCGGCAATCACAATGTGGTCGACCGGGCCGCCATGGGACAACTCATCGCCAAACTATGACACATAATCCACACGACACCGCACCCAAATCCGCCGACCCTACCAATCCGGGCTTCCGGCTGTTATTCCATACCCCGGAGATCCCGGGCAATACGGGCAATGCAATTCGGCTTGCCGCAATCACCGGGGCCGAATTACACCTGGTGGAACCGCTGGGCTTTAATTTCAACGACGCCCACCTGCGTCGGGCCGGTCTGGACTACCACGATCTGGCTGTTGTCACCGTGCATAAAAATCTTGCCGAAGCCTTCGACGCCCTGGCTCCCGAACGCGTATTCGCTTTCACCGGCACCGGCAAAGCACGCTACGACGAGGTGACCTATCAGCCCCAGGATGTGCTGCTATTCGGCCGGGAATCCGTTGGTCTGCCCGAGGATGTGCTCAACGATCCGATGATCACCGAAACCGTCTATTTGCCGATGCAAACCGGACGGCGCTCACTGAATCTGGCCAATTCAGCCTCAATTGCGCTGTATGAGGCGTGGCGTCAGTATGATTTCGCGGGCAGTTCGTCACGCTAGGGCGCGCCGAGCCAGCACGAACACAGTGCAGTTACTAAGCTAAGACGTGATGGAAACACATACTCCTGGCCCAGCGCAATTACTGTTCCAATCCGGCGACAACGACTCGGCTGCTTTTGCGGCACTCTACGATCTGACCTCGCCGCAGGTCTTTGGCATGCTCACCGCACTATTCCCAGCCGAGGACGACGCACTGCAAGCCACGACCGACGCCTATGTCACGCTATGGCGCCAGGCTCCGCATTTCACCTTCGATTTCAACGTCGACCACGCTGATGAATTAGCTCGCGACCGCACCGTGGTGGCCTGGATCAATTCCATCGCTCAACAGACTGGCCGCTACCACCGTCCGGATGCAACCTCCGTGGGAGATGTGGACCGCATGCGCGCGATCGCCGCTCGGTTGAGCGAGCTTGAACCACTCACCGATGCTCAAGCATTAGCGCTAACGACCGTCTGGTTGGGCGGGCGCACGGTCGAAGAAGCAGCCGTGGAGCTCGACGTCGCCCTGCCCACGTTAAAGTCTCGCCTGCGCGACGCTGCGGTGCGGTTAACCCGTCATTACCTGTCGGAGATCACCGGCAGCACGTCGGTGGATTCCGATCCACTGCTGGCGACTCGAGTGACCGGTACCTTGTCGTCGTCGGGCGGACAAACGGCTGCGTTCTCCGACGACGTCGAAACTGATTTACACGTTGGTCTCGGTACCGAACTGGCCACCTTGAATGCGTTACAGGCGCTACATGACGACGACGCCGTGGCCGTCGAGGCCTGGATTAATCGTCAGGATCGTGAAACCGCAGCCCAGCTGCGCGCCCGGACCGCACTATTACAACGGATGCTCACCTGGGCGTATCGCCGGGTTGCAGCCCACCCACCGGCTAACCTGTTGGATTCAGTCCTGGAGCAATTGCCCGAACAAAATGTTGGCATCGAGTTTATCGAGACCGTGGATGACTATGAGGTTGCGGAAGATCCCGACCAGCAACGCCGCAGCAGGGCGATGTTCATTGTCGTTGGCGCAGTATTGCTCATTGCGGTTATCGTCGCCGTCATCTTTTTGAATACCGGCGACCAGCGCATCCGCAGTGCCGTGGATGATGCCGACGATCAGACCAGTGTGTCAGCAACCATGGATGGCGCCTCGGTTACCGGACATTTTTCAGCTGAAGAAGACGTCGCCTACCTGTCGTTTAGTGACGTAGCGGACTTAGAAGAAGACCAGCGCTACCAGGTGTGGCTATTTGAAGAACCCGGCGGCTCGGTGGTCTCCGTGGGCACCTACACCGCCCAGCAACTGGAAAACGGTGACGTCCAATTCCGCGGCGTGAACAACTACGAACTGTTGTGGATCACCGTCGAACCAGAGACCGGTTCCGAAACCCCATCCAGTACCGCCCTGGTCGAAATGCCACTGCAGTAGACGAAGCCCGGAGGCGCCAGCAGGATCCGGTGCGTCTTGACAGCACCGGGTTAGAACCCAGCAAATGTCGTCTGGTCATTGACTGCGACCAGGTGAAAGACTTCGGCGCCGCGCCCTGGCACAGGGTGGCTCTCTTGCAGCGCGGTGCGCACCCGATGATCCATAAATTCTGGGTCCGGATGCTGGGAGGCATGCACGTGCAGTGCATCAAGCTTGCGCTCAACATATTCGGTGACATCCACGGCCAGATTTGCCAACTGCTTCGGTGCACCCATCATCCACAGTTGTCGGATACGAAACGCCGGCAGGTGGGCTAATTCTGGGTAAGCAAAGGGGTTTTCCACGGCCGGGTAGATCGCACGAACCGTTGCCTCCCCCACTGCCAGATGGTCAGGATGCGAGGCCTGGAGCCGATCCCAGTGGCGCTGGGGGTGTTGGGTTATGACGACGTCGGGCTGCACTTCGCGCATGACTTGCACCAGTTGCGCCATCAATTCGTGGTTGGGTTCAACGTAACCATCTAGGTGTTTGAGATAGCGCACCTCAGAGACTCCGACGACGGCGGCCGCGGCGCGTTGCTCCTGCTCACGACGAGCGATCATCGCTTCGCGCGAATGGTCCAGTTCGAACCCGCCGGCATCGCCTGAGGTCACTAAACAATAGGTGACTTCTACGTCTGCATCAGTCAAGGCCGCAATGGTGCCGGCGGCACCGAAATCGATGTCATCCGGGTGCGCGGCGATGGCCAGGGCACGGGTGATGTTGGACTTTTTGACAAGGTCAGCGGCAGAGACAGGTTGGTTGAGCACGCCTTATAGTGTAGCCCTAGTTCGTGGAGCCCAAGGTGACCGTTTCAGTCAGCTCTTGACCGTCGCGGACCACAGTTAATTCCACCTCTGTGCCACCCGGGTATTGGCGCACAGTAGCCGACAGTGAGCCAGGATCCGTGACGGGTTCGCCGTTGACCGCGGTAATCACGTCGTCAGGCTGCAGTTGGGTTCCGGCGGCTGGACCGTCTTCGACCACCTCGACTATTTGGGCGCCCGAGGAGATGTTGCCTTGCGTTGTGGGAACGATCGAGACACCCAATACCCCGTGGGAGACTTCGCCGTTTTCAATCAGCTCCTGAGCGACCCGCTGTGCGTATTCCACTGGAATAGCAAAGCCAAGTCCCACGTTGCCCTCGGTACGAGTGGCGATCGCCACGTTGATCCCAATGAGACGGCCTTCTTGGTCAACGAGGGCGCCACCTGAGTTTCCGGGGTTGATGGCGGCGTCAGACTGAATGACGTTGAGATGAATTTGTCCTTGGGCTGCGGGTGCCTCGGTATTGTCTGGGAGCCGGAATTCAAAGGGGTTCTCTTCTTGTGGAGTTTCCTGTTCTTCGGGTACCGCAGATGAGGCGACCGAGATGGTGCGGTCAAGATTCGAGATGATGCCCTCGGTTACTGTGCCGGACAGGCCCAGAGGGGCGCCGATGGCTACGGCCTGGTCGCCGACGTTGAGGCTTTCAGTACTACCCATTTCGATGGGCTCAAGGCCTTCGGCATCAATTTTAATAACGGCCAGGTCTGACATCGGATCAAGGCCTACCACCTGAGCCTCATACACTTCACCATCGTGGGTTTGGACCATCACATTAGCCGCGGCCGTTTGGCCACCCAGAGTGACCACATGGGTGTTGGTCAGGATGTGGCCCTGATCGTCGAGGATGACGCCGGAACCGGAACCTTCGGCCTGTTCTCCACCTACCGAGAGGGTCACGACTGACGGCGATGCTACGGCTGCGGCTTCCGTGGTTGGGGTGATGTTATCTGTGCGGTTGAGCTGGTTAGAGTCCTGAATCTCGTTGGATGCGGTCGGTGCGCCGTCGTCGAGATAATGCACTGCTAGTCCCCCTGCGCCGCCACCAAGCAAACCGGCCAGCACGATGGAGGTGATGAAAACTGGCCACCCAATGCGGCTCTTTGAGCGCGGTTCAGCATTGTGGGGTTTGGGATGAGGTTGTGGGTAGGACGCGTGCTGAGACGGAGGTGGTGGTGGCGGAGCATTTTCACCGGCATCGGCGGCTGAGCCGTTGTATCGATTCGACGGGTTGCTGTGCTCCGGTTGTGAAGGCGTAGTCTCGTACATGATCGTCCTTTCCTGTCAGCTCTATTTTGGTACAGGATTCTGGGTGTTGCCACCATGTTTTCCTGACAGTTGCTGAAGATATCCCGTATCCGGGCAATATGTCCGCTGTGCTTTGAGCGTGGGGCAAAACGTTGTAGACGTCACGTTAGCGGGAGACTTCGACTGAGTCCTGATGTTTGTCGATCTGCAATAGTTCTGGCTCCGCAGCTGGGACATCCGAAATAGTAGGCTGCGGTGTTTTGGATCGGTTTTGACCAAAGCAAGATGCCCGTGCCGGGCGTATGGAAACGCAAAGACCCCCGAGTTTCCTCGAGGGTCTTTTTCTCTTGAGTTGCGGGGGCAGGATTTGAACCTGCGGCCTTCGGGTTATGAGCCCGACGAGCTACCGAACTGCTCCACCCCGCGGCGTCTTTCTCTACTGTACACGCCGCGAAAATGGAATGCAAATCGCAGGACTAGCTCATCGGACTCTATATCCCCTAGTCAGCTGGGACTGGTTCTTCAGTGTTGTCAGCATCACCTTCTGATTCGGCTGGGGCCTCATCGCCTTCAGCAGCCAGTGCGCGCTCTAGCGCCTCCTGAAGATCCGCCTGGGCTTCTCCATAGGCTGCCCAGTCGCCGTCGGCCATTGCGGAATCAGAACGTTCCATGGCGTCACGGGCGTCATTGAGCGCATCGGCCAGTTGCTCTGCAGGCGGAGATGCCACCGGTGGTTCGGCCTGACCTTCTTCCCCTTCTGGTGCACCTTCGGTTTGCTGTTCCTCTGGTGTTTCGGCACCAGATTCACCCTCGAAGACCTGATCAAGAGATTCGGCCAAGGTGTCAGCGAAACCGACCTTGTCGCCGAATGCCACCAGGACCTTCCTGAGGACTGGATAAGAGGTTTCACCAGTCGAGCGGACATAGACCGGCTGGACATACAGGATGCCTTCAGCGACTGGCAAGGTGATCATATTGCCATTGATCACATCAGATGCTCCCTGCCGCAACAGGTTCAACTCACGTGAGACCGTGTCGTCGGAGTTGAAGTTGTTCTGGGCCTGTCCAGGACCAGGGGTAGTGGTCTGGCGAGGCAATTCCAGCATCTGCATGTGACCGTAGGTTTCGGCTTTGACACCGTCCTCGCCGGTTCCGGCGTCACCATTAGCACCCAGGAAGCCGTAGAGCACGTTTCGCTGGGCCACACCTTCGCGTTCCTGTGGAATATACGGGGTGGTCAACTGGAAGGCTGGCTGCTCTTGACCCGGCATTTGCATGGTCATGTAGTAAGCCGGGATCTTCACGCCAGCTTCAGAGCCCGAGGTCGGGTCATCCGGGATCGACCAGGCGTCGTTTGCCTCGTAGAAGTCACCTGCATCATCCACATGGTAAGTGGCCAGAATTTCGCGCTGGACCTTGAACATGTCTTCTGGGTAGCGGACGTGATCCATCAACTCAGCCGACATCTCGGAGTACGGTTTGACCGTATTGTCGTAGACGCTCATCCAAGCCTGCAACAACGGATCTTCTGGTTCCCACGCGTAGAGTTCGACTTCACCGTTATATGCATCAACGGTGGCCTTGACCGAGTTTCGAATGTAGTTGACCTGGCCACTCAAAATGAGGTTGGGATCAACGTTGAGCGCATCCTGGGTTGCCGATTCCAGTTGGGACTGGTCAGAGTATGGGAAAGCATCCGAAGTAGTGTACCCGTCAACGATCCATTTCACCCGACCATCAACGATCGCCGGGTAGGTATTGGTATCGACCGAAAGGTAGGGAGCGACCTTTTCAACACGCTGGACCGGATCACGATCGAACAGAATCTGTGACTGCGAGTTGACGTCCTGCGATAGGAACAGTTCGGTGGAACCGAATTTGATCGCGTAGGCCAGTCGATTGAATATGCCACCGATGGATGGGCCACCTTCTTCGGAGAAAGTATATGCGGTGTCCTGCTCGGAGCCAGTTTCCTGCGGGCGGTCACGCTCACGGTCTGGTTGGCCTTCTTCTTTACCGACCACCGAGTACTCTGGCGCATTACGACCGAAGTAAATGCGTGGTTCGTAATCCTCTTCGGAGGCTAATACCCCTGAGGTCGGTATCCCTGATAATAGGAAGGATGGACGGCCACCGCCGGCAACTTCCGATGCATCGGCAACAACGAGACCATAGCCGTGGGTGTAAATCACGTGCTGATTGACCCAGGAATCATCCCCGGGTGGGTTAATTTCACGGGCTGCCAAAATTGTGTCACGAACCTCACCGTCAATTTCATAACGGTCCAGGTGCAAGGTCTCGGGGAACGAGTAGTAGGGACGGAACTGCTGCAGCTGTCCGAAGGTCTGGGACAGCAGATTGGGGTCCATCAAGCGCACGTTGGCGGTGGTTGCCCCGTCGCCACTGAGTGCACCGCGTTCGGTTTCGGTTTCACCCGCATAGGGAGTGTATTCGACATCGGCGACATCGTAGCCCTCGCGAGTGTATTGGATGTTGCGCTCAATATATGGGGCTTCCATGGTCTGCTCGGTTGGCGCAACCCGGTATTCCTGAATCAAAAACGGATAGATTGATCCGGCGATCAGCGCTGCAACAATAAAACCGGCTACACCGATGATCGACAAGCGCCAGCGGCCGTTGACCATGGTGGCGATGAACAGCCCGATGACCAGAATGGCGGCGATGGCCAAGATGGTCGACGTCGGAATGACGGCGTTGACATCCGTGTATAGCGCACCGGCCCAATTACCGGATTGATCCTGCAGGGTTTCGTAGCGGTTGAGCCAGTAGCGCCCGCCCTGCAGCAGCATGTACAGGGAGGCGAAGATCAAAATGTGGAAGCGTGCGGCACGTTCCACCGTGACACCCGTACCATCTTCAATGCGAATCCCACCGTAGAGGTAGTGCACAATGATGCCGGCAATACCAGCAACCAGTACGACGGAAGTCAAAAACGAAATGATCGTACTCAGCAGCGGCAGGGTGGCCATGTAGAAGGTTAGATCCATACCAAATTCTGGATCTTCCATGCCGTAAGGCACCTGGTTGAAGAACAGCAGTACCTGTTCCCAACCGTTCATTGCCGCGGTTCCGGCGAAGAAACCAATCAGAATCGGAGCGCCAATAAATACCAGACGGCGGATTGGTTCCAGCTGTTTCTGGTACTGTTCGACGTTTTGACGCAGCTGACCGGCCAGGTTTTTGGGCCGGTGCTTATACGCCAGGTGCAATGCCAGCCAGGTGATCGCGGCCATGACCACACCGGCGAGGACAAATAATATGGCCTTGGTGAAGTGTTCGGTCCAGAAGACGTTCTGGTACCCCAGTTGGTTAAACCACAACACTTCGGTGTACACCATGGCGAACAGCACGAACAGTACTACCAGGACACCCAGAATAATCAGTGTCAGTAGTAGTGCACCTGGACGGCGCGACCCCGCGCCCGTCGGTCGTGACTTGTCGTCGTCTCCTGAGCCCCCGTTGCCTGACGAAAAACCAAATCCGCGGTTCGACCCGCCGGAATCGTCAGAGCCACCGGAGGGATCATCCGGGCGGCCAAAAATGCCACCGAATCCTTGTCCGAAACTCACGGTAGTTCCCTATCTGCGGGCTATGCCCGACTCGTTTAATTACAAAGTAGTGAAATTCTATCGAAATGCCAGCTCACGAACAGGTGGCGTGATTTATTTCACCTGCTGGCGCATCCAGAATTTCTAGTGCTGTATCCAGTGTATCGACACTGTAAACGGTCATACCGTCTGGGACATGCGTAATTTCTGAACAGTTCATTTCAGGCGCCAGAAAAATGGTGGCTCCTGCCGAGGCGGCGGCCATGACTTTCTGTTGTACTCCCCCAATTGGTCCAACAGTGCCGTCGGGGTCTATCGTGCCGGTCCCTGCGATATGGCGGCCATCCGTCACCGAATCTTCGGTCATCCGATCGATGAGGGCCAGTGTGAAGATCAGACCGGCGGAGGGTCCCCCAACGTCTTGTAAATGGATCTCAACGTCGATCGGGAAGACAAATTCTGAGTCTAGATACACCCCGATCTGATAGGTCCCGTCCTCGGCTTGGGTCACCGGAATGGTGAAGGTCTGATCGTCACCGTTGCGACGCACCCGCAGATCCACCGGTTGGCCGTTTGCCTCTTGAATAGTGTTGACCAGCTGTCCGTGACCGGTGATCTGTGTGCCGTTGAGACTCAGGATTTCATCATTGGGTTCCAAAAACTGTGCTGCGGGAGAGTCTTCGGCGAAGTCTAAAGCGAATAAGCGTTGCTGATAGTCAATCCCCAGATGCTCCAGAGCAGCAGCCACCGCCCAGGACTGCGAATCTGCCATCGCTTCAGCATTTTGGCTACGGACTTCATCACCGGTAGTGTCCGGCGGATATAATAATTCCGCCGGCGTAATGGCTGGATACGGTTGGGCTGCATGATAGAGGACTTCAAGCAATGTCGAGGTGGACGTTGGTGGCCCAGAGACTGAAATCGTGGTGAGCTCCAACTGTCCTTCGGTAGGATACGTTTGGGCGCCGTCGATCTCGATCATGTCGAGAGTCTCGCCCTCAATATCGACCTGCTCTAGGGTGTCAAACGTGGGACCCGGCGATTGGATCGTATACGGGGTAGGGATAAATAATGTGGCCAGCAGCAAAATAGCCAACACGACCCCCACGCCTCTTGCCCGGGCCCGCAATGTTGTTTTGACGTCCATATATCGCTTTCGTTCGCGGATCGATTGAGTTTTCTTAGCTTATAACTAGGGTAAATTGAGACCAGCATTTTCTGGTTTCCCATTTCGTAAAAGGACCACAGTGGACTGGCTCGTCAAACTCAGCATGAAAAATCGTGCGTTCATCGCCCTGGTTACCATTGTCATCATGGTACTGGGGCTTATCTCCCTTAACATGCTACGGCGTGAGCTGATCCCACCGGTCGAACTCCCCACAGTTGCTGTGACCGCAACCAATCCCGGGGCGTCCTCTGAACAGATGGCTCAACAGGTGGCCGAGCCCATTGAACGCCAGCTGACCGCCGTCGATAATGTCACCTCTACGTCGTCTAATTCCAGCTCGAACTTCTCGATGATCATGTTAGAGATGGAATACGGATCCGATATTTTCCGTGCCGCATCCCAGACCGACACCATTTTGAACACCTTGGAAGACCAACTGCCCGACGGGACCACCACCCGCACCTTGACCGGTGGTTCGGCCAGTATTCCAGCCATGGTGGTATCCATGTCCTCGGAGCTATCCCCCGGTGAGCTCAATCAGCGTTTCGACCAGTCTGCTCGGTCCGATCTAGAAAACATACCTGGCATCGCTCAAATTCAACTCTTTGGTGTTGAAGAAGAAATCATTCGGATTAATCCCGACGACGACGCGCTGACCGAACACGGCCTGGACCGGGCCGCAATTGTAGACGGTTTAGAAGATGCCGGAGTGGTCCTGCCCGGCGGCAATATCACCGACAGTGGCGAAACCCTAGATATTTCCATTGGCAAGGCCTTCGACGACGTCGATGACCTTGCCGCAACCTTATTGGCGGTTGACGACGACCAACCAGTTCAGTTGTCTGAGGTTGCCGATATCGACCGAACCCAAGCAGAAGCCGAAACAATTTCACGGACCAACGGCAACGACTCGATCACGCTGCTGGTGATCCCCTCGCACGGCGCTAATTTCATTGAACTATCTGAAGCCGCCCACGCCGTCATGGATCAAGCCGCCGTGCAAATGGGTTCCGGAACCGAATTTACGATCGTATTCGACCAAGCCGAGTTCATTGAAGATGCTATTGCTGGACTGGCCAACGAAGGTATGTGGGGCCTGATTCTGGCCGTGCTAGTGATCTTCGTCTTCTTGTTGTCTATCCGCCCTACGATTATCACAGGCATTAGCATTCCGTTGTCGGTATTATTCGCCTTCGTGGGCATGTTATCCACCGGCACCACGATGAACATGATGTCCTTGGCCGGACTGATGATCACGATCGGTCGTATGGTCGACGACTCGATCGTGGTCATTGAAAACATCATGCGCCATCTCCGCCAAGCACCACCTGGTGAAACGAAAGGCAAGACGATCACTCGAGCAACCGCTGAAGTCTCGGCGGCGGTGATCTCCTCGACGGTGGTCACCGTAATGGTATTCGTGCCGATCTTGTTAGTCGAAGGACTCGCCGGAGAACTCTTTAGGCCGTTCGCCCTCACCGTTGTGCTGGCAATGATCGGCTCCACCCTGATCGCCCTGACGATTGTGCCGGTACTTGCCTACTGGTTTATGCGCAACCAACGCATTCGTGGCGCTGACGCGAACCAAATGCCCGGCACCGATATCCGCGTGACCACCAACTGGCTGTCCCGGATCTACCGCCCCATTATTACTTGGACTATCAAATCTCGCGGTACCCGTTGGATCACCGCGTTGGGAGCGCTGGTGGTTTTTGCCGGATCATTGGCACTGGTGCCTGCGCTGAAGGTCAACCTTCTGGGCGACACCGGGATGAATATGCACGCCGTAACCTATACGGCACCGCAGGGCTCCTCCCTGCAACGCACCTCAGAACTGGCTCAGGGACTCGAAGAAGAACTGGCCCAGATCGAACAGGTCGAAACTGTCCAGACCGATATTGGTGGACAATCCATGATGAGCGGAGCCGGCCCCAATCAGGCATCGCTTACCCTGATCACTGACCCCGCTGCCGATCAATCCGAAGCTGAAACACATATCCAAACAACATTGGAAACCTATTTCCAAGACAACCCGGATATTGGCGAGTTCCAGCTAGAAGCCGGCGGCGCCTTGATGGGCTCCGACACGGTTGACGTTCGACTCGATGCCCTTGACGACGACGATCTCGCCGAGGCTAGCGAAACACTCAAGACCGCTTTTGAAAAGCTCGACGACGTTGCGCGCGTGGAGTCCGACTATGCGGCAGCTCAACCCTCCTTGGAGATCGTCCCCCTGGAAGATGAGATTGCCCAATACGGTATGACCGTGCCCGAAGCGATGGGGCTGATTGCTTCACACACCACCGATTTCCCCGTTTCCCAGGTGACCATCGATGATGCTGAACTCAACGTGCACATGGATTCGGCAGCAACCGTGGAAACTGTTGAAGACATCGAAAACTTGGATCTTTTTGGCATCCCGCTGACCGATATCGCTGAGGTCAATCGCGTCAATATCGCCCCGTCGGTCTCAACCATCGATGCCGTACGCACGGTCACCATCTCGGTCACTCCTGCTTCCACCGATAACGTCGGTGCAACGACCGCCGCTTTGACCCAAGCCATTGACAGCGCACAGCTACCCGAAGGTGTACAAACCGAATTGGCAGGTGTGGCCGAGGAGATCGACACAACATTCCAGCAGTTGGCTCTGGCCATGGCCGCAGCCATCCTCTTGATCTACGTTGTGTTGGTATGGCAGCTGAAATCCCTGGTACAACCGTTGATTCTCTTGGTTGCGATCCCCTTTGGTGCCACCGGCATGATCCTGGCCTTATTGGTCACCGACACTCCGCTAGGAGCCACAACCCTGGTGGGCATGCTGATGCTCATTGGTATTGTGGTCACCAACTCGATTGTTTTGATGGACTTGATTAACCAATATCGAAGACGAGATGCGAACCTTGATCAAGCGATCATCGCTGGCGCACAGAACCGTGTCCGCCCGATTATTATGACGGCGGCTGCGACCATCGGTGCGATGATTCCACCAGCCCTCGGCTTAGCCGGACAATCCAGTTTCGTGTCCGCCCCGATGTCCATCGCTGTGATCGGTGGACTGATCGCATCAACTCTGATTACCCTGGTCATCGTTCCGGTCTTGTATCGTATGACGGAAGGTACTGCCGAAACGTTAGCCAAACGCCAAGCAAAACGTGAACAAGATGCGCTAGAGATTCACTCAGCGCAAAGCTAACAAAGGCTATTTTTTCAACCCGTCGCTACAGTAACGTGGAGTGTTATGAGCAACCAAGGTCCAACAAACGGTGATGACCAAGATCCAATGGAGGAGATGTTCCGTCGCATGTTCGGCGACAACGCTCCTGACCCAGAAGAAATCCAACGCGCCATGCAACAGTTTGGTGCCTCCGGCATGCCATTTGATCCCTCAATGATGAATCCACAGATGATGCAAAACATCATGGCGCAGTTCCAGTCCATGATGGCATCCTCGGATGACGATGGCCCGGTGAAATGGGATCTGGCCAAACAAACGGCACGTCAATCCATTGCTGGTCAAGATCCGTCAGTCGGCTCTTTTGCCGCCAAAGAAATTGACGACGCCTTACGGGTGGCCGACGCCTGGCTCGATCATGCCACGACCATTGAAGCCGCTAATGTGCCCATTGTCGCCTGGTCACGCGCTGAATGGGTCGAAGCCACGATGGAAAACTGGCGCGAAATGACCGAACCGGTAGCGGTTTCTTTATCCGAAGCGCTAACCAGGGCAATGACCGAACAACTGCCGGGACAACTTCCAGAAGAATTCCAAGCAGCATTTGGTCAAATGCAACCAATGATGAAGAACCTTGGTGGGTCGATGTTTGGGCTCCAATTAGGCCAGGCCATTGGTGAACTAGCGCAAGAGGTGCTATCCGGTACTGACACCGGCTTCCCAATCGCAGGACAACGTATGGCCATGCTGCCAGTTAACATCGAAGAATTCGGTGACGGCCTATCGGTTGAGGCAGATCAGGTGCGCATCTACCTGGCATTGCGTGAAGCCGCTCGCATGCGGTTATTTGCCAACTCACCATGGCTTGCTCGCGATTTGATGGCCATGGTTCAACAGTATGCCGCCGGTATCAGCATCGATGTCTCGGCTATCGAGGATGCCGTCCAAACGCTTGATCCTATGGATCCTGAATCCATGAATCAGATGTTTTCTGGTTCGATGTTTATCCCCGAGCCCGAAGGGGCTCAAAAGGCTGCCATCGATCAACTTGAAACGCTCTTGGCCCTCATCGAAGGCTGGGTGGATGTGGTTGTGACAGAAGCCGCCAAGCCACTTGAATCAGCTGAAGCATTGCGCGAGATGATCAACCGTCGTCGCGCAGCGGGTGGACCTGCCGAACACGCGTTTGGCTCGTTAGTTGGACTGGATCTTCGGCCACGCCGTCTCCACGACGCTACGAAACTCTGGACAACCATCCAAGAAGCCGAAGGGGTAAAGTACCGCGACGCAATTTGGGAATCACAGCTGTGGTTGCCAACAGACGAAGACCTTGATGATCCAGAGGGCTACATTAAACGACGTGAAACTGCTGACGAGCAGTCTGCCAGTCTCGATGATGACTTGAAGAAATTGCTCGAGGGTGGCTTCGACGATAACTAGTCGTAGGCATTTGGAAACGGCGTATCGTCACCACGGCGTTGAGCAAATGCAACTCCGTCTAAAAAGGCGTCGGCTTCGGCCATTTTAGGATAGCGGCGAGTAAAATCCTGAAATTCCTGGCCGTGGCCGGCGTATTTTAAATGTGCCAATTCGTGGACCAATACCCCGTCAATGACCCACTGGGGCATACCGCGAAGCATGGTCGAAATCCGTATTGCGCCGGTGGTCGCTGTGCATGAACCCCACAGCGTTGTTTGTCTATCGGACCAAACCACCGATGTGGGATGGACTTCTGCCTGGAGCCAGACTCGAGCTAAGTAGACAGCTCGCGCAAACAGCTCCGGGTTTGATTGAAAACGGTTGCTGCGGCGTTGCCGTGCCTTAATTTTTGCTATTAAACTGCGGGCAGAACTCACGATCTCGGAGTCTTTCATGGTCATCGGCACAGACAGCTGAATCATTCCGTCTCGTACCGAGGCAGAAATCGTCTTCCGACGGCGCGATGACGCAATTAAACGAATGGGCTCCCCGTCAATTTCCACCACGGACGCGATGCGACCGCCGGACAACTGCTGGATATTCTCACGTACTAAAGTTGAAATTGTGTTCATGCCCTTCATACTGCAGCACTGATACGGCCCTCGGGCCACAGCAGTGTTTCGATGTGGATATCACTTGTATCCAATCAATATTGTGGAAAACCCACTCAAGAATGTCCACCGGTGGCACATCATGGTAACACCCTGCAACGCTGAGGAGTCACCATGCAAATCAATCCTGGCCTGTCAATCACCTACGTGTCGGAGAGCCATGTTCAACTCGGATCAGGTTTTCGCGCCTTAGAGCTCACCGGGGTGACCAAACCCGTGGCTGATTTCATCGAAGCATTACGCATCGGCATTATTGACGGATACGAATATCATACGGCCCAGCAATGTCAGGTCCCGGAATTTGATTGTCACGTGCTCCTTACAAGACTACGTCCCGTCCTGGTCTCAACACCAACTGAGGAGTTCTTTATCCGAAGCCAAGACCCAGATCATCGAGGTAGTCTGGCAAGCTTACGATGTGTCACTCCCGTATTTTCCCGGGGCAAATTACACGGCTTGGCAGCACAAGACCGGCAACAGTTTCAAGCCCAACGCTACGGTGCATCCTTGCAGATCTTTGGACTAGGACGAACTGGCACGGCGCTGACAAAAATATTGCGGGATGCTGGCATTGGCCACCTCAATGTTTGGGACTCGGCACGAGTAACCTCGGCAGATATCGGCACCGGGCTTGCGGAAGAAGACATCGGACAGGTGCGTTCTTTAGCTGTGACAACCGCCAGTAACCCGAAACTTCAACGCCCAGTAGTTCACCCTACCGGTTGGTTGAAACAGCCAGAACTCTCAACGTTGGCAACGGTGCATATCACATTAGGCGCAGCCCACACCGAAACGATTGCCCAGGCAAAACAGCAGCGACACCCATATCTTGCCGTAGTTATTCGGGACGACGAAATCGACATTGGCCCCTGGGTAGTTCCACAAGCCACAGCTTGTCCGCTGTGTTTAGACGATGCCAGTTCGAATGCGCTACGTGCACAACGTGCCAATGCGCTCTATGAGAATCGCGGTGGTATTGAGACCGTTGCCGGAGCACACCTTGTTGCCGGACTCATAGCGACAGACGTCCTAACCATGGTTGATTCTCAGCATTTACGCCACCAAGTACCCAAAACGAAATACGGTCTGGTCCCTGGGTTACGCCTCAACACATTCACTCGAGTACATCTAGCCCATGGATGGGTGCAGACCTTTACAATTGAGCCGCTGAGAGGATGTTGCGCCGCACTTCACGAACCTAAAATTGCCAGCACATCGGTGCCATAACGTTCCAGTTTTTTGGGGCCGATGCCCGGAAGCTGTCGAAGTTGTTGTAAATCAGTGGGCATCTTTTCAGCGATCGCCACCAATGTGGCATCAGTGAAGACAACAAATGCCGGTACTTTATCTTCGGAGGAAACCGCTTTGCGCCAATCAACAAGTTTGTCGAAAACATCTTGATCGTACGTGGGCGGACAGTTCTCACACCGTCCGATTTTGCGTTCAGCACCGTTCGATAAGACGGTCCCACAGGTACGACATTTCGCGACTCTTGTTCCCCGGACGCGCTTGCGACGCTCGGCTGCTGTACCTGATGACTGCTGCATCGTAGACGTTCTAATCGCCTGGAGGAATCGTGAAGGACGACGGCTTGCCCGGCCTCCTGCAGACCGGGAGAGCGACCAGGACAAATACAACCGTGTTTTTGCACGGGTAATACCCACATAAAATAATCGACGTTCTTCGTCAATGTTCTTGTCATCCGTAGCAAAGCTAATCGGCATGAGTCCCTCAGTCAGTCCGACAAGAAATACCGAGTCCCATTCCAGCCCCTTGGCTGAGTGAATCGATGCCAGCGTCACGCCGTCCATGACAGGAGCATGCTGGTGGGAAGCGCGTTCATCGAGCTCAGCAACGACTACATCTAAGGTGAGATTGTCGCCTCGTGCTTCGGCCAGATCTTCGGCAAGGTTCACGATGGCATTGAGGGACTCCCAACGTTCACGTACCGCTCCCGACTGCTGCGGAGCCGCCGGCGTATACCCCAAGGATGCCAACACATCTTTGATGCGAGCCACCACGTCACGTCCGGCCACTCCCTCAGCAGATTTTGCCGCTGCGCGGAGTTGCAAGATACCATCACGGACTTCTCTCCGGTTGAAAAAGCGTTCAGCACCGCGCACTTGATACGAAACTCCAGCATCACTCAGCACTTGCTCAAAGGTTGCCGACTGCGCATTCGTACGAAATAAGATGGCGATATCCGAGCCTTTATGGCCAGCAGCTAACAGCTGCTGAATCTGTTCAGTGACCCATTCAGCTTCAGCTTGCTCATGGGTGCATTCTGCAAACACAGGAGCTGGGCCCGGATCACGTTGTGACAACAATTCCAAGGGTTCAGGCCATCGCGGCATGCCGGGCCGGTGGGCTTTAGTGCGTTCCAATAGTAACCGATTAGCTAAATCTACGATCTGTGGAGTGGAACGATAATCTCGGATGAGTTTGATCTGAGTCGCGTTGGGAAATTCCTGCCCGAAGTCCAGTAAGTAATCTGCCGTAGCTCCGGTAAAGGAGTAGATAGTTTGCGAGGTATCTCCTACGACACATACGTCATCACGATCGCCCAGCCAGGCTTTTAGCAATCGGTATTGCAATGGGGAGACGTCTTGAAATTCATCCACCAAAAAGATTCGGTATTGCTTACGAACCGCAGCGGCAATACGAGGTTCAGATTCTAAGATACCCACCATGATCAACAGAACATCTTCAAAATCAATTAGGCCCCGATCGGATTTCAGATCCTCGTAGGCTTGAAATAATCGGGTTACCGCGATCACGTCCCAACCGGCTGGCATGGTGCGATGTGTTGATTGTTGGTGATACGTTTGCGGCGTCAACATATTGAATTTTGCCCATTCGATTTCGCCGGCGAGGTCTCGAATGGTGGCTTTATCGGTGCTCATCCGTAACCGTTGGGCCGCTTCAATAATGAGGTTGGTTTTATAGTCGACCAGCCGAGGCATATCACCGCCGACAGCATGCTGCCAGAAGTACTGTAACTGGCTCAGAGCTGCGGCGTGAAAAGTCCTAGCCTGAACTCCATGGGCGCCCAGATCCCGGAGTCGCGAGCGCATTTCTGCGGCAGCCCTTGCAGTGAAGGTCACGGCAAGTATGTTGTACGGGTTGTAGACACCCGTGGCTACCCCGTAAGCAATCCGGTGGGTGATGGCCCGTGTCTTACCGGTCCCCGCACCGGCAAGGATTCGGACCGGGCCACGTAACGCGGTGGCTGCCTGCCGCTGTTCAGTGTCTAGGCCGGCGAGGATGTCTTCTGGAGTCTGCAATCTAATTCTCTAAAGTTCTAGGTTGTGGCAAGGGTCCACCGTACCAGTGGCTCAGCAGGTGGTGGGCGATCGAGGAGGCACCGGGAATGAACATCCGGCCGTTTTCAACCTGGTCGCGTAATTCATCACGAGTAAACCATCGCACTTCTGCTATTTCTTCCTTATCGGCTAAGGCCTGCTCGGGATGGCTGGTATAGCCAATGAATCCCAGCATTAAGGATTGTGGAAAGGGCCATGGTTGAGAGCCCATGTATTTCACACCTTCTACAACGACCTGAGATTCTTCATACACTTCACGCTTGACGGCAGCTTCTAATGATTCTCCGGGCTCTACGAAGCCAGCTAAAGCGGAATAGCGTTTATCTCCCCACGCTTTATTATTGCCTAGCATGGCGCGGTCTTGGGGGTCGGTAATCAACATGATGACGGCGGGATCGGTTCGTGGGAAGTGTTCGGAACCATCTTCTGGGCATACCTGCACCCAACCTGAAGATTTATATTGGGTCTTTGCTCCGCAGCGTGGACAGTATTTATTGACCTTATGCCAGTTCGCTATGGCCACAGCAGACACAAAAATACCGATGTCTCGATCATCGAGCCCGGCGGCGATGTCGAAGACCCCAAGCCATTCGACGTACTCGGGGTGTTCAACGCTGACACCACCGATCTCTGGGTCTTTGAGTGTTGGTGCAGCAGTGTCTGAATTAGCGACCAGTAAGATAATTTCGACATGTTCTGCAGCGGGTTCAACGAATTGACTGTGTTGAGACCGGTGATGAGCCGAACGTCCCAGATACACTGCGTCGTCAGGAAGATCACCCTCGGGTGCTGCAAGCACAATCTGGCCCGAGAAGACTGGGGCTGTTCGACCGTGCAACCATAGAACTCGGGTATTGGGACGTTCCCACAGCTGAGACAATAAGGTCTCGTCATCACGAAGTTCAGTACCCCGATCCACATCGTCACGGGCTAGGGGCAATCGTCCAAGAGCGGGGAGCATGTCCATGGCTTCCAGCTTAGTCGGCAATCGAAGTTTTTCGACTCACCATTGCTGTGCACACCAACCGTGTGCGATCCCGCGTAAGGTAGATGTGATGAAACGTACCGCCATGGAACTAGCAGCACTGGCCTCGGCCGCCATGCCGGGGCTTGACATTGTCCAAGCCGCCGCGTCACCTGACGATCCGCGTGCCTTTGACTCAGCCATCGTGACCGATACGGATAATAATCACTGGCGCGTACGTGCGCCTCGCCACTCTCAGGCTGCTTTCCGCCTAGAGACCGAGATTCAAGTGTTATCTGGGTTTACCCCTGCCATCAGGGCACACCTGCCGTTCCGGGTGCCTTCAGTTGCCGGTGCAGTTCAGATTGATGGACTACGGACCTTCATCTATCACCAAATGCCCGGTGCTCCGGTTGATTTGGCGACAATCACCCGGGCTGAAACACAGACTATTGATGATATCGGCCGGATCATTGCAGCAATTCACAAACTTCCAAGTGCTGTCGTTGAAACTGCCGACTTACCTGCCTACGGAGCCGAACAGTCACGAGCACGGATGCTCTCCGAGCTCGATCAAATGGCGCTCACTGGCAAGGTGCCAGCAGCCTTATTGCGTCGCTGGGAAAATGCCTTTGAAGAACGCCAGATGTGGACGTTCGTACCCCGAGTGGTCCACGGGGATTTTGATGAAACTTCACTGTTGATTGACCGGAACCGAGCCGTAGGAGTTACCGCTTGGACCGATCTGCATATTGGCGATCCGTCCCGTGATTTTATGTGGCTTGCTTCGACAGGGTCCATCGAGTTTCGGGATGCTGTGATCTCGTCCTACCATCGACATATGAATCTGCCCGCAGATCAGGTCGATCTGCACCTGATGCGTCGTGCCGCTTTGGCTGCTGAATTCTCTTTGGGTAAATATCTCATGTCTGCCATCCATGCCTCTGACGACGAAGCCATCGCAGAGGCCCAGTCAATGCTGAAAGATTTGGCCGCTGATATCGACCACACCGGTGGTCACGATATTGGTCAGCAATTTTGGGAGCCGGTTGCCATTGCAGAGCCGATAGGGATCGGTGACGAAGGCGACTCTGGCATCGAGTCAGCAGCTCCGTCCGAGTCCGCGCCGGTCGATACCGTCGGGGAAGAAGAGCACGACGACTCTGATGATGTGCAGCCTGACAATGCCGTTGAGGCAACTGAAACACAAGATACCGCCGCTGATGTTGACCAGATTCCGGAGGACAACGAGGCAGCTGATACCGATGATGACGACCAGATGGAGCCCGACGAAGACTCCCCGAATACTGATGGCCAGGACGATGGAGCTGAACTGGTTGTCCATTCGTTAACTGATGATGGGGAGATCGTTCGTCATGATGGTCCCCAACCTACTGCAGAGGACGACGATACTCAGCCCATATCTTGGAAGGTTGTGCAGGAAAACCTGCACAAAGATTAGTCTTCGTCGCCAAATGCTGCGGCGAGTAATTTCTCCAGTTGGGCTGCACTCGCAAAATCTTGCGGCGTCTTTTCAATTCCGTGAGCTAGGTACACAAATTTTCCAGTGATATTCTCCAGGGGGATGCCATACAGACGTGACCACGCAAGCCGGTAGATTGCCAGCTGGAGGCTACGGTGAGGCATTTCTGCATCGCTTGGTACACGCCCTGTCTTCCAATCCACCAGCTCCCACTGCGCTTCAGGATCAAATTCGATATTTGGGTCTCCCCCGTGACGGAACACTGCGTCAATACGCCCGCGCAGCGTCAGCCCAGCAACAGACGTTTCCACCGCGGCTTCAATCATGACCGGTGTTTTTTCCGCCCAACCTGAGGCTTCGAATTTTTCGCGTAGCTCAGCAAGACCGGTGACTTCATCCCATTCTGCATCCACTAGGATTTCGGTATCTTCAATGTCCAGCATCGGCGTCAGCCCCGGCCGGTTCTTGGTGTAGAAGTGCTCGATCCATTCGTGTACCAGTGTACCTTCTCGTGCAGCAGCAGTCGGACGCTGCGGCATGGGTCGACGAATCTGACGGGCCACCGCATCTGGATTATGTGCCAGTTCAACAAAGCGGCTGGTAGAAATGTGTTCTGGCATCGGGACGTCATGGGTGACCGGCATATTGGCACGGTCCAACACCCAATCAATGCGTTGAGCTAGATCGTTGTCGAGCTGGATGGGCTCCCCGGTGGCATGCCGAACACGCTGCGCGGCACGAGTCAGAACTTGCCTTCGTGGATGGCTTCGATGCACTTGGATGGACGCTTGTGTTGGTTCCGGAAGTCTGCCGTCGTCGCGAGCCTCCACTTGAAAATGCACCGGCCCATCAAGCGGATCGAAAGGCCACTGGGCTACCAGGGCTTTAGCCCTACGCGGGTTTTCTTCCGGGAATTCTTCGGCCCAGTGAGCTTTCTGATTCAGGCCATAATGTTCGTCGTAGGCCACCATCTCTTCCAAAAAGACAGACATGGTTTGAGGACGGCTCGAGGTACCCGCCCAATATGAACCAGAGACCCACAACAGATCTTTGGCACGAGTAAATGCCACATACGCAAGGCGACGTGCTTCTTCCAACTCATGGCGCTGAACTTTTTGTTTGAGGCTCAGCACCTCACGGCCATGAGTTTCGGACAGCTCATCGGCCATCTTCGTTGTGAGTGTGTCAACCCCGGATAGTCCTGCCCACTCGCGGCGGTCACCAGCAAATTGTTGATCCCATGACGGAAGGGTGGCACAGTCTCCCCGTAATGGCCACGGCAGATCCCCTCGACTGGTGCTGGTCCACAGATCCACTTTATTACCGGGGAAAGTATTTTGCGTCAGCCCTGGAACAAATACGGCGTCCCATTCCAACCCCTTGGAAGCGTGCATGGTCATGATTTGCACTGCCCCGGGCTTGGGCTGTTCGGGTGGCATGTCCAGCCCGTCTTCTTCTTCAGCCGCGGTTTCAAGCCACGTGAGGAATGTGATGAGGTCCAAGCTCCGGGTTTGGTCCGCCGAGGCTTGGAAGCTTTCGGCGATGCGCAAAAACTCATCCAAATAGCGTCGTGCTTCAACGGACTGATGACCGGGGCGAACACCGACTTCAACACCTAGACCCGTGATGTTTTCAATATGACGAATCAGGGTTGGGATGGGCAAATGAATTTGGCGCATCAGGTCACTGATCAACAGCCGAACTGCGTGGAGTCGTTGGAAACCATCTTCGCTGAACGTTTGGCCTCGGCTACTGACCCAATTGTCCTTGGGTAAGCGCAGCAAGGCACTGACCATAGAGGGATGATCGATATCTTCAAGCGCTGAGGTGTCTGCATCCAATGGATCATTGCGCGTCTGATATTCCAGGGTTCGTGCGAACTGATTCAGGACCCACAGGTCCTCAGGACCGATGCGCCAGCGAGCATTGGTTAGCAATCGCAGTAGACCATCGGATTCTTGGGGTTCAGCCAAGACTTTCAGGATTGCAACGATCTCGATGACCTCGGGAATCGTCAAGAGTCCGGCGAGACCAACGACCTCATAAGAGATGCTGCGGGCTTCGAGAGCTTCGATAAGGGGATCGAATTGTTTTTTCGTACGGCATAAGATGGCAGCAGTGGTCGTACCGTCGGCGACGTCGAGCTCTTGGATGCGCTTGGCCAGATGGTTGGCTTCTTCATCAGCTGAGCTAAACCAGTTCAGCTCAACAGTTCCGCTTGCCGCCCCCGGTCTGGCTTGGAGTTCAGGGATAACATGGCCGGCGTCAGCTTCTTCACGTAGTGGCTGCGCTACATGGTTAGCCATGTCCAAGATTCCTTGGCTATTCCGCCATGCGGTAGTGAGGACTAGTTGTTGGGCACCAAATTCTTCAACGAATGAAAATAGCTGGCCTGCTGATGCACCACGGAATCCATAAATCGATTGGTTCGGGTCACCAACTGCAGTCACCGAGTGCGATGATTGCGTGCCGTCACCGCGGCCAAACAGGTATGAGAACAGCTTGAGCTGGGCATGCGAGGTGTCTTGGAATTCGTCGAGGAGAACGATCCTATATTTTTCACGCTCAATGGCTCGCACTTCGGGTAACTGGGTGGCGATCAAGGCTGCGTAGCGCACGAGATCACCGTAGTCCATGACATTATTGGTCTTTTTGAGTTCAAGGTAATCGGTGACCATGTCGGCGATTTTGCTACGAAGCTTCAGGCTGGTGAAGATCGAGTTGGTGTTGGCAGTGGATTTACCTTCGGGCAGTCCCTGCCCAAAAGTGAACATTTCTGCCAGAGCCTGTTTGACTTGTCCTGGTTCGACAAGGTGTTCCGCGCAGTCTCCGGCCAGTTTGGCTACTGCTTTTATCGTTGAGGACAATGGCCTGTCACGCACGCCGTCGGCAATACTGGTGGCTAAATCTTCAGAGTCAACATCCGAGAGGTCAATATCGGCATCGTGATCCCGAACGACTTCGGTGATCAGCTGGTGGGTCTCGGCTTCCCCGATAAGTCGAGAATCCGGTTCGACCCCGATGCGTAGGCCATGGTCGGCAACCAAAGTGTTGGCATAGGAATGGTACGTGGTCACGGTGGCTTGACCGATGTCGGTGGTGTCGAAGTCCAGTTCAATGTCTTCACGTGATGCCAACCGTTCAATGGCAGTGTTGATGCGAGTTTCCAGTTCACCGGCTGCTTTGCGGGTGAAGGTCACCCCCAGCACCTCTTCGGGTCGAACATAACCGTTGGCGATTAACCAGATGACTCGGTCGGTCATCGTATGCGTCTTGCCAGAGCCTGCACCCGCCACAACCAATAGCGGGTCCGGTCCAGCCTCAATGATCGCGGTTTGCTCGTCCGTTGGGTACAGGCGTTTGTCTGCGGGCTTGTGGTCCTCGAGCAGATCCGTCAGCTCGCGTGCGGTATAGCGCGGTGCATGTCCCCACGTTAGATCAGCCATTCGGTTACCTGTTGTCCTTCCTTACAGATGGGGCACAGTGTGGTCAGCTTGCAGTCATCAGCATCGTGCACTGTATAGAAGTACGGCCCTTGCACCCAGCGGGCTGCATCGGCAATGTCCTGTTCAGCCCAGGTCATGCCGTCATCTAACGGGGCTTGGGGCTGAATATTGACGGACTTATTCGTTGTGCCAAGCTGAACCAGCGCTGCACCTGCCGGCTGACGACTTGGCACGATATCTTGCAGCGCACCAGCTTTGACCATGGCCTGGTAGACACCCAATTGCGGCAGTCGTGCCAGGCGAGCACCCGTGACCTGGGAGGCACCGGTTTTCAGATCGACGACGTAAGGGCGGCCCTGTGCGTCGACTTCAACCCGATCGATAATACCGTTGAGTTGAACCTGGACCTGGTCAAAGTCCATCTCCACAGTCACACGATGCTCGGTGTCAACGAGTTGGCGGGGGCCAAAGGATTCAGCGGTCTTGCCCCGACCGGTCTGATAACCTACCCGCATACCTGAGACATACTCATAGTAATATTCCAAGGTGCGTTGCGCTTTAGCATACAGGGCATCATATTCCCAGCCGGGGGCAATTCCAGCCTCGGCAGCAAGGACAGGGAATTTTTCTTTGAGTTCAGCAAACATATCGGCCACGGAGGCATCTGGGAACTTCTCAGCGATCGCGTGGATAAAGGTTCCGGTTGCTGCCGCAGGGTGGGTTCCAGCGGTGGAGATTTGATAGATGAACCATTGCAACGGAGATTCAACAGCGGTCTCTACCGTTGATGGTGACAGGCGCACCCGGTTGGGAACACCGTGTTCATCGACACCGTGAATTGGTGCGGTCGTTGATAGGTCGACTAGTCCCCACCAATGGCCTGGTTCAGCGGTGCCAATCCCACCATCGGCTAGTACTGCGAGCGCTTTGGCTGCCTGAGCGCCACGAGATTCCAGCGTTTTTATCTCGACAGGATTGGTAGCGTTCAGGAGGTTTCGTTCGGTCTCTTCTAAAGTCCGGCGCAGATGGATAACCAAGCCGTCAGCCGTGAGTGGGGTCGTTACCGTTGTGTATGGACGTACGGGTTCATCGTCGGTGGGTTTCCACGGGTCAAGACGTTCGATGAACATCGACGGCTGGTGATCCGCGTCAGCAACAGCGGTACCAATCAATCGACGGGAGGCTCGTGATATTGCCGCCGCAAAAGTACGCAGCTCATCGTGACGCACCTGAGCGATGCGCTCGTTAATCGGCTGTTGTCCGGCGGTGCCAGTGACTTCTTCGACAAGCTCTTGGGTATGCAATAGCTGTCCGCGCAATCGCGTATTTGGCCAAATGCCTTCTTGAACTCCAACGATAAACACGGTGTCCCACTCACGTCCCGCGGCTGTCGATGGGGTCAGAACAGCAACACCGGACTGCCCGGCACGCGCCGAGAGGGTATCCATAGGCAGATCTTGTTCTGCTAAATACTGAGTGAAACCAAGTGCGGTTTGTCCCGGGAACTGCACGACATATCGTTCAGCTGCTTCAAAGAGCGCTACGGCCGTATCAAGGTCGCGGTTCGCCCGAACGGATGCGTTTGGATCATCAGATAGTGCCTGCTGTTCCCACACCTCTCCGACATCTGGTAGGGCAGTCTCCCACCCTGCCCACAACACCATTTCAGCAGAAGCCTGCTCTTCAACAGTTGCTTTAACCATGGCAGCCAGCATGCGTCCGATGCGCACTGCCCCGGCTGCATACCGCGGCATGCGCTGATCTGCCTCTAGTCCAAGAAGTTCGACGGCCCGATCAGTATCGGATACCAACAGATCAAGTAGATGTGTGGAATCACGGGTGCCGCCTGCCTCGCGTTCCACTGCCAGAAGACGACGACGCAGGTTGCGCAGCTCCACCGGTGTCGATGTGCCATAGCGTCCGGTGATCAACCAGTGTAAGTCTGCGGGTTCTAGTCCGGTGGCGGTATCTGCCCCGCCATGGGCAACGGCATCCGCTGCTGCGGTGAGCACGAGTAAGGGCGCTGCGGCGGGTTGCTGGTTGAGCATGACTTCGGAAATCGACCGGACTACTGGAATCGCTTCGGTTTCAAGGGCGGTGGCGACCTCAGCAACTTTGGCAGAGGTGCGGGCAAGAACTGCCACGTCTTCAAAAGCAACTCCGTGTCGGTGGTGCAATTCCAAGATCTGTTGGACGATAAATAAGTGTTCTTGAACCGGTGACGCCAATCGGTGAACTGCGACGGCGTCGTCATGAGCTGCCGCGCTGAGATGTGATCGGGCATCCGGCAGACCACCAATGGCGGGGATTCGGCCCACAGTGCGCTGATAGGCGCCGTGCAGTGATGAACCGAGACGGTATCCGTTTTCTAAGGTCACGGTGGTGGCATCAGGGGCTAAGACCTCGGGCCAATTCACTAGGGCTTGTGGGCGGGCACCGCGGAATCCTTGGACGGTGGTGTCTGGGTTGACGGTGATGATGATATCCCGGTTGGCTCCAATACGTTGGATGAGCCGATGGATGGCCGGGGTGGCATCTTGAAAGTCATCGATGATGATGTGTTTGATGCGCTGTATTTCCGTAGCCGCGAAATCGGGGTGAGTTTCCCACAGCTTGACCGCTGCGGTGATCAACCCCGAGGGGTCATAGGCGTCAGCTCCGGATAGGTCCAATACATCGCGATAGTCTTGCAAGATGGTTGCTGCAGCAACCCATTCAGCACGCCCCTTTGTGCGGCCAAGTACTTCGAGGTCTCCGGGTTCTATACCGTATTCAGCACATCGGTCGATCAGTTCGCGTAGTTCGTGGCGCAATCCACGAAGACCCACGGCCTGTTTCAAACTGTCTGGCCATTCGATAGTCAGCTGTGGATCTGTGACGTAGCCTTCGATCAGTTCCGCAATCAGCCGGTCCTGTTCGGCACCGGCCAGCAGGCGCGGAGTGGCACCTTCTGCTTCTCGGATCCTGTGGATCAGGTCAAAAGCATATGAGGAAAATGAGCGTACCGGTGTCTCAGCACGTGAATCAACTGATTCGTAGTTCAGACGTGCCGTGAGATAGTCGCGAAGCTGTGCCGCACCGGTACGAGTATTCGTCAAGAACAAGACCTCGTTGGTAGCAACACCCGAGGTGATCTTTGAGACAGCGTATTCAACTGCCGTGGTGGTTTTTCCGGTGCCCGGCCCACCCAGTACCATCATCGGGCCGTGCCCGGTGGGTTGGTGGACGACTTCCTGCTGGACAGCGTCGAGTATTGGGGCGGGACGGTAGAGGTTTCGAGGCCGAAGCAGTCGCGGAGTTGACACCATGGCTTCCATTGAACCACTTTTCTTACCGAAGGGGTCAACCTTATCCACACGTCGGCTGGCAATCCCCAGACAGTTCAGTTCTGACGTGCAAGCAGGTATTTTGGAAGCATGACGACTGCGGCAAGCATATTATCCATCCCTGGGCCAGATGAACCCTGGCATACCGGGACATTGCTGGGGTTTGATCTAGAAACCACCGGGAAGAATCCGCATACTGCGCGCATCGTCACGGCCTCCATCGTGTTGCTGGATCCTGCAGGCAATGTGCGAGCTCATTCCGAGTGGCTGGTAAATCCCGGAGTGGAAATTCCCGCGGAAGCCGCTGCTGTCCACGGCATTAGCACTGACTACGCTCGTGAGCACGGTATGGACGCCACCACAGGACTAGGGGAAATCGTTGCGACCCTTCAGGATTTTATGTATCAGCGCGTTCCTATCATTGCCTACAACGGGGTCTACGATTTCACTGTGCTCAGTGCGGAAATGGCGCGACGCGACATGGGCGATTTCGCCGCGGTCGGCATCGTTGACCCCTATATCTTGGATAAACACGTCGACACGTACCGCAAAGGCAAACGCACCCTCGAAGCAGTCAGCGAATTCTACGATGTGACGCTTGATCAAGCTCATACCTCCTTGGCGGACTCGGTAGCTGCCGTCCAAGTTGCACAAGCAATCGTCGCCAAATATCCCGGGCAATTGGATGCCCCGCTCGAGACGATTTTCGATCAACAGATTCGGTGGAAAGCGGCTCAGGCAGCCAGTTTCGAACAGTTTTTGCGCCGAAAAAACCCTGATGCTACCGTGTCGCGCGATTGGCCCGTAGAAAAACTTTCGGAACCTGATCCAGTGCTCTAATCTTCTCGAATTCTCTGGCCATATGAAGATACACGATACGTTCAGTTACGCGTAGATGACATCTTAATTAAGGATTCTATTCGCTTCTGCTTCACTGAATGCCCATAATGCTTACAATTTGTTCATTGTGGCGTAAACTCTGAGATGTGAATCACCTTGCTTTCCAGTAATGTGAATCATGGTTTGCGTTGAGACAAAACCTAACGCAATATCAATTGCTTGCATTTACCCTTGAACGGAGATCCCGTATGCAACCCAAACGGATACTCAAATACGTTGCAGCGCTTTCAGTAGCAGCCCTGGCATTGACGGCTTGTGGCGGCGGAGGAGATGATGCCGACAGCGGCACAGCCGAAGGCGACATGATCATCAACGCCCATGGCACCGAACCACAAAACCCGCTGATCCCAACGAACACGAACGAAGTCGGTGGCGGACACATCGTCGATGCGATCTTTGCCGGCCTCGTGTCGTATGCTACCGATGGCTCCACCGAGCTTGAGGTCGCTGAGTCAATCGAATCTGAAGACAATTTGACCTGGACCATCAAGCTCAATGACGGCTGGACCTTCTCAGACGGCACTCCTGTCACGGCAAATTCGTTTGTTGATGCCTGGAACTACGGCGCGAACCCAGACAACGCCCAGCTCAACGCATATTTCTTCAACGCAATTGAAGGCACCGATGACGAGGGCAACAGCACGGACGGTGAAACCCTGAGCGGGCTGGAAGTTATCGATGACCTAACGTTTGAAGTCACCCTCAAGGAGGCGGCAGCAGACTTCCCCGACCGACTTGGCTACTCCGCATATTTCCCACTGCCAGAAGTTGCTTTTGAAGATATGGAAGCCTTCGGCGAAAAACCGGTTTCTAATGGCCCCTATGTCCTGGATGAATGGAACCACGACGTCGAGGCTGTCTTGTCAACCAACCCGGATTACGAAGGCAACCGCACTCCAGAAAATGACGGCCTAACCTTCAAGTTTTACACTGACCCAGATGCTGCCTACACCGATGTCCAGTCTGGCGTTTTGGACATCATGGACCAGGTCCCACCATCTGCTGTCTCAACCTTCCAAGATGATGAGAGCATCCAGGCGTTCACTGAACCCGGCTCGGTCAACGGGACCATCACCATTCCAAGCAGCATGGAACACTTTGGTGAAGATGAAGAAGGCCAGCTCCGTCGTCAGGCCATTTCCATGGCCATTGATCGTGAGGCCATCACTTCCACCATTTTCGATGACACTTACACTCCCTCCACGGATTTCTCTAGCCCGCTGATGCCAGACTTCACCGAAAACATTGAAGGTGCAGAAGTACTGGAGTTCAATGCTGAAGAAGCCAAAGATCTGTGGGCACAAGCCGATGAAATCAGCGAATTTACCGGTTCGTTCCAACTGTCATATAACGCTGACGGTGCCGGCAACCGTGAATGGGTGGAAGCAGTCACCAACCAGATTCGTGAAAACCTCGAAATTGAAGCTGAACCAAATCCGTTTGCCGCCTTCGCCGAATTCCGTGAGCTCATCACCAACCGTGAACTGGATACTGCCTTCCGTACCGGCTGGCAGCCTGATTACCCATCGGTTTACAACTACCTGGGCCCAATCTTTGGAACCGGAGCAGGCGCTAACGACGGCGATTACTCCAACCCTGATTTCGATCAGCTACTGCGCCAAGCAGCTGCCGCTGAAGACGAAGCTACCCGCGCAGAGCACCTTGCAGCAGCGCAGGCCATCCTGATGGAAGATCTGCCTGCCATTCCTCTGTGGAACCGGGATGCTATCGCCATCGCAGCTCAAGGAATCGAAGGTGTGCAGGTTAACTGGCAAAACCAGCCAGATTACCACCTTGTCACCAAATAATTCAGTAGTGACACTATAATTTACAACGATTGAATCATCCCTGTGACCGCCGAAGACTTCGGCGGTCACAGGCTTTGGTTTACAACTTCTAGGTCACCTTATGTACAAGGTGATGCGACAAAAATTCGAGGTACAGCATGTGGCGCTATATCGTCCGCCGACTGCTCCAAACCATCCCGGTTATCCTGGGGGCCACACTACTCATTTATGCGCTAGTGTTCCTCCAGCCTGGCGACCCGATCGTGGCGCTCTTTGGAGAAAAACCGGTCTCAGAAGCAGCCAGAGCACAACTTGAAGCTCAATATAATCTTGATAAGCCCTTTATCGTTCAGTGGCTCCTCTTTCTCAAAGGTGCCCTCATAGGTGACTTTGGTATGTCCTATTCAGGACAGCCCGTAGCCGATCTCATTTCGCGAGCCTTGCCGGTTACCTTCCAACTAGCATTCATGGCCATGCTCATCGAGGCCGTCCTCGGTGTCATCGCTGGCTTTTATGCCGGACTCCGTCGTGGCAAACTCTTTGACTCCACCATGTTGGTGGTGTCGCTGATCGTAATCGCGATCCCGATCTTTGTTTTGGGTTTTGCACTCCAGCTGATCTTTGGTGTGCAGCTGCAATGGGTCCCACCAACGGTAGGCTCAGCTACCACATTCACCAACCTACTGCTACCGGCAGTGGTTTTGGGCTTGGTCTCATTTGCCTACGTATTGCGTTTAACCCGTACGTCAGTCATTGAAAACCTCACCGCAGATCACGTCCGTACAGCACGAGCCCACGGCGTTCCTGATGGATTGGTGAACCGTCGACATGTACTGCGCAACTCGTTGATCCCAGTAGTTACATTCTTGGGCGCTGATCTCGGCGCGCTCATGGCAGGCGCAGTGGTCACCGAAGGAATTTTCAATATCAACGGCATCGGCAACCTGGCATATCAAGCCATTTTACGAGGCGAAAACCCCACAGTCGTATCGGTAGTCACCATCATGGTTTTGATCTACGTGGTCGCCAGCCTACTAGTTGATCTGCTCTACGCTGCTTTAGATCCGAGGATTCGATATGCCTAACCACACACCACAACCTGGACAAGAACGTTTCGTCGCGCCGTCCATCGACACAGAGCTACCTGCAGCCAACGACGTCGACACCTCACATCCGCCTGAAAGCCAATGGAAACAGGCTTGGAAGGCGCTACGCGGCAACTGGATCTTCTGGTTCTCAGCCATCTTGTTGCTGCTGGTGCTAATCGTCGTGTGCTTCCCTACCCTATTTACTTCAGTCGACCCGCGCTCGGCTGATCTATCAAACAGCCTCGGAAAACCGCAACCCGGGCACATCTTCGGCTTTGACCGACAAGGCTACGACGTCTTTGCACGCACCATTCACGGTGCCCGAGCCTCGGTCGTTATCGGTCTACTAACCACTCTCATCGTGACAATTCTTGGGCTCTTCACCGGGGCAATCGCCGGATTTTTTGGCGGCTGGATCGATACCATCATCTCCCGTGCCGCAGATATTTTCTTTGCGATTCCCCTACTTCTTGCCGCAATTGTGGGCCTGTCTGCACTGAATAATGTCTGGCCCAACCGGGGGTACTGGGGTGGTGTTAGCGCCGTAGTCATTGCACTAGCGGTGTTTGGCTGGCCCCAAATCACGCGTATCGCTCGTGGGGCAGTCATGGAACTCAAGAACCTAGAATTCGTTGATGCCGCTCGCTCGCTGGGTGCTTCCAAATGGCGCAACCTATTTACGCACCTCATCCCCAACGCACTGCCACCGGTTATTGTGACCGCAACAGTATCCCTTGGCGTATACATTGTGGCAGAAGCGACGCTGTCCTTCCTGGGCATTGGGCTGCCATCATCTGTCGTTTCGTGGGGGAACGACATTGCGGCTGCTCAGCCACAGGTACGCTCGGGTGATAACTTGCACGTTTTGTTCTTCCCTGCTGGCGCGCTGGCGCTGACCGTGCTGAGCTTCATGTTGCTCGGTGACGCTGTGCGTGATGCGCTGGATCCGAAAGCGAGAAAATAATGTCACAACCACTTTTGGAAGTCACTGACCTGCACATCGATTTCAGTGTTGATAAACGCAGCGTGCACGCAGTTCGTGGTCTGAACATGACCATTTATCCGGGTCAGACGGTCGCGATTGTCGGTGAGTCTGGGTCTGGCAAATCCACCACCGCACATGCGATCATCGACCTACTGCCAGGTACCGGTAAAGTCACCAAAGGCTCCATCAAATACGATGGCACCGACTTGGTGAAACTGCCAGCACGCAAACGACGCAGCTATCGTGGTTCACATATCGGCCTGGTCCCCCAAGACCCACTATCCAACCTGAACCCACTGTACAAAGTTGGCGCTCAAATCCGTGAGGTCTTAGAGGTCAATAACGTGGCCAAGGGTAAGGCTGCTGATGCACGAGTTGTGGAACTGCTAGAAGAAGCCGGCTTGCCGGATGCCAAACGCCGAGCCCAACAGTTCCCTCACGAGTTCTCCGGCGGAATGCGTCAGCGGGCACTAATCGCAGCAGGTCTTGCGGCGCGACCAAGACTGCTCATCGCCGATGAACCTACCTCAGCCCTTGACGTGACCGTGCAGAAACAAATCCTGGATCACCTCGACGAACTGACCTCAGAACTTGGCGTCGCGGTCTTATTGATCACTCACGACCTGGGACTGGCTGCTGAACGCGCCGACCATCTGCTGGTTATGTATAAGGGCGAAGTTGTTGAATCTGGGCCGGCGCTAGAGATTCTGCAGGATCCGCAACACCCGTATTCTCAACGGTTAATCAATGCAGCGCCTTCCTTGCAATCGGAACGAGTCTCGGCTCACGAGCGCAAAGCGATCCGCAAGAGCGCTCAGGAGTACATCGAGGAAGAACCTGAAGTTGATCTCGAAACTCCAGCCATGCAGATCCAGAACCTCACCAAGGTATTCAAATTGCCTGGCAAAGGATTTTCGAAAACTGAGCTCATCGCGGCCCAGCACGTAAATTTCGATCTCGACCGAGGTACTACAACTGCACTCGTGGGGGAATCAGGCTCTGGGAAATCCACCGTGGCACGCATGGTGCTCGGACTGGAAACCCCCACCGAGGGACACGTGTATTTCGACGGGGTAGATATTTCAACTATCACCTCACGAGACCAGCAACTAAAATTCCGTCGTCGTATTCAACCGGTCTTCCAAAACCCATATGCGTCCCTGGATCCGATGTTCTCAATCTATGACGCGATCGAGGAGCCACTGGTCGTACATAAAGTAGGGTCAAAGTCTGAACGTGAAGCGCGTGTTCGCACACTGTTAGATCAGGTATCACTACCGGATACCGTTATGAACCGGTTTCCAAATGAGCTTTCGGGTGGTCAGCGCCAACGCGTTGCCATCGCTCGAGCACTCGCGCTGAAACCAGAGGTCCTGGTGCTCGATGAGGCTGTATCGGCGCTAGATGTTCTGGTACAGGACCAGATCTTGCAACTACTCAACGATCTGCAGGTCGAGCTGGGGCTTTCCTACCTGTTCATTACACACGATCTGGCGGTCGTCCGTCAGATTGCCGATGACGTGCTCGTTATGCAGGGCGGCAGGGTCGTGGAGCAAGCCGATGCCGATAGCATCTTCAACAGTCCACAAGTGTCCTACACCCAACAACTACTAGCAGCCATCCCCGGACGAGATATCCCGCTGGCAGGTTAATCCTCGATGCATCCATAATGGGCTCTGATGCAAGGTCAGGGCCCATTATGCTTACTCAACGCCTGCAATGGCCCGATGTACGGCTGCGACAATATCATCTGTGCTCAAACCCAGCCGGTGCATCGATGCAACATACTGGGTTGTCAGTTCCTGTACCGTGGTCGCGTGTTCGCCAAATATTTGGGCTGCAACGATCGTGCCACGGCGCCCCCGGGCGACCAGGTAGCCTTCGATTTCTAATTCCTTATAGGCTCGGGCAACGGTGCCTGGTGCGATGCCAAGATCTGCGGCCAGCCGTCGTACCGCCGGCAGTCGGGTTTCTTCAGGTAACTGCCCAGACTGGATTTGTTCGATCAGCTGACGCCGCAATTGTTCATAAGGCGGAATCTGGGCAGCGGGATCAATGTGCAACATATTCATGACGCCACGCCTGTTGGCCACAGTTGACGTTGTTCATAGCCTTTGCGAGCCCCGGTTATCCATGACAACACCGGCCCGGCGGTGACGGCAATGACGAGCGCACCATACATGAGCAGCGACAGTATGGTGATGATGCCGGCCAGGCGAGCATCCTGTTGATAAAACTGGGCAAAAAGAATCGTTTGTCCAATAGAGATGAGCCAAAAGAGCAAGGAGATGCACGACACCGCCACACTGAGATTGGCTACCTGGCGCAGGCCGTCGGCACGCTCTGCGTCGTCCCAGGCTAATTCAAGCTCCGAAGTGCTGCGGGCAGGTGCATCGAGGACCTGTTTAAGGGCAACACATGCGACAGCCCAAGTGATCAGGGCCGCAGCCGCAAGCCCCCACCCCAACGCAGTGGCATATGGCAGCACATATGGCAGAGGTGCCAACAAGAGCGGTCCAGCAATGGCCCCACCAATGATGACGGCAGGCGCCAGCCAGTATCCGATTCGTTCACCTTTGGTGAGATAGTCAGACAACGTTACGGATCGCACTCTGGCTACCACCGGCCGCCGACTGTTCGCACTGGGTTTATGCCCTGCGATGGCCCAGGCTCCGCCAAAAGCAGTACCGGCTGCGGTTAAGGCAATCACGAGCGCCGGGGCTGTTCCATCGTCATTGTCGAATAACAGGATGTAGAGAATTGCCGCGATCACGATCCCCGTGATCCCGCCGATCATGATGCCACGTTGCCTGCGACGTAAGCGCTGCACGACCGGCTTCACGAGGTGTGCCGGCAGCGGTAGACCAACCTGCCGAGCGTACTGTGCAAGCTTGATTTGCTGTGGATTGCGATTCCCGCCACTGGTAAGCCCGGTGGCGGGAAGCACGAAACATACCAGAGCGATAGCAATCCAAATTGCGATGTTCATAACGAACCCCTCTTTTGTATCAATACAAACACTGTACTGATGCAGTTATTATTGTGTCAATACATTCCACCGCCGCTCTTCCCATCGCCCAAAGAGTTGAGCGCCAATGACTCAGGTTTCTTGCAAAAATCCGAACTTTTCGGAATAATCCAAAACAACAATGCGTTACTTGAGTTAGAAGCACTCAACTTTCATGCACAGATTGTGTATGAGTATTAGGAGGAGAGAATGCCCGCATTTTTCGGCCCAGCTGGCTCCAATGGCGGTTCCTTCGACGATTTCATTGCTCGATTTCTCCAAGGACAACCCGTCGGTCGTCAATCGAGCCCCGTTGACATTAATCGCCTATTGAGCAAGCGCACCCAAGAAATTCTTACCAAGGCCGCGAAATTCGCGGTTGATCGTGGCCAGACCGAGGTCGACGCACTGCATATTCTGCGTGTGATGCTCGAAGAAGACCCAGCTCTCTCTGGTGCACGCCAAGCTGGTGCCAACCCACAGGCGATTATCAAAGCCGTTGATGAGCAACTGCCTGCGCCAGTTGAAACTGATGGTGCCAGCGCTGCAACCCTGAATGGTTCGGCACAGAAAGTGCTGTTGGATGCCTACCAGGTTGCCCGCGGCATGGGTTCGACCTATATCAACCCGGAACATGTTTTCTTCGCGTTTGTCCTGAACCAGGACTCCCCCGCCGGTGGGCTGATGGCACAAGCAGGTGTCACACCGCAGGCCCTTCAGGCAGGTGCTCAACAAGCATATGCACAGCAGGCTGCCCAGCAGCAGGCCGACGGTGACGACGATGCCGAAGGTTCAATGTTAGAAAAATACGGTCTGGATCTGACCGAAGAGGCCAAAGCCGGTCGTTTGGATCCTGTGATTGGTCGCGATGAAGAAATCGAACAGACCATTGAGGTTCTGGCTCGCCGTACCAAGAATAACCCCGTGTTAATCGGTGAAGCAGGTGTCGGTAAGACAGCAATCGTTGAAGGCTTGGCTCAAGCCATTGTCAATGACGAAGTTCCTGCCCAGCTCAAAGGCCGCAGGGTCATGAGTTTAGATCTTGCCGGTATGGTAGCGGGGACTCGTTACCGCGGTGACTTCGAAGAGCGCCTCACCGGTGCTATCGAAGAGCTTGCTGACGACGAAAACACCATTGTGTTCATCGATGAGCTGCACACCGTAGTTGGAACCGGTGGTTCGGGTGAATCCGGCGGTATGGATGCCGGAAATATCCTGAAGCCTCGCTTGGCTCGCGGAGACCTACATATGGTCGGTGCGACCACGCTGAAAGAATATCGAACTATCGAAAAAGACTCGGCGCTGGAACGTCGCTTCCAACCGGTTACCATTGGTGAGCCCTCGGTGGAGGACGCCGTTTTGATTCTGCATGGTTTGGCTGAGCGCTACGCCCAGCACCACAAGGTCACCTACACCGATGATGCACTACGTGCTGCAGTTGAACTGTCTGATCGCTATATCACTGACCGTTTCTTGCCGGATAAAGCCATTGATTTGATTGACCAAGCTGGTGCTCGCCTGTCGCTGCGCCGAGGTCCAGATGCTGATGGAGCCGGCGTAGATATCGAAGCCTTGCGTTCGAAACTTGCCGAGTTGGAATCGGAGAAAAACTCTGCCGTCAATACGGAAAACTACGAGCGCGCCGGTGAATTACGTGATCGAGTCAATGAGATCAGCCAGCAATTGGCTGAAGCCTCGGCTCGACCAGAAGTGGTGTCATCGGTTATTGGCGAGGCAGAAATCGCCGAGATGGTCTCGCGTGCTACCGGTATTCCGGCTGCCCGTATGACCGAAGCCGAAAAATCCCGTTTGGCTCGTTTGGAAGAAGAACTGCACGAACGGGTGGTAGGTCAAGATGATGCTGTCACCGCGATCGCCCGGTCGATCCGTCGCTCACGCACGGGCATGGCGGATCCGTCACGCCCGGTGGGTAGTTTCTTGTTCCTGGGTCCAACCGGTGTCGGCAAAACCGAGCTGGCCAAGGCACTGGCACAGTCGTTATTCGACGACGACGCTGCGATGGTTCGTTTCGATATGTCGGAGTTCGGCGAGCGCCACACCGTATCCCGGTTAGTCGGTGCCCCTCCAGGCTATGTCGGCTACGACGAAGCCGGTCAGCTGACCGAGCAGGTCCGTCGTCGTCCATATTCGGTGATTCTGCTCGATGAAATCGAAAAAGCTCACCCGGATATCTTCAACCTGTTGTTGCAGGTCTTGGATGATGGACGCCTGACCGATGGACAGGGCCGGACCGTGGACTTCCGCAACACGGTGATCATTATGACCTCCAATCTCGGTTCTGAGCATTTGTCGTCGGGTGGAGCTCCGCTGGGCTTTGCATCTGGTGATGCCGACGCCGCCCAGGACGAGATCAAGCAAAAGGTCATGGGCCGGCTCAAAGAATTCATGCGTCCTGAGTTCTTGAACCGCATCGATGACACGTTGCTGTTCAAGCCGCTGAGCCGCGAGCAGCTGCGCAAGATCGTTAGGTTGCAGTTGACAGCATCCGAGGATCGGCTCGCCGCTCAGGGTATTGCGCTCGAAGTGGACGACGCCGCTCGCGATTGGATCGCTGAGGCAGGCTATGAACCGGCCTATGGTGCACGCCCACTGCGTCGGGTCATTCAGCGCCAGTTGGATGACAAAGTTGCCGATCTGTTGGTTGCCGAAGCAGTCGGTGAAGGTGACAAGATTAAGATAACTGTCGATAACGGCCAATTGGTGGCCTTACCAATTCCGGCAGTCAATACCGTTGCTGCCTAAAAGCTGCAGCCACGCTCTCATGTAGCGACATCACCTCCGGGTGCTCACTGACATAACGCAGTGGGCACCCGGAAGTGTTTCCGCACTTCCCAAACTGTATGGTCTTATCAACATTGCGGCCTGCAGGAGCTGTTGACCGGGCTCTTGTGCCCCTTGTCAAATCACCCCACATATCAGGCAGAGGTGGGGTCGTTGTCAACTTCGGGCAGCTCTCCGAACGAGTATGGGGGCCAGGGCCCCAAATAACGGATCTGTGCGCCGGGCTGATTGTCACGGATATCGGCGAGCTCAACACCGATGGCATCGACGACGTCCCGGTGAACAAGTAGTGATGCATTGAGCACCGTTACGCTGCCGGGTTCGCGTTGTAGACGGGGGCTTTCTACCATGTCCTCTGCCAGTGCAATCAGGCGTTTGCGAATCCGTGGGTAGAGTTCATCAGCGATCCGGTCGGCCGCCTTTCGGGTACGTTCTGCTAAGCGTTTGCGGTATAAGCGTTGCACACCAGCTGGTCGAGTATCAATGCCATCGCGCAGCTTGGCTAACTCTGGATCGTTCGCTGTGGCGGTGTCTTCGTCCAGGGAGATATTGACCCGTAATTCGACGTGATCACGGAGTTTGTCTAGGTGTGCTCGCATCATATCGGCGGATTTGGCAAGCCATGCCTGCAGCCGTTGTACTGGTTGGTGCTCTGCGTCGTCGCCGGGTGCCACAATGACGTTGAAGGTCACCGGCAGGATGGTTCCCAGGTGTTGCCATGCGGCATCGACGACGTCGCTATGTTCAAGTATCCAGCGTTGCACATCAGCATCTGGCCCCTGATAGGGTTCCGGGGCAGATTCGTGGACGATGGCGGCCAGCCCGTTGCTTTCCACAAGGTAGAGGCTTTGGTCGTTGATACCCTGTGGCAGTTGGGTGGTGGAGAGGCCTTCGGCGGGGATGATCGCGTAGACGTAGAGCCCGGTATTACTCACCAAGTAGTATGCCCTTCGTTGTGTGCTTCGTCAGCCCAACGGGCCGGGTTAATGAATTTATCTATCAGGTCTTCCACCACATCATCGAGTCCGCGGTGAAGGTCTGCCACCGATGCGCTAATGCCGTGTTCGGCTTTGATTTCGTCTAGCGCTTCGTCGAGTTCCATGAGCGCTTCACCAAGCCGTTCTTGTTCATCTTCGGTGAGGTCGCCACCTTCGAGTCTTCGGACGGCTTGAGTTTCCAAGGCCTCTTGGATGACTTCGACAAGTGTCACGACCAACGTGAGCACCCCGTGTTTCAGGCTGCCTTCGTCAATTTCCAGCATTGGTTTCTTCTTTCGACTTCGTGTCCCTGGTGATCCGTTCAGATATCAGGCGGACCCACTGTTCCGGCTGTACAAGGCCGAAATATTCATCACCGTGGTGGGTCATCAGATGCAGTGCGTGACCTTCTCCCGATGGGGCCCGCATGTCTGCTAGGTTCACACCGGTGATTTCCTGCCAGCTGAGATTGACTGCATGACGGGCATCGGTGGGAGCTCGCCATGCTAATCGCTGTTCGTCGATCGACACGTTTCCACCACGCCATAGTGTGCCCCCGGCGCGGTGTTCCAAATACCATGCGTGCTTGGTCAACTGTGGTGTTTCCCCTGCCGGTGGCCCCAGGTATGCCGGCGTTGACAGGTGCGGCTGTTGGTGACCAATCAGTTCTCGGATTCGGTCCGGTGCGGAGGCTGACAACATGGTGGTAACGCCGTCAGCGGTATCGACCAAAAGCCGTGTTCGAATCTCTGCACCGATAGTCTTCTCATCAGATAACCGCAGCGCGTTGATATGTGCTAATTGTGTTTCCCATAAGATCTCTTTGGGGTCACGCCGAAACACGACCAGTCGTTGATTCGTAATGTATACGGAGCCAGGACGCCAGGTTTTGGGCCAGTCTTCATGAAAATACCCGCCGGCCATTTTGGCCACGACTTCTTCGCCTTCGTCTAATGGGAAATGTCGGGCAACAGACCTCCGGACCCATGCTCGGGTCTTTTCATCCCAGTCTCGCATCATGCCGTACTCCAGCATGGTTTCCATTCCCGCAATGGTCGCGCGCAGATTCACTCCAATAAGTGGAATGTCTGCCACGGAGATGATGAGGTCAACATTAAGATAGGTGCCCTTATCGAGCAGCACGGTAATCAAGTCTGACAGTGAGACCTCAGGGTTGCGGGTGGGTTCCATCGGCACAGATTGTTCAGGCGGACGAAAAGTCGGGTTCGTCATGACTGCTCCCGAGGATTTTCCTGTCGGTCCTTAGAGGATCCCTCCACCATGTGTTCTTCGGTGTTTGGTTCGACGTTTTGGAGAGCCTGAGCTGATTGCCAGCCGCACCATGGACAAAATTCATTAAGCAATTGGGAAACCGAAGAAACTTTCTGGCAGCTGGGACAGGTTTCTTTGGCTTCGACCGCGCTTTGCCAGGCGACCGTTTCGGTATTCGTACCGGCCGGGAATTCGAGTCCATACCGTGCAGCCGTTTCAAATGACGCCAGTGCAGCCCGAATCCTAATACCCAGCAGTTCCACTCCTGCCACTGACACCATAATGTCTGCGTTGAGCACGAGTCCTTTGTCCAGAAGGGTTTCAACCACGTGCATCAACGTGCCTTCGCGACTACGCTGTGGCTCCATGCCTCCACTATTGCCGCTTCGTGCAACGGTCATGTGATTCCCCCTTTCTGAACGTGGGTTATAGGTCATTCCGCTTGGGGGCGACCTCTGAAGTACCGAGATTTTCGCCAATACGCGTCCAGTTCTCCACTACCGTCGATATCTACTTCATATTCGGCCATAATGTCTGCGCTGTCTGGGATACGTGCTGATTCCACAACCTCAATGGTTACTCGCCAGCCGGTACGGTGGGGTGTCACGCCCACCACGGACTCTGGTGTGCGGGTTGTCAACATTTGGAGTTGTTTCATCGCAGCGACGACGGCCTTATTTGCAGCAATTTTTGGCTTCGGACGACGTTTATGGGCGGTTTCGGATGACTGCGATTGGGGTTGCTTCTTCGTGGCTGTTTCCCGATTCGAGGATTCCTTAGCAGCAGACTTTATGCGTCGGGAGGTCCCGGATGAGGAACTGGATGTCGTTGTAGCTTTCTGTTGTTCAGTCATGGTGAATTGCTTTCTGCTGCCTGTGGGACCCGGGAGACTACTCGGAGTCGCGCTGGTGTGCCGTGAGCAGTCGTTGGATGAGTTCAGTTTCCAAACTAGTGGCTTCCTCAGCGGTGATTCTGTCGTCTTGGCGGGCCTGGGCAACGTCTTCCAGCTGGCGACGTATCGAGGCAGGGTCGTAATATTGCCGTTCTGCCTCTTCCTTAAGTTGTTCGGCAATCCAGATTGTGCCTTTGACGGGGCCGAAGAAAATCCCTGAGAATAGTCCCATAATGGCTGCCCTCCTGATTTATTCGACAACAAAATCGTAGGGAGCCTGAGGCCCGTTTAATTGGAAATTGATCCGAGTGTGCAGTTGTTGTGCCACCACTTCCAGGGCGGCTTCAAATTCCGATACCCTCTCCCTGTTCACCAGGACGGCCATTTCGACGACGTCTTCAACCTGCCCACCCTCATGTTCTTGGATATCTTCCACGGTTGGGCTCACCGCATCAATAATGTGCTGGGCATGCACCGGCCGGATACTGCCAAAGGCTTCGACCACCAGCTCCCCCAGGGCGATACGTTCCGCTCGGGTTTCATCTTCCGTAGTGCCAGCGATCGTTTCTCGAAGCTTGGCCACCTGGGGATCGTCTTCGATGAGATCCGCTAACACGGCATCGCGAATATACCGTGCTCGGACCGTATATTGCACCGAGTCAGATAACCGTTTGAGGGCTTCAAGATATTCAGCCTCGTTGAGTCCCAGAATGGCTTCCCGAAGCTCAGCCTCTGATGGTGCAACGGTCCCAAAAGCCATTGGCAGAATCGTGAGGTGTTCAGCAATGGCATCCAGCACCGTACTGTGTGCTAATAAATTATCGGGGGTGCCCAGTTCGTCTTCATCGTTAAGGTGTGTCACGACGGCTGCAAGCGGTCCGTGGGTGGTGGTGTTGACGGCACCTTGGCTGACACCGGTCAGCCCGGCGGGCAGTGTGGTGTTTTCAGTTACAATACCGTACACATACAACTGGTCATGTTCGGCCTCGGTTGTCATCGGGTTCCTGTCCGGAATCCTCGTTAATCAGAGGATTGCTTTTGTCGTCGGGTTGCCGTTCTCTTCGGTTTTTCGGTTTTTTCATCATCATCCGAAGTGAAGGCCTCTTTCACGCCTTCTAGGGCGCCGCCAACTTTTCCTTTGGAACCGCTCTCTGTGATACCTTCCATCATTTCGGTAAGATCTTTTCCGCCTTGTTGGGTCAGATCTAACCGATTCGTGGCTTCAGCGAATCGTAGATACGTATCGACACTGGCGATGACGATTCTGGCGTCGATGGTCAGGATTTCAATCCCGACGAGTGAGACTCGAACATAAAGGTCAATGACAAGCCCTTTGTCCAAAATGAGTTCTACGACGTCGGCCAGCGAGCTCGAGGAGGGACGATCCACGTAGCTGCCTTGGGAACGCCGTGTTGGAGTGGTGGTCATGGGTGTCTGCCTTTCTCAGTTGGATCGGCTGACATAGGTGCCGATCAACTACTTTTTGGGTCTTGCCTGTGCTGGTAGATCGGGGGCTCCTTATGTTCTTTGCTTGGCCAGTGGATCGACTCGATGTTTTGTTGCTTCCTTGAGCGGTAGAGCTTCATTTCCCACTGTTGGAACGCGAACTCTTGGTACCGCCGGAAGATTTGGCCCTGTTGGGACGGTTCCTTGACGACGAACGCTTTGCGCTCGTGCTAGTGGTAGATCGTTTCGAGGACCTCGTAGAAGTTTTTGAGCCGCTCGATTTGTTAGGAGTTTTCTTCGCCGGTTTTTTCTTCGGCTCGTCCTCCACTGTTTCATCCTCGTCTTCGGAGACTTCGTCATCGTCAGATTCGGATTCTTCAACAGGTTCTTCGACCTCGTCGATGGATTCTTCCTCGACTTCTTCGTCTTCGGGAGGTTCTTCTTCGAGGTCCTCTTCATCCTCGGCTTCGACTTCAGCTATTTCATCTTCAACGGGCTCGTCTTCGAATTCGTCTTCTTCAACGAATTCTTCTTCCTCGGGTTCCTCGTCTACGTATTCTTCATCTTCGTCTTCGATGTCCTCGTAGTCTTCAACGGGTTCGTCTTCTACGTATTCTTCGTCGTAGTCTGCGATTTCGTCGCTATCTGCTGCAGCGTCGGAGTATTCGGTAGCATCTTCTGCCTCGGACGTGGTATCGCCGTCAGCATCTGTTTGGCTTTCCTGCTCTGAAGCATTTTCATTGTTTTCCTCTTGTTCAGCTCGGGCTTGTTCTTCTTCAACGACTTCTTCGTGGGTGCGAACGACTTCGGAATCGCGAATTTCTCCACGCCATCCTTCAACGGCGTCTGGATCAAGAATGGTGGAGGTCATGACTTGGCGAACATATCGCTTGAGCTCAACCTGGACACGACGTCCGACCGCGCGCCAGATATTGCCGGTCTTCTCCATGAAGCCTTGCGGGTAGTACTCCACGACCACCAGGATGCGCGTCAGGCGTGGTCCTATTTCATGAAATGTGACTGCTCCGTCGAGGTGACCTTTTTCGCCGGTGGAGCGCCACACAATCTGCTCATCGGGGATCTGCTGGATGATGGTCGATTCCCAAGTCCGGTGCGATAGGAAGACTTGGCCTTGGAAATTGATCTTCTCATCGGATTCCTGTTCGACGTTTTCGATCTTCTTCATGAACTCGGTCCAGTCTTGGAACTGGGTCCATTGATTGTAGGCAACCGAGATGGGCACGCCCACGTCCACAGATTCCACGATATTAGTGACTTTGTCGTCACCATCGGCGTTACTTGTTCCGCCAGCACTGCTAGCGCCACCGGTGAAGACGTCTTTGACCTGTTCTTTCACCCCGGTTGCCGCACCAGCCAGGCCTGCCGTCACCGGGGATTTGCCGTCGGCGAGTTTCTCGGCACCCTTTTTGGCGGCTTTGCCCACGGGGCTGTCACCGGAACCAATGCGGTCAAAGAGTCCGCTGACCTTATCGCCCAGGCCTTTAATCGCGTTTTCGCCCCATGCGCTGGCATAATCGGTGAGGTTATGTTTCAACTCATCCAATGGAAGTGCTTGGAAAAAGTCTCCCCAGCCGGATGATGCTGATTGGCCAGATTTCTTCGAAGTGTCTGCCATATCAGCTCTCTCCGCTCTTGGTCGCCTGGGTGGTCTCTTCTTCGGTAGCTTCGGCGTCGTCAACGTCTGCTTCATTGTTGTCGTCCGATTGTTCCTTAGCGCTGCCGCGCAGTGCTTCGGATCGGTTTTGCAGATTCCGATTGAGCGTTTCCATGCCCTTGATCGCGCTGGAGGTAATAGCATCGCGTGCTGTGTCAGCTATTGCCGAGCTAGTGAACCCGCTCAGTAGCGAGCCGGAAGAATCGTTGGTTTGGTCACGTGTGGCTGTTAGGCGCCCATAAACTACACCGCCGGCAACCATCAGTACGGTTTTCATGCTTTTTGAACGTCCCAGCAAATATCCTGCTGCTAGGACTGCTAATTGTCCTGCGCTGTTGCCCATCCCGTCTCCAATGTGTTGGTAATAATAGGGAGGTCGTATAGGGATCAGACTACGCGCCAGTACTTGGGGTTACAACGGTTTTTCACGACTTTCAACAGGCTCCAGCCGCTTATCCAGCTGGTCTCTAGGATGCCCGCCGTCGTTGTTCCTAGTCGGAACGTCGAAACGACAACATCCGCTGAAATCCCCGGTGCTGGGGCTCTCAGCGGATGTTGTGTAACGAAGGTTTAGGCGGTGGCGGCCGCTGCTGCCTGGGCTGCGGCAGGTAGGGCATCGGAGATTTTCTGCATGGCGTCGTCGTCATGGGCTGCGGAGATAAACCAGGCCTCAAAGACTGACGGTGCCAAGTAGACCCCGTGGTCTAGCATCGCGTGGAAGAACGGTCCGTAGCGGAAGGCTTCTTGTGCCTGGGCCGTTGCATAGTCGATGACCGGGGTGTTGGCGGTGCCAAAGGTGATCGAGAATAGGGTTCCGGCATTTTGGATCGAATGGTTGACTCCGGCAGCATTCAGTGCGTCGCCGACCATAGTTTGTAGCTGGGTCGAGCGCTGCTGGATGGTGGCATAGACTGCATCGGTGGCGTTGGTCAGGGTCGCGTAGCCGGCAGCCATGGCAATGGGGTTTCCAGATAGGGTCCCTGCCTGATAAACCGGACCGACAGGTGCCAGCAGATCCATGACGGAGGCTGTACCGGCAACCGATGCTACGGGAAGTCCCCCACCGATAACCTTGCCAAAGGTAAACAGATCCGGTGTCCAGTCAGCGTGTTCTAAGCCCCATCCGCCCTGGGCGCTGGCACGGAATCCGGTGAGGACTTCGTCCATAATCAACACCGCACCGTGTTGGGTGGTGATGTCACGCAGGAATGTGTTGAAGCCTGGTTTTGGTGGGACCACACCCATGTTGGCTGGTGCGGATTCAGTAATGATCCCGGCGATCTGGTCGGGGTAGGTGTCAAAGGCCTGTTTGACGGCTTCTTCGTCGTTATAGGGCAAGACCAGGGTTTGACTGGTGATAGCTTCGGGGACCCCTGCAGAATCGGGTAGGGCCTGGGTGGCCAGACCGGATCCGGCGGCTGCCAACAGGCCATCGGAGTGGCCGTGGTAGAGGCCTGCGAATTTGATGATCAGATTGCGGCCCGTGGCGCCTCGGGCCAGACGAATCGCCGTCATCGTGGCTTCGGTGCCGGTGGAGACAAAACGCACGCGTTCAACCGGCATAATCTGGGCGATCAGTTCGGCCAGTTTGGCTTCACCTGGTGTCGAGGCGCCAAATGACAGTCCGGCGTCCACCGCGGTGTGCACGGCTTCAACGACGGCGGGATGGTTGTGTCCCAGCAGCATCGGCCCCCAGGAGCCGACGAGGTCCACGTAGGTTTTGCCTTCCACATCGGTCAAGTACGGTCCCGAGGCTTTGACCATGGCGGCGGGGGTGCCACCAACGGAGCCAAAGGCGCGCACCGGGGAGTTCACTCCGCCGGGAATAATGGCGCGGGCGGTATCAAAGGCTTGTTGATTGGTTGTCATGCAAGTCTCCTAGGCAAGTAGTCGGGCGGCTTCGGTGGCGTAATAGGTCAGAATGTTTTGGGCACCGGCGCGGCGGATCGCGGTCAAGGACTCGAGCATGGCTGGCACGCGTTCGATCCAACCGTTGGCGGCGGCGGCTTCGATCATGGCGTATTCACCCGAGATCTGGTAGGCAGCAACCGGGACCGGGGACATGTCGGCGACGTCGCGCAGGATATCTAGGTAGCTCATGGCGGGTTTGACCATGACCATATCGGCGCCTTCTTGGATGTCGAGTTCGGTTTCTAAAATGGCTTCGGTGCGGTTGGCCGAGTCCATTTGGTAGGTTTTGCGATCCCCGGTCAGTGCTGAGTCCACGGCTTCACGGAAGGGCCCGTAGAATGCGGAAGCGTATTTGGCCGAGTAGGCCAGGATGGTGGTGTTGGTGTATCCGGCTTCGTCCAAAGCCTCGCGGATGACGCCGACTTGACCGTCCATCATGCCCGATGGGGACACGACGTGCACACCGGCCTCGGCCTGTGCCAGAGCCATATTGGCATAGATTTCATTGGTCGCATCATTATCCACGTTGCCGGCGGCATCAAGTACACCGCAGTGGCCGTGGTCGGTGAATTCGTCCAGGCAGGTATCGGACATGACCACCATGTCGTTGCCGACTTCAGCGATTACTTCCCGGATGGCGACGTTGAGGATGCCGTTGGGATCTACCCCCGCACTGCCCTGGGCGTCGAGGGTTTCGGGCACGCCAAATAGCATGATGCCACCGACTCCGGCGGCAGCAGCGTCGTGAGCGGCAGCTTTTAGCGAGTCCATGGAGTGCTGTTGGACGCCGGGCATGGAGGAAATATCGATGGGCTGTTGGGCGCCTTCTTTGACGAAGACGGGCAGGATGAGATCGGCCGGGGCCAGACGATTCTGGGCAACCAGGTTGCGCATGGGGGCTGATTGGCGCAGGCGGCGTGGGCGGTGCGGGAACATTGGGGTCCTTTCGGATTCTACAAACGGTGCAGAACTTGGGCGATGCCGGTGGCATCGGGTGAGGTTGCAGTAGCGGCAAGGTCAATACGGTGGTGTTCAGCGGCGCGACGGGTGGGTTGGCCGATGGCAATGACCGCTGCGACGTCGACTGCGATTTGGGCCCAGCGGGATGCGGCGCTGGGTGCGGTCAGTACGACGACGTCGTGGCAGGTGAGGTTGGTGGGTGTCAGCACACCGTTGCTGGTTGCCAATATGGCCCGCTGAGGTGCAGCGGGGTAGCTCACGGTGTGGTAGGCCACAACATGGGTGACATCCCAGCCGCGTTGGGTCAGCCCCTGGGTCATGGCACGACCGGCGGCTTGGCTCTGGGGCAGTGCCAGGCGGCCCGGTCCGCGGGGAAATTGGGTCAGAATGCCCTGGGCGGAAGCATCATCGGTGGGCATCCAGGGGGTTTTGGTCGCCCCGTGGTTGTGCAAGACCCGGGCCGTGCCGGGGCCGGTGACGGCGATGGTCGTGTGTGTTTCGGTAACCGCCGGATCCCAGCCTAATTTGACCAGGGCGCGGATGGTATTGGGACTGGTGAGTACCACTTGGTCCCAGGTACCGGCGTGGAGTCCGGTGACCATGGCCTGTAGCGCCGCGAGATTCTCGGGTAGCTGGTAGTCAGTGAGCGGCAGAAACCCTAGGTGATATCCCAACCGCTGCAGGCCGGCCTCAATGTGGCCGGCCTGGGCGGGTTGGCGGGTCAGAATGACTCTCATCGATTGCCGCGTGCAGGTCCCGGTGGCAACAGGTCGGCGCCATCAACGAGCATCATCTTGGCGACGTCAACACCCAACTGGTAGGCGGTGTCCAGGGTGGCATCGGTGATGGCTTCCGGCGCGATGGTCGTGCTGGCTTCTCGGCGGATGGTTTTGGAACCGTCCATGGCCGCAACGATTGCATCCAGTCGCAGACTGGTGCCGCTGAGGTGTGCCAGACCACCCAGGGGTGCGGCGCAACCTGCTTCAAGAGTTTCAAGCAGGGCACGTTCTGCGGTGGCTTCGAGGCGGGCGGCGAGCTGATCGTGCTCGGCTAGCGCGGTGGCCAGTGGGGCATCGAGAGTTTTTTCGGCCGAGACTTCCACCGCAAGCGCGCCTTGACCAGGAGCCGGCAGCATGATCTCGGAGTCGATGCGCTGAGTGATCGCCCATTGTAAACCCAATCGGTCCAGGCCGGCGCAGGCTAATACGACGGCGTCCAAGTCGCCCTTGGGTGCACCCGCTGCGGCCGGTGCGTTGTCGTGGTGGTGTTCATAGCCTTTGACTCGCGCCAGCCGGGTGTGAACGTTGCCGCGAATGTCGACCATTTCCAGGTCTGGGCGCAGTGCTAGGAGCTGGGCCACGCGGCGTGGCGAGCCGGTGCCGATTTTGGCGCCCTTGGGGAGGGTGTCGAGGGTCATCCCATCAGCGGCGCACAGTGCGTCGCGATAATCAGCACGTTCTGGAATCGCGGCGATGCGCAGTTCTGCGGGTTGTTTTGCCGGCAGATCTTTGAGCGAGTGCACGGCCAGGTCAACCTCGCCGTCGATCACGGCTTGGCGCAGTGCAGTGGCAAAGACGCCGGTGCCGCCCAGATTTGCCAGCGATCCGGTGGTCACATCGCCTTTGGTTTTGATGATGACCTGTTCAAATCCGGTCTCCGCCGTCGTCATCGCATTGGCCACCCACTGAGTTTGTGTGGTAGCCAATGCGGAGCCGCGGGTTCCAATACGGTAGGCCATTAGGCCAGCACCTCTGCAACTTCGTCAATTTCAATGTAGCGCCCGGTGTAGAAGGGCACTTCTTCGCGCACATAGTGGCGTGTTTCATTATCGCGCAGCGCGCGCATCATGTCGACCAGACGGTCCAGGCGGGGAGATTCTAGACCCAGCAGCCATTCCCAGTCGTTAAGACCGAATGCGGAAACTGTATTGGCCCACACTTCCGGGAAGTCCTGACCGAGTTCACCGTGGGAGCGTAGCATACGGGCGCGTTCTTTAGGATCCAGGGTGTACCAGTCATATGACCGAACAAATGGGTAGAAGCACAACCATTTGCGTGGTTTGCGGCCTTCGGTGAAGGCGGGCACGTGTTCGGGGTTGAATTCTGCCATGCGATCAGCACCCATGGCGGTGAAGGCCAAAGTTGTGCCCGAAAGCAGCCCCGAACGGCGCACCTGACGGATCGCATCCTGCAGGGCTTCTGGGGATTTAGACCACATCCATACCATGATGTCGGCTTTGGCCCGCATACCCGAAACATCGTAGAGTCCTCGGACCGTCACGCCCTGTTCGGCCAGTTGATCCACCAGCTTGGCAAAGGCTTCGTTGTCCCTTGCGATATCCGCGTCAGATTTGGCTGGGGCATCGTTATCCCGTGCGAATACGGTGTAGGTGGTGAACCAGCTGGTTGCGGATTCTTCGCCTTGGACGACTTTGGTTTCTTCAGTCACTTCTGCTCCTTCATGCTGCGTGAACTTCATTGTTCTACACGACGTAGAACTTACTGTAGCGGATTCAACGGTAGTCCTGTTACATGCTGGCTTATTGCGGCTAATCCCGTTCCAGCAAACCACGCCCCGGTCACCTGAATCCAATTGGTGGCGCGCGCGGCTTCTTGTACTGCGCGAATACGGGACGTGTTCTCAGGTGTGATCAGTGGCATGGCACGACGCCACCGGATAATTTTGGAGGCGATAAGTCCTGCATTCAGTTCCTGGTGTTCTAGACCGAATATGGCGGAGGCATCTGTGGCTGCCATGGCTAGCAGGTCAGCGTCTGCGGTGTCATGTCCAGGGGCTGAACCGTCCGTCGGATCAGTAATTCTGCCGTAGCTCAACCGAATGATGTGACGATGCTTTGCCAGACTCGTGGCAGCCTGGGCAGCCCACTGCCATTTTGCTGTCACATGGGTTGCGGCTTTGGCCCGGACATCCGTAACAGCAGGTGATACCAGCATCCCGGTACCACGAGGGTGCACATCCAAACCGGGAGCATCCACGATAAGTAAGACGATTGCCACCCCGGTGCCGTAGGTAGGTCGCTGGGTCAGCTGGGTGCTGGACGATAGCAGGTCGTAGGCGCTGGGCGCATCCACCGCCAGGATCACCTGGTTTGCGCTCAGCCGTTGACCAGTTTGAGTCGTCACAGTGCGTGTTGCCGGATCCAGTGCGGTCACGCGCGTTTCAAACCGGATCTCGGCGCGGTCACTCAGGGCATCCAGTAGGGCTTCGATAAGTCGATGCATCCCACCGGGTAGGGTTTTGACCGCCGCACCGGGCGGTGCAGCAGCCCGCATATCGGTGACGGCCCTGGCCACTGAGTCCCGCTGGATGGCTTTGTCCAGGAGACCGGGGGCAATTTTGTCAATGTCGAGCTCATGCGGATCGGCCGAGTGCACACCTGCCACCACGGGGGCGACAAGTCGCTCCAATGCCACGGGGCCGAACCGGTCGGCTACGAGTTCCCCTACGGTGATTGGCTGGCCTTGGGCGCGACGTTGAGCCCAGGTAGTCATGGGCGTCGTCAAATCGGCTGCGGCACGTCCTGCCGCCTGGGTGCCGAGTGCCTGGACCACTTCGGCAGCTGTTGGATCACCGGGAATCCCCCACATGCCGAGTTTGGGTGCTGGTACCGCACCGGTCTGGGGCAGATAGAGCCAGGAGCCGTCCGGGTTTGGGGTCACCGTTTGATTGGCCAGACCGAGCTCATAGAGTAATTGGGTCATCTGGGTTGATCGGGATGCATAAGCTTCGGCACCGGCGTCAACGGTCAGCGGGCCTTCGGGCAGCTTAAAGGTGGCCGGGGCGATGGCCCCGCCGGCGGTGGACGCGGCCTCGAGCACCGTCACGTGGTGCCCGGCGTTGACCGCGCGATAGGCTGCGGTTAACCCGGCGATCCCGGCTCCAATGACAACTACGTGAGGCATTTAGTAATCGATCGAGTGAATGAATTCCACCAGACGTGTCAGTACGGTGGGATCGGTGGTTGGGGGCACACCGTGACCAAGGTTCAATACGTGGCCTGGGGCTTGAGCCCCCTGAGTAATAACGTCACGCACGTGGGCTTCTAGCACGCTCCAGTCCGCAGCCAACAGCGCCGGGTCAATATTGCCCTGCAGCGGCACCGTCGTACGCCCATCCGGTCCGGGGGTATTGGCCAGCCGGCGGTTTGCCTCGTCCAGACGCAGTCGGTAGTCGACTCCGACGACGGAGGCACCGGTGTCACGCATCAGATCCAGGATCTCCGAAGTACCGGTACCGAAGTGCACCAGCGGAACGCCGGTCGGACCGGTTAGATCTGAGATGTGTTCGATGGCTTGCTTGGAGTATGGCATTACTCCGGTTTCATAGTTCGCACGAGACAGCGAACCTGCCCAGGAATCAAAAAGTTGCGCCGCGGAGGCACCTGCCATGATCTGTGCTCGCAGGAAGCGCCCAGAGGCTTCGGCGGCCCAGGCCATCAGCCTGTCCCAAGATTCCGGGTCGTTGTGCATCATCGTTCGCGGACCAAGGTGGTCACGTGACGGACGCCCTTCCACCATATAGGCGGCCACCGTGTATGGGGCGCCGGCGAAACCGATCAGCGGACGAGGGCCCAGTTCAGCCACAGTGAGTTTGACCGCTTCGGTGATGGGCGCAAATATGTCGTCGGTCAGTTCCGGCAGGTTATTGATATCTTCGCCTGAGCGGATCGGGGCATCCAGAACCGGACCGACGCCGGGCTGGATTTCGACACCAATGCCGGCCAGTTTCAAGGGGATGACAATATCGGAAAAGAAGATCGCAGCATCAACGTCATGACGACGAACTGGTTGCAGGGTAATTTCTGATGCCATATCGGGGATCAGGCACGATTCCAGCATGGTCGTACCCTCGCGCAATTTCCGGTACTCCGGTAACGAGCGGCCAGCTTGGCGCATGAACCAGACTGGTCGACGATGTCCCTGCTGACCTCGATAACCTTTAATCAGCGCGGACTCCGCGGTCGAGCGCTCCGCGTCGTCGGTTATGAGTGGGTGGGTTGCCGGCAGGGCCGGAGACTGAGAAAACGCTTTGGTCATAACAGTTCATTATTCCAGCAACCCAATGCCATTGCCTGTACGTGTCCTCCCAATCGGTCTGATCACCCCAACAGCGAAACCGTCGGGTGCATTTTGTTCCGGCGCCCAAATTTCGTACCATGGGAGGCATTGTGGTGATGTTTTCATTAGTCGCAGCGCACACCTGGTTGGACCTCGAGACGGTGGCGCAGTTAGCTAGCGGCTCTGCGGAGGTCTCCGAAACGATCTCTAGTGGCACTGTGTCTGGCGTTGTGACACTATCGACCTGCAACCGCGTCGAGATCTACGCCGAGGCAGGATCCCCGCAAAATGTTGAACAGGCATCCAAAGCGATTTTGCACACCATTGCCGAAACCACCGGTATGCCATATGACGACGTTGCCACAGCCTTCAAGCTCTACCGTAATGATGCTGCTGTGCGACACCTCTTTGAAGTTGGCTCGGGACTAAAGTCCGCGGTCGTAGGTGAACGAGAAATTGCCGGACAGGTCCGGCGCGCGCTGTCTGAAGCTCGTGAAGCCGGGCACACTACGGGTACGCTCACGAAACTTTTTGAAACCGCTACCCGCACCGCCAAAGACATCGGAGCCCAAACCGCATTAGGCGCAACCGGCCGCTCCATCGTCTCGGTTGCTTTGGATTTAGCCACGGAATTACGTGCCGGGACTTCAGTTGTCGGGGCACAGCGCTTCTGGAAAGATGCCAACATTCTGCTGGTCGGAACTGGCGCTTATGCCGGCACCACGTTGGCTCAGCTTGAAGCCCGCGGCGCTAAGAATGTCGCGGTGCACTCATCATCTGGTCGCGCCCAACAGTTCGTCGAAGATCGCGGCGGATGGGCCATGGCCCTGGGCGGTTCAGATGTTCAAGGCGCCTTTGCAGAAGCCGATGTCCTCATTGGTGTTTCCGGTGGCGAACGTACCGTAAGTGCCACTCAATTAGAAAAATTACGTGAAGACGCAACCCACCGGCTCACCGTATTAGACCTTGCCCTGACGCACGACTTTGATCCGGCCATCGGCGATCTGCCAGCCGTTGATCTCATCACCTTAGAGTCGGTGAAAATGGCCGCCCCGACCGAACAGCAAGCCTCGATCACCCAGGCACAGCAGCTGGTCGACCAAGCCGTAGATGACTACCTAACAGAAAAACGCGAACGCACAGCAGCTGACGCAATTGTCACCCTGCGTGGTCACACGATGGCTGTGCTGGAAGAAGAAATGGCCCGTGTGCAAGATCGACACGGCTGCACTGCCGCCGCTGAAGAAGTTAAACTGGCCATGCGCCGCATGGTGCGTCAGATTCTGCACGAACCCACCGTGCGTGCTCGACAAGCTGCAGCCAATGGCACGCTTGAAGAATATGAGGCAGCCCTGGAAACCGTGTTCGGTTTGGATGTAGCAGAAGCTACCAAAGATCGCCAGCACACTGGCCGCACCAATACCGAAGCTGCGGCACAGCTGGACACCAGCGCAGCAGAACAACGCACCGCCTAGCCGCCCGCCGTGGTAGCCCATACGCAGCAGCCCAGAACAGGAAGCTGAAAATGTCGAAGACTACTGCGCCCCAGACTCGCCTACCGCGCGACCAACGGCGTGCCCAATTAATCGATGTGGCGCTGGATGTCTTCGCCGAGCGTGGCTACGCTCAAACCACAATGGACGACATTGCCCAACGTGCGGCGGTCTCCAAACCGGTGCTATACCAACACTTTGCAAATAAACGCGATCTATTCTTCACGCTGATCGACAGCCAGCTCGACACGCTGCGCAATCGCATCACCAGCGCAATACAAACCGTTGATCCGGATTCCCCGACCGCAGATGAAGACATCGCCTATCGGGCCGTGCACGGCGTCTTCGAGTTCACCGCAAATCCCCGTGGACATTACCGATTATTGCTGGATACCTCGATGGACAATCCCAACGAGCTGGAAGAACGCGTGGAACATTTCCTCAGCGAGTTAGTGGAATTCGTCTCCCCGTATATCCTGGATAATTCGATTCTGGATGTCGACTGTTCACGGTTTATTACCCGCGGTATTGCCTCCAGTGTCTTATTCATGGCCACCCGGTGGGCTGAAGAATATTGCGGCCAGACCGCAACGCACCCAAATATTCCGTTAGACACCGCGGTGGAGCATACGTGTCGATTCGTCGCTTATGGCAGCATCGGATTTGATGTATCCAATCATCCCCCAGCGTAGCGAGCATCAAGCTATGCTATTTCACGAACAAACTGATCTAAGCTATTTGATGACAGACCCACCATGAACACCCATGTTTTAGGAGGACTACCCGTGGAAATTCGTATTGGCATCCAGAACGTTGCCCGCGAGATCACATTCGAAACCGAGATGTCGAAAGAAGATGTCACGGAAAAAGTGCGCGCCGCAGTCAACGATAACGCCAACCTCGAACTAACCGACAACAAAGGTGGCACCATTATTGTCCCAGCCGGCGTCCTTGGTTACGTTGAAATAGGTGACGCTACTGCACGTCGCGTCGGTTTTATCGCCGGTTAGAATTCACCGACCCTTCCACCAGGTAGACTTGGATACTGGTCCATATGTTTGGATCTGATGAACTTCACTCCGGATGACCGGTCGTACGTGTACGCGTATCTGTTACTTTTGACTAATCCACGATCGGCTCCGCAAGCACCACTAGGTGTTGAAACCGAGCTTTAAGGAACTTATTCGATCGTGACAAATACCAATCAAGAATCCTTTGCAGATTTCGACTTACGACCCGAAATCGTTGCAGCACTGGCCGATCAAGGAATTGAACATCCATTTCCCATCCAGTCCATGACGCTACCTATTGCGTTGGATAATCATGACATTATCGGTCAGGCGAAAACCGGCACGGGCAAGACCCTCGGTTTTGGCCTACCGGTACTCAATAAGGTCCTGGGCCCCAAAGATGACGGGTACCAGGATCTCGCCATTCCTGGGGCGCCGCAGGCTCTCATCGTGGCCCCCACCCGTGAGCTCGCAGTCCAGGTCTCCAAAGATTTAGAAGGTGCAGCCAAACACATTTCCGCGCGCATTGGCTCAATCTATGGTGGTCGAGCCTACGAACCACAGATAGGCGACCTGAAAAAAGGCGTCGACGTCATCGTGGGCACACCTGGGCGGCTGATTGACCTGATGAAACAAAACCACCTGGATTTATCACAAATCCGTACCGTGGTACTTGATGAAGCCGATGAAATGTTAGACCTGGGCTTCCTCCCGGATGTGGAAACCCTGTTAGAAGCCGTACCCGAACAGCGCCAGACGATGCTGTTTTCGGCCACCATGCCAGGCGCCGTCATTACCATGGCGCGGCGCTACATGGTCCAACCCACCCATATCTCAGCATCCGACCCCGAAGATGACTCGCTGGTCAAGCGCGATATCCGCCAGCTGGTATACCGTGCGCACCACATGGACAAAGATGAGCTCATCGCTCGTTGCTTACAGGCACGCGGGCGCGGTCTAACCATTATCTTCACCCGTACCAAACGCACCGCTGCACGGCTGGCTGAAGAACTGGAACGCCGTGGCTTCGCCGCCGGGGCACTCCACGGTGACCTCGGCCAAGGCGCCCGGGAACAAGCTCTACGGGCCTTCCGTAACGGGAAGATCGATGTGCTGGTGGCCACCGATGTTGCCGCCCGTGGTATCGACGTAGACGACGTCACCCACGTATTCAACTTCCAAGCCCCCGAAGACGAAAACACCTACCTGCACCGTGTCGGCCGCACCGGGCGGGCCGGACACAAGGGTATCGCTGTCACTTTGGTGGATTGGGAAGACGTCGCCCGCTGGAGGCTCATCGCCCAAGCCCTAGAGATCGAGCAGGTCGAACCAATTGAAACCTACTCGGCTTCCCCACACCTATATGAAGACCTTGATATCCCGGAGGGCACCAAGGGACGGCTGCCAAAATCACAGCGTACCCGTGCCGGTTTAGACGCCGAGCAACAAGAAGAACTGGGTGGTCCGGATCAGAAACGCCGCGGCAATCGGCGCGGTCGCGGTCGGGAAAGTCATTCTCGCAACCGGGGACGTCAACGTCGGCGCACCCGAGCCAACCGATCCGAGAAATCTCAAGAATCGACTTCACAATCAACCCAGAAGCCACGTCGTCAGCGCACTCGCATACGCCGGAAGAACGGCCAGGTAGTCGACCGCGGCTCAAAAGGTGACGCATAACATCAATGAGCGCAATTTTTTCGGGTGACAATAAGATCATCCTGGCCGACAACATGGAATTCTTGACCTCGGTCCCGGATAAATCGGTGACCATGATCTATGTTGATCCACCATTTAATACCGGGCGTACACAGTCCCGCACCCAAATGAAGACGGTCCGGGTAGCAAATGGCAAAGGCGACCGGGTCGGTTTTGGTGGCCACTCATATGAGACGCTACGGGGTGCACTAGCGTCTTATGATGACGCCTTTACCAACTACTGGGACTTTCTTGAACCACGTTTGGAACAAGCCTGGCGGATCCTTGCCGACGACGGCACCTTGTACTTGCACTTGGATTACCGTGAAGTACACTACGCAAAAGTCATGCTCGATATGATTTTCGGGCGCGATCATTTTCTCAATGAGATCATCTGGGCATACGACTACGGCGGCAAATCCCGGAGTCGTTGGCCAGCGAAACACGACACCATCCTGGTCTATGTCAAAGACCCAACCAAATACTGGTTCGACTCCGAAGAAGTTGACCGCGAACCCTATATGGCACCGGGACTGGTCACACCGGAAAAACGGGAACGCGGAAAAATGCCCACCGATGTCTGGTGGCATACGATCGTCTCCCCCACCGGGAAAGAAAAAACCGGCTATCCAACGCAAAAACCTGTTGGGCTGGTGCGCCGGATGGTTGCTGCTTCGTCACGACGTGGCGACTGGGTGCTCGATTTCTTTGCCGGCTCCGGAACATTGGGCGCAGCCGCCCAGCAATTAGGACGACGCTATGTGCTTGTGGATCAGAATCCACAAGCCATTGATGTGATGACCAAACGACTGCCAGCAGCCGCGTTGGTCGGTGTTTAGACCCCGTTCCACAAAACTTTATAGCCCGACGTCGCCTGGGCCTCGATGGCCTCCACGGTTTCCCGGGAGGTCACGTGCTCGCCCAGACGATTGGGCTTGCCGGTGCCATGGTAATCTGAGGAACCGGTTACCAGCAGGTTATGGCGTCGTGCGAATTCCAAGAGCCATTCTTTGCCACTGCCGCTGTTATCTCGATGATATACTTCTACCCCGGCCAGGCCGGCGTCGAGCATTTCATCAAATAAGCGTTTGCTGACGGTTCTACCGCGTACTTTAGCCATCGGATGCGCAAATATCGGTACCCCACCGGCTTTGCGAATCAATTCAACGCCTAATACCGGATCCGGGGCATAATGGGGCACATAGTATTTGGACCCGCCCCGCAGGATCGTATCAAATGCAGCAGATCGGTTCGGCACCGCACCGATCTGCACCAATGCGTCAGCAAGATGCGGACGCCCAATGGTAGATTCCACGGTCGTTTGTGCTTTGACTAACTCCCATGTGATCGGAAAGTCCGCCGATAGCAGCATGGCCATTCGTTTGGCTCGCTTATAGCGCGCATTGCGCGACTTGGCGATCTCCGCCAACAACTCTAAATTGGTCGGATCGTGCAGATATGACAGTACATGCACAGCGATGCCCTCCCGAGAAACCGTGGATAATTCCATACCTCGGATCAGGGCAATCTGATGTTCTTGGGCGGCTTCTTCGGCAGGCTCCCACCCAGCGGTCGTATCGTGATCGGTTATGGCAACCCCTTCAAGCCCAGCATCTGCCGCTGCGCGGACAACATCCGCTGGCGAAGTCGTACCATCCGAAAGATTCGAATGAGTGTGCATGTCGAAGGCCATAAATCGTCATTGTACTAGTCCACATCTGAATCTGGCAGCTTCACGCCACTCACAAACATTTGTGAAGCAACTGGGGGTGCACAAGCTCGTCGCGAATTTCGCTGTGGCACACCGAATGTCTTGGCAATCATGGGAAGATGGAAGTATGACTCAACCATCTGATGCCGTACAGTCCGCTGCCCAAGATCAGCCCATTGAAGATCGTGTCGAAAACCGGTCTCATCGTCCATCATCAGACGCCTTCAAAGCGTTCATGGCTTCTCAATGGCAACAGACCGAAGACATCGATTTTCAACCGGATACTGCCGCCTCATATGCTGCACAGCGTCGCGTCACGTTGTCAAAGCGGTTTCCGACGGATCGCCTGGTCATTCCTGCCGGCGCACCCAAGGTTCGTTCCAATGACACCGACTACCGCTTCCGCCCCCATTCCGCCTTTGCCCATCTGACCGGTTTGGGCGTTGATCATGAGCCAGAAGCTGTATTGGTCATGCAGCCTGTTGCTGAAGGCACCGGCGATCACGGCAGTAATCACCTAGCCACGCTGTTCTTCCGGCCGCTGGCGGGACGGGATTCTGAAGAATTCTATGCAAACACCAAGACCGGTGAATTCTGGGTTGGCCCGCAACCGACGCTGAAAGAATTGCACCAACGTACAAATATTCCGACTCAGGATCTGTCCGAGTTGGAATACGCAGTCACGGTTGACGCCGGAGTCGTGGAGCTTGGCGGGACGCGAATCCGGTTGGTTCGCGAAACTGATCAGAATCTTGATGCATTGGTCGATACATCTCGCATTAATACCGGTGTGGATCTTGAACATTCCGATGCCATGGACGGCGAGCTGGCAGAGTTCCTATCCGAAATGCGGTTGATCAAAGACGAATTTGAGATCGCCGAATTGCGGGGTTCTGTAGAGTCCACCATCCGTGGGTTCGAAGACATTGTCCGAGCCATCCCGCAAGCTATCCAGCACGCTCGCGGTGAGCGCGTCATTGAGACAACATTTTTTGCTCGCGCCCGGTTGGAAGGCAATGATCTGGGCTACGACACGATTGCTGCGGCTGGCAATAATGCCACGGTGTTGCACTGGATCCGTAACACCGGCGAAGTCAATGAGGGTGACCTGTTGTTAGTTGACGCCGGTGTCGAGGCTGATTCGCTCTATACCGCTGATATCACCCGGACCCTTCCAGTCAACGGCAAATTCTCCCCAATTCAGGCTAAGATCTATAACGCGGTGCTGGCTGCCGCCGATGCTGCACTATATATCGCCAAGCCTGGAGTATTATTCCGCGATATCCACAACACCGCCATGGAAGTATTAGCCCAGCACCTTCATGACTGGGGTCTGCTGCCGGTACCCGTAGAACAGGCCCTCTCGAGCGACGGGCAGCATCATCGTCGGTGGATGCCACACGGCACCTCACACCATCTCGGTCTGGATGTTCACGACTGTGCTCAGGCACGTCGAGAAATGTATCTGGATGCTCCCCTGCGAGAAGGCATGGTCTTTACAATCGAACCGGGACTGTACTTCAAGAATGAAGACCTGGCGATTCCAGAAGAATACCGGGGCATCGGGGTTCGCATTGAAGACGATATTCTAGTTACCGCCAACGGTGCTGAATCGCTATCTGCCCACCTGCCGCGCACTGTTGAAGACATCGAATCATGGATGGCAGATCTGTGGCGCAGCTAGCGGGTCTGTGAGTCGTCTGAGTCTTGATCGGTGTCCGGCGTCGGATCGACCCGGACACCGTACTGCGGGCGGCCATCGGGTAGATCTGGGATGCCACGGTTGTTCTGATCGTTCGCCTCAGCTCCAGGCTGCTCGGTCTGCTCGGGCGTTGGCGCAGGTGCCGATTGTGAAGGGGTTGCTGTGGGTTGTGGGCCAAGCACAGAACTGACCTGCCCGGCAACAGAATTATCAACTACCAGATCGTAGCTGACCGCCGTCATCGAAGGAATCATGGCATATTTCAATTGACGTCGACGCATCATCTCACCGATCACGCCGAACAGCACCCATATCACCGCGCCCATGACCACAGTTGACCCAATCGTCATGGCCAAATCCTGTCCGCCAGACATCATGGAGATCAGCAGGCCAATAAAGACGCCAAAAAATGCGCCTTGCAGCGCAGCTCGTCCAGCGACGGCGGCATAACTTGGCCGGTGACGCAACCGATAGACCGAACGCAGATCACGTCCTACGATAGAAAGAAATCTCGGGTCCACCCCGGCTTCAACGACTCGATCCACTGCAGACAGCGCAGCTTCATACGAACGGTAGTTGCCAATCAGTTGTCCCTGTGGCAGTGGTGATCCAATGGGTGCTCCGGAGCCAAACATAGTCATAGTGTCCATTTTCTACCCTGTCAGCCAGACTTTCCACCATCCCGCCCACATTGCGCTGTGAGCAAGGAGAATAACCAGCCCATGTCCAGCACTACTGAGCTCTATCCACGTGGCATTCTCGGGCCAGATACCACCCCGACTACAGACCGTGAGCTGCAGGCCTGGCATGCCCTGTCTGATGTCATTGACCCAGAGATCCGCAAACCTATCACGACACTGGGAATGGTATCTGCCGTGGAATTTTCTGGTGACAACGTCACGGTGAGCATCCGGCTTACGATCGATGGATGCCCCATGCAAGACACGATTCATGCCGATGTGGCAGCTGCTGTACAACCGCTGGTCGATGGCAAGGTGTCGGTTCGTTTGACGACGATGTCGCCAGAACAACGGGTGGCACTGCAACAGCATTTAACTGCTTCGCGGCCGCGCAACCCATTTGGGGAAGGCACGCTAACCCAGATTTATGCGGTGGCATCGGGCAAGGGTGGGGTTGGTAAATCCACGATCACCGCAAATTTGGCTGTGGGGCTGGCCGAGCGCGGACTTGCGGTGGGACTCATTGACGCTGATATTCACGGGTTTTCAATTCCTGGCTTACTTGGTGTCACAGCCAAACCCACTAAGGTTGAAGATTTGATTATGCCGCCGGTTGCTTATGGCGTCAAGGTCATGTCGATTGGGATGTTCTTGGAGTCTGATCAGCCGGTAGCCTGGCGCGGGCCGATGCTGCATCGTGCATTGGAGCAGTTCGTCACCGACGTCTACTGGGGCGATTTAGATGTGCTGCTCATTGATCTACCGCCCGGTACCGGCGATATTGCTATTTCCACATCGCAGTTGCTGCCGAATGCACAATTGTTAGTCATTACCACTCCAGAGCACACCGCCGCACAGGTCGCTGCTCGGGCCGGGCAGTTATCGACTCAAACGAATCAGCCGGTCACCGGGGTCATTGAGAATATGGGGCCCATGCTTCTCCCCGATGGCACCGTCGTTGAAGTCTTCGGTTCAGGTGGCGGAGAAGCGGTCAGTACCCGACTGAGCCAAGTATTGGACCAAGAGGTTCCCCTGCTGGGCTCCATTCCGCTGGACCCTGTTTTACGAGCCGATAGTGAGGCGGGTACCCCGTCGGTGGTGACGTCCGCGGATGCGCCAGCTGGTCAAGCACTAAATATGATCGTGGATCAATTAGCTGGTACACCGCGAGGGTTGTCCGGACGCAAGCTGCCGGTGACCCCTAAGTAGCTTCTGAGTCAAACGGTGTGGTAGCCGACTCAGGTTCCGCGGTCTCTGGTCTGCCTTCGATCCCTGCAGTCCGCTGGTGGTCGGTAGCAGTCGGTTCAGCCTGGCTAGCTGCTTGTTGCGTTATTTCTCCAGCATCAGGCATGGTTTGCTGACTAGCAGCCGGTTTACTCGGGTCGGGAAACTGTGATTGTTGCTCGAGCTGATCGATCGGTACAGCAGCCGCAAGAATTTCTGCTTGCGTGAGCGCCGGACGCGGGGTGGGTTTATCAAGCACTGTATCTGCGGCATCCTGCACCGTGCTCTTGGCATCGAGCATGGACGCTTCCAGATCTTCGATCGGTTCAGACAGGGCTTCGCGGATAACTCGACGCGGGTCGTATTGGCGCGGGTCGTATTTCTTCCAGTCGACCTCGTCAAAATCAGTGCCAGTTTCTTCCTTGAACTGCTCTTTGGCACCTTCAGCGAGCACGCGAATTTTGTGCACCCATTCACGCAGCTTCCGAAGGTACTCTGGGATCTTTTCGGGACCCAACAGTAGTAAGGCGAGCACGATGAGAATGATCAGCTCGCCACCATTAATACCAAAGATGTTCATACTGGCTACAGCTTACCTGAAACGGGGCTGGGCGGCGGTTGCTGGAAGCCGTCTAACGGCCCAATAACCGCTCTACTCCGCGCTCGAAGCGCTGGCTGACACCTTCTTCAACGTGATCAGTGCTGGAGCTAAGACGAGATTTCTCTTCTAGATATAAGGTCGACATGATTCCGCCGGCATAATCTGCCTCAGAGGTCGAATCGACCCGATATTGGGACTTATTGGTCGACATGTACGCTGTCCACGAACCATCCGGATATGTGTAGACCCAGACGTTTTCTGCAACCGGAAGCGAAACCTTGTCGGCTGCTGATTTTGTAAAGTCCAAGCGGCTACAGGCTGTCACGGAGCCATCTTCGTTTTCGACACGGCATTCGCGCACAACGGTTTGATCTTCGCTATCGACAGTCGTGCCGTTGAAGATCGAGACTACATAGACTTGTCCGTCTTCTTCATCGAAGACAGCTGATTCAAAGGTCATGCCAAGAGCGCGGAATTGTGGGATCGTCCAACCCGCTGCACGGAGATCACTCACTGAGGTCAGCCGTACCGGCGTCCCGTCGATACCCAGTGGCGCACTGCTATACGACAGTTGGGCACGTGACGTGCCGAAATCTGTGGGCACTTTAGTCGAATCGTCACTGGGGGTGGGCCGAATCAGGTCTTGTGGGTCTGCCTGAACGATTTCGATTTCTTCGGGAATCAGGGCAGGTGAGGTGGAATCAGCCGATTCATACGCCCGTTCATCTCCACCAAGCATCCACAGGCTAACAAAGACGCCTACGATGACCAATCCGACGACACCGGCGCTCGCTAAAAATTTCCAGCCTGCTACACCGCTAGACTCCATGACAGCCGCAGGCTGCTGCACGATGGGTATGGAGGTATCATCCTGGGATAAGCGTTCTAACTGTTGCGTAACCGACAGCGCAGACCAACGTTGTTCGACTTCCTGAGCGCATTGGTCGCATCCAGCAAGATGTGCTCGGACTCGTTCGTCTGCGGCCGAGGATAATTGTCCTTCCAGGAACGCGTCGAACTTGGAACGGGGGTGAAAAGCGAAGTTCGATGGACTTCTGCTCATCAACGTCCTCGCTTCCATGATTAAGTCGTCGTCTAGCTATAATTCCAAACTCCACTCATTGTGGCAAAAGATTCTGAGAATATTCTGAAACGTCAATGGTTGTTTGGCATGAATACGATTCGGTGTCTGGCTGGCTTTACAATGTAGTGAGCATATGTCGCGCAGACGTCAACGATCAACGGGAGTAGACAAGTTATGAAGGCGCTGAGCCCACAACAGACCGGCAAATACGCTAGCTGGGCTTTTGCCGAGGCACGTCCAATTGAAGATGATGTGTTGTTGATGGCTCGTGATCGTTCAGCAGAACTTGGAATCACACCGGTATCTGAAGGTACCGCATCGACTCTGACGTTCCTAGCCGCGGCTTCCAGACCACAAACCATGGTGGAGTTAGGCACCGGAGCCGGCGTCTCGGGATTGGCTTTAATGCGAGGGGCACCTGCCGGGGCTGTGTTGACTTCATTAGATCCGGACGCTGAGGCGCAACGTGCAGCACGTGAGGCTTTCGTGGCTGATGGTTATCCCAGCTCCACGACCCGGCTGATTGCCGGCCGCGGTCGAACAGTCTTGCCCAAGCTGTCTGCATCCGCCTACGACCTGGTGTTCATCGATGCAGATCCACTGCTGCTGGAATACCATGTCACCGAGGCAGCACGTGTGCTGCGCTCCGGTGGCATGGTAATCATTCATGATGCTTTAGATCATGATCGGGTACCACGTCCAGCAGTACGAGAGGCGTCCACGGTGATGCTTCGCGAGGTTGGCAACACGCTTCGTGACGACACGTCTGTTTGGCGTACATCCACACTGCTGCCTACCGGAACAGGGTTATTATTGGCCACCCGGGTCTAGGGGCGAACAGTTATTAGCTGACGTTGATAACACCAGATAGAGCGTTTTTAAGTTCCTTTGCTTCTTCATCGTTGAGTTCCACTACAAGACGTCCACCACCGTCGGTGGGAATACGCATGACGAGTTTGCGTTGTTCACGGACAACTTCCATTGGGCCGTCGCCGGTACGAGGCTTCATTGCAGCCATTACTGTTCCTTTCTATACGCGTCTATGCCGCGACGCGAACGGTCGACATTTTTCGAGGATTATTCGTTGGAATAGGGTTGAGGATTTTGCGCGACTTGGCGTAGATCAGCGATCTGTTGATCACGTATTTCGATCGCTGTGGAAAGTCGAGCTAGTACCTGGTCGACCTGGTCGGTTCGGTATCCTCGCAGTCCAACTGCAAAACGAATGTCTTGAATATCTTGGGCGGTAACATCCTGCGCCTCCGGTAAGAGTACCGGGGGTAATGTTGGCAGTGGCTCAGCCAGGGGTTTGACCACATGCTGTTGTCCACGGGTGACCATGAGTGCTAAAAATCCGATGATTAGGACACCTAACACCAGAATTTCAATCATTAATATCGCATCGCCCATAGGGCTATTATCTCATGAAGTTTCTAACCTTGCTTGTCGGACGCCACAATTCCAGGTGAATGCAGACATAAGCACGCACGGCGGCTTTGGGCACAGGTCAGCTTTGGGGCGGTTTGACTACCAATATCACTTATTTTGTATGGCCAAGCGCGCCATCAAGCACATGCCTGGTTCGTCACAAGCGATCAAGCCCCAAGAATAGTCGACCCGGGGTCTTATGAACCGACATGTTTTTGGTCCCGGCCATTGGGGTTGGTGCAATTATTGGGTTAGTGTCTGTACGTGACTAAAAAACTGGTGCGTTGTTTGAAGGTATCGTCAATAAGCTTGGCGATGGTCGCTCTGACCGTAGCCCTCAGTGGTTGTGATACTACTGAAGAGCCTGTAGTAGACGAGACTGAGGCTCCAGAAGAAGTTGTCAGCATTGGAGTGGCATTGTCCTCTCCCGGGTTGGCCTCCGGCAGTGATCCTGCTGAGACGTCTGGCGCGGAGATCACCCTTGCCCAATCAATCGCAGCTGAATTAGATTCTCCCAGTCCAGAAGGCCAGCTTCGATGGGTGCCGATCACTGCCACCAACGAGGCAATAGCAGCCGTTCAAGCTGGTGATACGGAATTCATGCTCGGTCAATTATCTGATACACAGCTGACTGATGAACTGGCCTGGGTCGGTCCCTATGCAACCGTCAAACCCGCCTTATTGATCCGACAAGCACCGGACGAGACCACTGATGTTCCACCGACCATCGGGTTGTTAGACACGATCACTTCGGCCGAGGAATTGGCGGAAGCACACGTTTGTGTCGTGGAAAATTCGGTCGCTGATTCGGTTGAGCTACCGGTTGATGACGTTACGATCCAACAAACCGTCACCGAGTGCGAAGTCGGGATGCGTTCCGGTCGTTACGAGGCAATTGCCGCTGATGATCTGCAACTTGCTGGTGTGCTGATGGACCCGAATCTAGGATCCAATTACGAATTGCTGTCGTGGTCAGATGTCGCTGACAATGAAGCAGCCAACGTTGCAGAAGAACTGCTGGAATCTTACCAATACTGGATCGGTACGGATCCATCGCGGTGTGATGCCCTTGCTGAGGCTTTGCGTACGGTCCTGCAACAGGGAACCCTTGATGAAGCATTTTCTGATTGGGAAGAAGCCACCGGTTTGCAGCCTGCTGTCTCGACAGCCAGTGACATCACGACCCAGCACTGTTTGCCATAGCCTCGTTAACGATTGATGCCCCACCGAAGTGGGGCATCAATCAGCTAGACACCGATTATTTTGCGTTTGGGTAGTGACGCAGATCTTCACCAACATAAACTTGGCGTGGTCGGCCAATCTTGGTTTCTTGGTCGGCGATCATTTCACGCCACTGAGCGATCCAGCCAGGCAGACGGCCCAATGCAAACAGCGGGGTAAACATGCGTGGCGGGAAGCCCATCGCAGAGTAAATCAATCCAGTGTAGAAGTCGACGTTAGGGTAGAGTTTACGCTCGATGAAGTAATCATCGTTCAGTGCGCGTTCTTCTAGACGCATGGCGATTTCCAGGCGTGGGTCGTTGCTACCAAGTTTGTTCAGGATCTTCTCGGCGGTTGATTTCACGATGCGCGCACGTGGGTCATAGTTCTTGTAGACGCGATGGCCAAAGCCCATCAGACGGATCCCTGATTCTTTGTTCTTGACCTTGTCCATGAATTCTTCTGGGCTGACGCCCTCATCCTGGATCTGGTCGAGCATATTCAGTACCGCTTCGTTGGCGCCACCGTGCAGTGGACCAAATAGTGCATTAATACCCGCTGAGATCGAACCAAAGATGTTGGCGTGCGACGAGCCGACGAGGCGTACCGTGGAGGTCGAACAGTTCTGTTCGTGGTCGGCGTGCAGAATGAGCAGCATATCCAGCGCATCGACCATGTCTTGGTCTAGCTCAAATGGTTCCGTAGGAACCCCGAAAGTCAGGCGCAAAAAGTTCTCGGTCAGATTCAGCGAGTTATCCGGATACAGGAAGGGCTGACCGATGGATTTCTTGTACGCGTATGCTGCTAAGACCGGGACCTTAGACATCAAGCGGATAGTCGAGATGTGGACCTGTTCCTCATCAAACGGATCCAGAGAATCTTCATAGAAGGTCGACAGTGCAGAGACCGCTGAAGACAAGACTGCCATGGGGTGGGCGTTCCGAGGGAATCCGTCAAAGAAGGCTTTAATGTCTTCATGCAACATCGTGTGCGAACGGATGTTCTGGTCCCAGGCCGCAAGTTCATCGTTGGTTGGCAGTTCACCATAAATCAACAAGTAGGCGACTTCTAGGAAGGAAGACTTTTCGGCCAACTCGTCGATTGGGTAGCCACGGTAGCGCAGAATACCGTTTTCACCATCAATGTATGTGATGGCTGAGCGAGCATTGGCGGTGTTCATGAAACCGGGGTCGTAGGTGACGGTGTCGGTATCACGTAACACAGTCGCGATGCTCAATCCGTCGTTTCCTGCGGTTGCTCCAATACGTGCCAGGTCTACGCTGGCATCGCCTACCGTAAGCTTGCCGTCGTGTTTATCTGTCATGGTTTTCCCTCTTGTCCGTGCAAAGTGACACTTGCACTATGGCCACAGCTCAGTGGCGCTATTCGTTATGGCTCTGCCGTACAAATTTACCAATTTTAGGAACGCTTGGAACTTTATGGCCAAACGTTGTAATCATAACCCCGCTTTGAGCCGGGAAACTGCTTGGTCGACGTCCTGATCAGTCGCGGTAATGGAAATGCGGATATACCCGTTTCCTGCCGATGAGTAAAACACTCCGGGGCCCACCAGCATGCCTGCCTTGGCAAAGCGGTCGACCAGCTCCCAGGAATCGTGAGCAGTGGGATTGGTGACCGTTGGGTCGCGCACCCACAGATACAGACCTGCTTGCGAATGCTCGATAACTAATCCTGCGGCTTCGATAGCGGTCACCAGTTTTTCGCGGCGGTTCCTATACCGCGCCTTTTGTTCTGCCACGTGGTCTTCATCCGCCAGGGCAGCGATGGTGGCTTGCTGAATAGGTCCGGGAACCACCATGCCAGTGTGGGAGCGCAAGTTGATCAGTGCTGCAATAAGTTTCGTATCGCCAGCCACGAAAGCCGCCCGGTAGCCAGCCATATTCGACTGTTTCGACAGCGAGTACACCGAGAGCAGCCCGGTGAAATCCTCGCCTGCAACCTGGGAGTGCAATATCGATGGGATTAGTTCGGTGTCCCAGCGGCCCCACCCAAGTTCAGCGTAGCATTCATCTGAGGCGACAACAGCGCCCAGGCCACGTGCATCGTTGACAAGGGCCCGCAGTGCGCTTGCTTCCTGGACAATGCCGGTTGGGTTTGCCGGTGAGTTTACCCAAACCAATTTGATCTTGTCTCGAGTCTCCTCATCAAGTCCGGCTAAGGAGTCAGCGGTGACTGATGTGGCCCCCACGATTTTGGCACCGATGTCATAGGTCGGGTACGCAACCGTTGGATACACAATAACGTCGTCGGGGCCCAGTCCCAGCAGTAGTGGCAGCCAGGCGATAAATTCTTTGGAACCCACGGTGGCGGCTACGTTGTCTCGAGTCAGATTTTTGACGCTACGACGTCGGTGGTACCACTGGGCAATGGCATCGCGGAGTTCATTCGTGCCAGCAGCACCAGGGTATCCGGGCCAGTTGGTGCCAGCGCGCAATGCTTGTTGGATCACATCTGGTGTCGGGTCAACTGGTGCGCCGATGGATAGATCAACGAGGCCGGCGGGGTGGGTTTGCGCGGTGGCCTTATATGGGGCCATCAACTGCCAAGGGTATTCAGGCAGGTCGAGCATTAAACGTCCTGCTCTTGTGGCGGCAGGGCAGCTACGATGGGGTGATCTTTGGGGATCAACCCGAGCTTGGCGGCGCCTCCCGGGGAGCCGAGGTCGTCAAAGAATTCCACATTCGCGTCGTAGTAGTCAGCCCATTCTTCGGGGGTATCGTCTTCATAGTAGATAGCCTCGACCGGACAGACGGGTTCACAGGCACCGCAGTCCACGCACTCATCCGGGTGGATGTATAGCATGCGTTCGCCTTCATAGATACAGTCAACCGGGCATTCATCGACACAGGATTTATCCTTTAGGTCAACACACGGTAAGGCGATTACGTAGGTCATCTTCGTGTTGCTCCTTCACAGCGTTTCGTATCGTACAGTCTACTGCTTATCCTGTGGACCGACAGCGGGTGTCAGATATGTTTGGTTGGCCGCAAGCTCGGCTTTGGTTCGCCGAATTGTCCGGGTCAGTTGAATCAGGCTCAGTAGCGTCACCGCGACAATACCGATATTCCAGGCCAATGTGGCAAGCACCAGGTGGGGCACAAATTCCCAGGTCTGGTCGTTGAGCGGCACGCTGAAGTGGTTGCCCTGATTCAGGGCAACCATCACGGCCAGCGTGACATACTGAGCAATACCGGTTAGACCGGTAGCGACAATGCTGGCACTGCGCAGGCTGATCCACCGCTGGGCCAGCCAGACAATGACCAGGGCCAGCACGACGCCCCAGGGCAGACCGAAACTGCCAGTCCAGTAGGAGTTCAGGTGCACCACGGTGCCGATAGCCCCGGTGAGCATCCCCAACAGGATACCTGCCAGGCCCCAGCCGATCGTTGTGGCGCGGTTACTGTGATTCGGCGCGTGCTCGGGCGCGGGCAAGTTTGACTCTGTCATTAGCATCAAGCACAACCTTACGCATCCGGATAGCTTCCGGTGTCACTTCGACACATTCGTCATCTCGAACCCATTCCAGGGATTCTTCTAGTGTCAAGATTCGTGGCGGGGTGAGACCTTCGAAGTTATCCGAGGACGCGGCACGAACGTTGGTCTGTTTCTTCTCACGCACGATGTTGACATCCATGTCCTCGTTGCGCGAGTTTTCGCCCAAGACCATGCCTTCATAGACGTCGGCGCCGGGCTGGATGAAGAAGGAGGCACGCTCTTGCAGGTTGATCATCGAATACGGGGTCGCCGTTCCGGAGCGGTCAGACACAATCGAACCGGTAGCCCGGTACACAATATGCCCGGCCCAAGGTTCGTAACCGGCAGAATATGATGACGCAATGCCAGCGCCACGTGTTTCGGTCAAAAAGCGGGTACGGAACCCAATCAGACCGCGGGCGGGGACCTTGAATTCCATGCGAACCCAACCGGTACCGTTATTGACCATAGTCTCCATGACACCCTTGCGCGAGGCCATCAGCTGTGTGATAGCTCCCATGTGCTCTTCGGGAATATCGATGGTCATCAGTTCCATCGGCTCATGCAGAACGCCGTCGACCTCTTTGGTCACCACCTGGGGTTTACCGACTGTCATTTCAAAACCCTCACGGCGCATCTGCTCAACCAGAATGGCTAGTGCAAGTTCACCGCGGCCCTGAACCTCCCAGGTGTCCGGACGATCTGTGGGCAGCACGCGAAGCGAGACGTTGCCGATGAGCTCACGGTCAAGACGATCTCGAATTTGACGTGCCGTGACTTTCGCCCCTTTGACTTTGCCAGCAAGCGGCGAGGTATTGACGCCCAGGGTCATCGAAATCGACGGCTCTTCAATCGTAATCTGGGGCAGTGGTTTCGGGTCGTTCGGATCAGTCAACGTGTCACCGATCATGATGTCTTCAATACCGGCCACCGCGACGATCTCACCTGGACGAGCCGACTCTGCTGGCACGCGCTCCAGACCTTTGGTCTGCAATAATTCGGTGATCTTGACGTTCTTGATGCCACTCTTTGAAGACCATGCCACAGTCTGGTTCTTATTCAGCGTGCCGTTGTGGATACGCAGCAGCGCCAAACGGCCCAAGAACGAGGAGTAGTCCAGATTCGTAACATGGGCCTGCAGGACTTCGTTTTCGTCATAGGTTGGCGCCGGGATGTGTTCCATGATCGTTGCAAACAGAGGTTCCAGATCCTCGTTGTCTGGCAACTGTCCATCGGCGGGTTGGACGGTCGACGCCCGGCCAGCCTTACCCGAGGCATAGACCACTGGAACATCAAGCACGGCATCTAAATCCAAGTCGGGGACATCTTTGGCGACGTCTTCAGCCAGTCCCAGTAGCAGGTCCATCGAGTCTGAGACAACCCCGTCGATGCGGGCATCAGAGCGGTCTACTTTATTGACTAACAGGATCACTGGTTTTGCAGCTTCTAGTGCCTTCCGCAGAACGAAGCGCGTTTGTGGCAGCGGGCCTTCTGAGGAGTCCACCAATAAGACAACACCATCAACCATAGACAGGCCACGTTCGACTTCCCCACCGAAGTCAGCGTGTCCTGGCGTATCGATCACATTAATGGTGACCTGTTGGCCGTTGGAGGCCGGGCCCGAGTAGAACACCGTGGTGTTTTTAGCCAGGATGGTAATGCCCTTTTCTTTTTCCAGTTCCCCAGAGTCCATCACACGATCTTCGACGTGTTTGTGTTCGCCGAATGCCCCGGTCGCGGTCAACATAGCGTTGACCAGGGTGGTTTTCCCGTGGTCGACGTGGGCGACAATAGCAACATTTCGAAGGTCATCACGTGTGGCGGTCTGATTGGTCATGGGTATACCCCGTTTGAAGGTAGAAATGTAAGATGTGCTGTGGCCGAAGATACGGTAGGTGTCTACGCATTGGCCACGTTACTAGTGTAAAGCACACCTTGGGTGTTGCTGACCGATCCATTCTGCCAACAGTCGATTGGGCACACTATGGCACTTCTCAACTACGCAGACGAGCACAACGTGCCGCAGCCAAAACGTGACGAAAACCAATATTGCGGGTAGAACTGGTTCTATGTCTCATCACACCGCTGTTGCTAGCACGCCCAAGACGCTGACCTATGGGTTCATGTTCATTTCCGTACTCGCGTTGGCGTTGAACCTACGGGCCGCGGCAAGCTCGATCGGTCCATTATTGGCCGAGATCGGTGACGGCATGCAATTTGGTGGCGGCACCCTGGGCTTCTTGACGTCACTTCCGGGATTGATCTTCGGGGTCCTGGGGCTGTTTGCAGTGCGAATCGGCAAACGCTTTGGCATCTCGGCGACCCTATTATTATCTGCGCTGGCGATAGTCTTCGGCATTGGCCTGCGCGCCTGGGTGGATAATTCGTGGCTCTTTTTGATCTTGACAATCATTGGCCTCACCGGTATCGCAATTGCCAATGTGCTCATGCCCGCCTGGATCAAAATTCACGGTCGCCAGCACACCGTGAAACTCATGACCGTTTACTCGGTATGTGTGGTCGCCGCAGGCGCCATTGGCGCAGCCTTCACCGCGCCCGTCGCACAAGCATTCTCAGCATGGGTCAGCCCCGATATCGGGTGGCGTACAGCACTGACCCTGTGGGGTGTGATCGCTATCATCCCGGCAGTCTTGTGGTTTATTGTAACCAGACGCCTCGGCTACGATTATCCCCGCGCCCCAGCTCACTCCAGCCAAACCAAGCGCATGTTCCGTTCACCAGCAGCATGGGCAATGATGGCGTTCTTTTCGTTACAGTCCACGCAAATATATGTCCAGTTTGGTTGGCTACCGCAGATCTATCGTGACGCCGGTGTCAGCGCCAACGAAGCTGGGCTGTTGTTGGCCACCGCGGCGATCATTGGCCTGGTCGGCAGCATCATTATGCCCACCGTAGTAGATCGTTCCAAACGATTGTGGTTCTGGCCGGTCGCCTTTGGTGGATTCAGCGCAGTGGGCTATCTCGGCTTATTCTTCTGGCCGGCAGAAGGCCGCTGGGTCTGGGCTTTTCTGCTTGGTGTGGGCGGCATGGCATTTGCCACCGCCATTTCGCTGATTCCGGCGCGCAGTGTAGATCACGAAATCACCGCCAGACTGTCAGGCTTTGTCCAACCGGTCGGCTATGTTCTGGCCGGTGTCGGTCCCATGCTGGTAGGAGTGCTGTATACGGCCAACAACTCCTGGACGACGACGTTGGTATTTCTGTTCGTGTTGGCCATACTCATGGCCGTGGCCGGTGCGCTCGCAGCCCGTGATGTCAACGTCGATGACCAGCTCTAAGCGCACAACACTAGAAATTAGTTGATTGAAGCTTCTTCAAGAACCGCGGTGGCACTGCGTATCTCCCCGTCCACGGTACGCCAGACGACTTCCACTTCCTCACCGGGATCCTTATCTCGCACATACCGGGAAATGTAAGAGGAGTTGAGCACCTCGTTACCATCAATTTCTAAAATCACATCATCTGGCTGCAGTCCAATGTGATGACCGGCGGAACCGTTCATGACCTCCATAACCCGCGCGCCAGTATCGGGTTCAGATGACACCACGATCCCCAGCGCTCCCCCAGTGCCAATGACGACGTCGCCAGAATCATCCCCAGCTAAAACCTGCTCCACAACTTCTAAAGCGTTGACGATAGGTACCGCATACCCGTAGGCGTCCTCGGAGTTTGTGGTGTTTTGGCTTGCTGCGGTCGACACCCCGATGACTTGTCCATTGGCGTCGACGGTTGGCCCACCGGAATACCCTGGCACAATATCTGAGGTAATCATAATGAGGTCTTCAAGCCACTGTGCCGGTGAGCCAGGTTCCTGCGGTTCAATATGGATGGTTTCGCTCGTGCCCTGGATTTCTCCAACCACCGATGTCAGATAGCCCTGTCCTCCGGCGTTGCCGACCCCGGCCACGGTATCACCGATGCTGACTTCGCCCGGGTTAATTGAGGCAACTTCAAGGAATTCATCGGTGTCGATCTGCAGCACAGCAATATCTCGGCTGGCATCGCGCCCAAGAACGGTTGCGGAGTAGCGCTCATTCGTGTCGGCCATGGTGATTGACACCGAGGTTGACGATTCAACGACGTGGTAATTGGTGATGGCTAATCCATCGGAGCTAAGCACCATGCCAGAACCAAATCCAAGGTATTGATATACCTGGGTGTCGACCATGAAGATGCCAGGCGCTTGTGAAACTTCTTGGCCAGGATCCAGGCCGGGTCCGGTATGTTGGCCACCGTTTTCCCAGTCGATAGTGATGCCCTGGTGCACGTGGTCCAATTGATCGACCAGGCTGCCATCCACAGCACCGGGGTCTGGGACAATTGGATCCGCTTGTTCTGATGCATCATCAGGTGCGAAAAACTCTTCCAGGGAGAAGTCATCGATGGCGATATCTGAGCTATCCCAGTCAAATACCAGGGCTAAAAATCCGATGAGTAAAAACCCAAATGCCAAGATCCCGATGCCATTGAGAATGAGACTCAGTGGGCCGCGACGACGCCGTGGCTGTTTGGGGTATTGGCCAGGATCGTTGTACTGACCACTGAAATACGGAATGGACCGAATTTCATCGGTTGGGTGGTGGGTGGAGTGAACCCAGCGGGGATCATATCGCGGGTCGTGGAGGGAACCGTAGGGCGGTTCTGGAGGTCCGGTGCGATAAGGCTCAGGGTTGAATGTGCCGGGCCCGTAGGGACCATAAGGTTGTGGATCACCACCGCCCGGACCGTATGGTGGTGGTCCGGGCGGTGGTGGCGGACTTCCAGCGCTATCTTCTGAGGCCTGCCGGTAATGGTCAGGTCGTTGCTCGTCTGGTTCTGGTGACGAAGCAGGTTCGGAAGGATTCTGGTAGTTCACGCCGGTTGGTTTTCTTTTTATGGGCTATGCACCCAGGTGCTCCATGACCGCATCGTAGTCTGGTTCATGAGTAATTTCTTCGACGAGTTCGGTATAGGTGACTTCACCTTCGGGATTCACCACGACCACGCAGCGGCCAAGCAGGCCTGCCATCGGTGAATCTGCCAGTTCAATACCAAAGTCGGTACCAAAGTTTGAGCGGAATGCCGAAGCCGTGTGAGCACGTTCGATGCCTTCAGCACCACAGAAACGCGCCTGCGCAAATGGTAGGTCTTTGGAAACATTCAGTACCACTGTGTTCTCCAGATTCGCTGCGCGTTTGTTGAATTCACGCACGCTGGCGGCACATACCCCTGTGTCCAGGGACGGGAAACTGTTAATTAACAGCCACTGACCGGCATAATCGGAGAGTTTCACTTCGGACATATCCATGCCAACCAGTGTGGAATCGGGGATTTTCGACCCAACAGCTGGAATATCGGCGACGGTGTTTGTGGGGTTACCTTTAAAATGCGTTTTAGCCATGCCTCTACTGTATGCGTCAGCAGGCGGTTTTATCGACGGCTGTTCGCCGCTCAATGCAAAATTTGTGATCAACGCTGATAGTGTGCAGCCGGTTCGGGCAGTCCGAAGACCCGGTCAAACGTCCAAGCGTAGATGGCAGTGTAGATCAAAAAGAAAATCAACAGCCCGATCTCTAAGATGAAGGCTTCAAACAGGCTGATGCTAAGCAGCCAAGCAATTGCTGGTACCAACATGATCACAAGACCGCCCTCAAATAACACCGCGTGTGTTACACGCATGTACCAGGGTCGGTGCGTGACCCCAATTCGACGTTCGAATGCTTCAAATCCCCAATTGAACAGCATGTTCCACGCCAGGGCTACCATCGAAGAGACCACCCCGACTAAAAATGACGCGCCGGAGTCGTTACCTAGGATTGCCAGGATCAGTGTCGTGAAGCCCACCGCGAGAATCTCAAAAACTACCGCGTAGGTGATTCGTCGTGCCAGTGGGGACCGAAAAATCCGGCGACCGATCAGTGCATCGCGACCGCCTGGTCCAACGGGGACCGCGGGGATATTTTGGGCAATATCATCTCGGACTGTCACATCGTTAGGTTATCAGAGCCCGCCCCTGCCACACCGTGTGCTCGTCAGGGGCGCAATCGGGTTAGGAATAGCGCCCTGCAATGTAGTAGTCGATGGTTTGAAGAAATGGTTGTGTTTGTTCTGAGTGCACCCAGTGGCCAGCATTGCGGATTTGGATTTTTCGGGTGCTTGGGAATAATTTTCGCATGGCCACGGTGGACTCGGCGTTGATGTAATCCGAGTTAGCACCTTTGATCCACAACACGGGATGATCATCATAGCGCTGGTCCACGTGTGGAAAATCAACAATCGTTGGGAGATTATCGTAGAGCATCTGCAGATTGGGCTGCCAGGTAAATCCGTGGTGCTCGTCGCGGATCAAGTTTTGTAATAAGAAGCCGCGCACAGCGGTGTTGTTGATATCGGTTTTCAGCTTGGCATGTGCATCGCGGCGTGAGGTGACCTGCGATAGGTCAAGTTTCTGCAGGGTGCCCAGTAGGTGTTCGAATTCACTGGTGGATGACTGTGCCGGAGAGATGTCTTCGATAATCAGCCCGGCGATCAGCTCTGGATGACGCAACGCCAGCAGCATGGCGACCTTGCCACCCATCGAGTGTCCGAGGACGACGGCTGGTTCGTCTTTGCAAAAATCTCGATGGAGTTCTTCGGCGACCAGATCAGCGATTTCGAGGTAGTCGAAATCATCAGTCCAGCAGGAGGCCCCGTGATTGGGTAGGTCCACGAGCAGTGAGGTCGTGGTTTTTTGAAGACCTTTGGCAATGGTTGTGAAGTTTTTGCCCCGGCCCATCAGCCCGTGCATAAAAACAACGCGCCGTGGTCCACCTTCCAGGACTTCAGTGTGGATGCGACCGGCTGGATCCGAACAGTTCATCATGCCCTTCAGCTTAGTAAAGACACCTGTCACCTGCCTATCAGGGTCTTCACTCGGACGACATAAAACCTGTTAGGTGACGTTGTGATCGGCGGCCTGGGCGAATTCTTGGGCTTGGGATTTCTTATTACGAGAACTGTTAACCACTCCCATAACGAATAGTCCACCAGCGATGACGACGCTGGAAAGCCCGATGAGTACGCCCTGCAGGGCGGTATTACTCATCTTGTAGCTGGCGCCATCACTGACGATGCCCTCCTGCTGACACTGCACAACATAGGTGCCCTCTCGGGCTTCGAAATGTGTGTAAATCACGTGATGCAGCCCCGGCACATGATAGCCGGCAGCTGCTGCTTGCGTTTCGGTCACCTGTTGCGATGAGGTAGTCGACGCCACCGGGTCTCCATCCGGATCGGTGATATTACACTGTTGCATTTGTTCAGCCACCGAAGGCTCTTCAGTGCGATAGTACAGCGACAGGATAGTGTATTTTGCGTCACCCAGTTCGACCGCCTTCGCCTGTGGTCCGACGCGTTCGCCGGTTTCAAAAGCGTCGGCATAGGATTCTCCGACATCAGAGAACGTGTTCATAATGCCGGAAATCGTGATGGCAATCGCCGCTACCAAACCAAGCACACCAACAACGATGCTGGCCAGAATATAGCCGGCAACGGGACGACGTGATGGTGTAGTGGATGGGCGTTGCATCATGTGGATCACGCAGGTGGCCCCGGATAATACGGTTGTTGTCCTGGCCCATAACCGGGGTAGGGGGACCCTCCGTATGGAGGGTATTGCTGACGCTTTGATTTCGAGCGGCGCACCAGGCCGATAATGGTCAACACGGCGCCCACCAGGAAGACAAGACCTGCCACAAGGCCACTAATGCCTGCACCGAAAATACCGCCCAGTGGTAGTGCCCCACCGAGTATCACAGGGTAGTCGGTACAGGAGATGTCATAGACCCCACCGGCGGAAGATTCAAAGGTCTGGATAGCTTGGAAGGACAAATCGTTGAACGTCATGTTCAGGTCGGCCGAATGAGTGGTGACATCGTTGCCTTGTTCATCAAGCACCGTGCAACTGGCACCGGTCATGACATTGGGGTCTTGGTAGATAAACCACTGGTGGTCTCCCAGGCCATCAACGGTGACGTGCTGGTCAATCGAATGCGTCGAGGATGCAAAGTCTTCGAGTTTGCTAAACGATGAAACGGTGAAGGCCACCACAGCGATGATGCCGCCCAGGATGCTGACACCGATCAAGACCAGGCCGACGATGAGCATACCGGTGCCTGGTCGACGTCGTGGTTTTGCTTGCATTGGGAGGTTATCGGGCTGATATGAGTCAGGTGGCGGAGGTGGATATGACATGGATCCCTTCAGATGCTGCGATGGTAACTCTAGTGTGCCAGATGCGCGTACACCGACCAAGCAGCTTGGCTTTCGCGCACTGGGCATTAGACCTAGTCACTCTTCGGTATCAACCGATGACCGTCGCTATACCAGTAGCCTAGAAGATATTGTCTGCAATCGGAACTGGAACGGGTTGTGCCCCAGTTCTGTACCGAACCACGATCGCACAATAGGGTTTGGGCTATCGTCGTCACCCTCGCGTTACAAATTCAGACGGTTGCCCTGCCAAAGACTCTAAGGTAGAGAAATAAGGCAAAACTCAACACAATGACTCACGTAATTGACCATTGCCCGCCAGGCGTCAGGCTCTGAAACAGGGCCGAACAGGAGCATTTCTTGATCCTCGCCTACTCATGCGTCCGGCCGTGTCAGGCAACCTGCGCACTGCTGTGGTGCCTCGAAGCCGAGCAACACATGCCATTTCCTGTAATCAAACGCTATTTTGAGATAAAGGCACTGCCCGGCCCGAAGCGATCAGGGCTCGCTTGTTGCCATGCTTGCAACCATTGCTCTGGCGGCTCTCCATAGAGTTGCCCTGGTTCAAGCCACTCATAAAGTTCGGCGTAAGATGCGCTTTGGCCTTCAGACAAGTTTCGCCGCAACATCGTTGGGTGAAGGTCGTCCGGATGTTGCACGCCAAGAGCCGCCATCACCCGCAACGCTTGTCGCACTGTATTGCGCTGATAATTGTAGACGTACTCTGTTTTTGTAGGTACGTGAAGCGCTCGCTGACGACGTTTACTCTGTGTAGCAACACCCACCGGACACGTATTCTCCGCACACCTCATCGCCTGAATGCAGCCGAGAGCCATCATCATGGCACGCGCCGAATTCAAGTAGTCTGCCCCCTGGAGCATCCTGCGCACAAGGTCACTGCCTTCAGCAACTTTTCCGGAGGCGCCAACCCGTATTTGGTCTCGAAGCCCAGTCCCTACCAGGGCGTTATGAACCGTCATGAGACCCTGAGTCAACGGCATACCAATGTAATCCTCGAATTCCACAGGAGCAGCACCGGTACCACCTTCCGACCCGTCGACGATGATGAAATCTGGTGCGGTGCCGACTTGATGAATGGCTTTACAGATCGCTAAGACATCGCGTTGTGAAGTCACGCATAACTTAAATCCAGCAGGTTTTCCGCCAGACAGCTCGCGCATCGTTGCGATGAATTCGATAAGTTCCACTGGGGTCGAAAAGACCGTGTGATACGGCGGACTAATGCATTTTTTGTCCCGTGGAACACCCCGGATCTCAGCGATTTCCTCGGTAATCTTAGCCTGCGGAAGCACCCCGCCAATACCGGGTTTAGCGCCCTGGCTCAGTTTCAGCGACACCATTTTTACGGCGTCCATGGCAGAAAGGTCAGCGAATTTCTGTGGGTCAAAATCACCATCGGCGGTGCGAGCACCAAAATATGCGGTTCCGATCTCCCAGACTAAATCCCCTCCCCCGGCTAAGTGGTGTGGTGAAATGCCGCCCTCTCCTGTGTCGTGCGCAAATTCACCCTTCGCTGCCCCCGCGTTGAGAGCCTGGATAGCATGTGCGGATAAGGAGCCGTAGCTCATCGACGACACGTTGAGTAAGGCCATATCGTAGGGCTTCGTGCAATCTGCGCCTCCCACCGGAATCCGCGGCGGTACGGACAGCGGTTTCACAGGGGTAATCGAATGAACAAACCACTCTTTGCCTTCTGCAGTCACATCGTGGACCGTGCCGAAAGATTCTTCGCTCTTGTCGTCGCGCGAGCGCGCATGAATCAGTTGACGTGATGTTTTGTCAAAGGGCCGACCGTCCCAATCTCGTTCAATGAAGTACTGCTGGATTTCGGGACGTATTTTTAACAACAGTGTGCGACCGTGCCCAATAACTGGATAATTGCGCAACACGCCAGAACGTTTTTGCAGTAGATCGTAAGCGACGACGGCGCCTAGGCCAACAGCCGTTGCAGCGCCCTTCATAATCTTGCCAAGCGATGTATTCGGTGGGTCGGCTCTGAACCATTTCTTCATCATCGATATCACCTTCTTCCTCGGACCCGTCAAGAGGTTTCAGAATGTAGGATCCAAGGATGACCGCCAGCTGAGCGTTGTAGGAGCGCTTAGTACATAATCGCTAGTGCAACAATTTGATAATGTGGCGAGTCTACTTCTGGCCGTAGGTGATTCATAGGGGGCTGCCAGGATCTCTGCGCCGGAACTCATGTACATTGGTCGTCTTCTGTCAGCCTGTCGCAGCTACATGCGCCCGTGTTTTGAGGATGTTTCTGGAATGAGTTCGGTACAGCACTGCACTGACCCCAGCCTTGGGGTACCCAAATCCGGCTCTCAACCCCTGTTGTTTTGTAATAGCGCTCGGGCCGGTGTGCACAGCCGCGGTACCGATTCTGGTGGCTGACCAGTCCTACAAGCATAGCGTCGCGGCCATTACCATCAAGTAGCAGAAATCCTTGGATTAGCCCATCAAGGATCTGCTAGCAGATACCTAGTCCTTGAGGGCGCCGTTGTACCCTGTGTGAGCCACTCCCCAGCGGTATGACGCGGCTGCTGGATGGATTTCAATGACAACAGCTCCGCCGCTGCTGACATCCCCAAGGGCATCAGTTCGGTGCTAGCGGTCAAATGTCAGGTTGGTAACGCCAAGTGCCAATTCGCAACGCGATTTTGGGCCGTTGGTGTCTGGACTTGCCAAGGTGTCAGTGGCCTACTGTTGTACGAAAGGTACAAAGTCTTGTGGCCAACCACATGGCACATCGATTCCCACATAATCGACGTCCGGGATGGATACCGTAATAAGGCCATCGACAACGGGCACCACAAGCCAGTTTGATCGATGAACAATATCGAACCCAGCGACACACTGGGCCTGTTTTTCAGAACTACCAGGCACGGCTATCAAATCGTGTTAAAAACAACCAACAGAAGGATCTTACTCGAGAGCATTGAAACCTATCAGAATCCTCACACACCCCTATGCGCCAGCTAACAGTTTCGCGTTATTATTTGATTTCAGTTGATTTACCCTCATAAAGTTGCCATGTTGCCGGTCTATGACGATACGGAAAAAATTTCAATCAGTCTCGTTATCGGAGCTGGCTTTTCGTATTCACCTTCGACGAGAGGAATGTCATGGCTGGTGCCATAGGATCTTCCGAAACGCAGAATACTGACTCACAGAAGAAAACATATGCGCCGGTAAACAAGCCGGTCTTCTTCACCTCGGCCCTCCTGATCGTCGCCTTCGTATTGTGGGCATGGTTGTTACCAGCACAGGCAGAAACCGTCATCTTCGGCACGATGGACTGGGTCGCGACCAACTTGGGTTGGTATTACGTTTTGACTGTCACTATCGTAGTGATCTTTGTGCTCGTGGTAGCGCTGACCAAGGTCGGCCGGGTCAAGATGGGGCCCGACCATTCCAAGCCGCGGTTCAATCTATTCACCTGGGCGTCAATGCTATTTGCTGCAGGCATCGGCGTCGACCTGATGTTCTTCGGCATCTCGGGGCCCGCAACCAACTATCTGACTCCCCCAGAATTCGACGCCATGTCCGACGAAGCCGCGCGCATGGCTCCGCTGTGGACCATGTTCCACTACGGTATTCCCGGTTGGGCGCTCTATGCCCTGATGGGTATGGGTATTGGACTATTTGCCTACCGGTACCACCTGCCATTGAGTATCCGTTCGGCGCTCGCACCGATTTTTGGCAAACGCATCAAGGGTATCCCCGGCCACGCGGTCAACGTCGCTGCCGTACTGGGAACAATTTTCGGCATTGCGGTCTCGCTGGGTATCGGTGTGGTCTTCTTGAACTACGGGTTGTCCTATATCTGGGGTATCCCGCAGTCGATGGCCGTGCAGATCGCACTGATGGTACTGGCCGTAGGGATCACCATCATTTCCACGGTGACCGGTGTAGATAAAGGGATTCGTCGGCTCTCGGAGCTCAATGTGGTTCTGGGTATCGTGTTGATGATCTGGGTGCTGTTCTCCGGTAATACTCCGCAGATGTTGAACCAGTTGATACAAAACACTGGAGATTTCTTTGCCAACTTCCCATCCATGATGATGAACACATTTGGCTACACCGAAGGATCCGCCGATTACCCAGCTGCTACCTGGATGAAGGACTGGACGCTGTTCTTTTGGGCTTGGTGGATCGCCTGGGCGGCATTCGTCGGGCTCTTCTTGGCCCGTATTTCTCGTGGCCGCACTCTGCGCCAATTCGTTCTGGGGGTTCTGCTAATTCCATTTAGCTTCATCCTGCTGTGGATCTCAATCTTCGGAAACGGTGCACTAGCATTCTTCCGCGACGGCGACGAGGAATTCCTCAATGAAGCCATTAATCTGCCAGAATCCGGCTTCTTCACCCTGCTAGCCCAGTACCCCGGTGCGACCTTCAGCATCGGTCTGGCAGTGGTCACCGGTTTACTGTTCTACGTGACCTCTGCCGACTCCGGTTCGCTAGTCATGGCGAACCTGACCAGTGAATCGTCCACCGAAGACTCCGACGGCGCGCCATGGTTGCGAATCTTCTGGGCTATTGTCACCGGTGCACTGACCCTAGTGATGTTGTTCATCGATGGGGTCTACACCCTCCAGGCAGCCACCGTGATGATCGGCTTGCCGTTTTCGATCGTGGTGTATCTGATGATGATCAGTCTGTTCAAAGTGCTACGCACCGAACAGCAAAGTATCGACTCCAAAAAAGCCACGATGCCCGGAGTGCTCTCCAGTATTCGTGGGGCCTCCGGCCGTCCGTCGTCTACCTGGCGGCAACGCCTGTCGCGACGCATGTCTTGGGCCACGGCAGAACAGGCCCGTGATTTCATCAACAAGGTTGCCACCCCGGCGGTGGAAGAGGTGGCTGAAGAACTCACCAAATTCGGAGCCGACGTCTCTTGTCAGCGGGGCGAACACCCAGATTATCCAATCCCCTATGTGGATTTGGTCGTGCACTTCCCGGACCAAGACGAATTCAAATACCAGCCCTATCCGGTCGCGTACAACGTTCCAAACTACGCCTCGAATATCTCGGCGGTGGCCGAAGTATTCTTCAAGGTCGAAGTGTTCAGCCTAACCGGTTCCCAAGGCAAAGACATCATGGGCTATACCAAGGATCAAGTTATTTCTGACATTCTGGACGCCTATGATGCCCACATGATGTACATGTCTATGATCGGTGATAAAGGTTCTCCCTCGAGCTTGGTGGAAGCCGACATCCCGGATGAATGGACCGACAGCGATCAGATCCATACGCCAACCACTACTATCCCGATCGTGCCAGCAAAACGCGCTGGCGAGCAGACCTCCACAGAATAAGGAGAAGCCCCAAATGACCGCTAAGACAGTTCAAACTCTTTTCATCGATGGCCAGTGGGTCCCAGCTTCCAACGGCGGCAGCCGCACAATTTACTGTCCTGCAGATGGCAGCGAAGTCGGTATCGTATCTGAAGCCACCGCAGAAGATACCGAACGTGCTATTTTGGCAGCGCGTAGGTCTTTTGAATCCGGTGTGTGGGCTCGTCGCCCAGCCGTGGAACGCGGTGACTTCCTGCTTCAGGTCGCTGATAAGTTGAAAGCGCGCAAGGATGAATTCGCTCGTGCCGAAGCACTGGACACCGGCAAGCGCCTGGTCGAAGCCGAAGGCGATATGGACGACATCATTTCGGCCTTCCGTCACTTCGGGAAAATCGCTGATCACTACCCGGGTCGTCTCGTGGATGCCGGAGATCCGGCAGTTATTTCACGGGTCGTGTATGAACCCGTCGGTGTGGTGGGCATGATTACTCCGTGGAATTTCCCACTGTTGCAGGCCTCCTGGAAAATCGCTCCAGCCTTGGCAGCAGGCAACTCTTTTGTACTCAAGCCGGCCGAACTGACCCCGCACACCGCGCTGTTGATGGTTGAGGTGCTCGACGATCTTGGCCTGCCAGCTGGCGTAGCCAACGTTGTATTGGGGGACGGTGGTGTGGTGGGTGCTCCACTATCCAGCCATAAAGAAGTCGATCTTGTGTCATTTACCGGCGGGTTAGTCACCGGGCGCACCATCGCACGCTCTGCCGCCGAGACGGTTAAAGATGTCGCGCTGGAACTGGGTGGCAAGAACCCTAACATCATCTTTGCGGATGCAGATTTTGAAGCAGCCGTTGATAATGCGCTCAATGCCGGCTTCCTCGACTCCGGACTGGTGTGCTCGGCGGGAACCCGGTTGATCGTCCAAGACTCGATCGCCGAAAAATTCGTTGACGAGCTGGTTCGTCGTGCGGAAAACATCGTGATGGGTGGACCATTCGACGAGCAGGCTCAGACCGGGCCGTTGATCTCGGCAGAACACCGTGACAAGGTCACCGACTACGTCAACCGGGGTATCGAGGCCGGCGCTCGGCTGCGTGTGGGTGGCAATTGGGGCGGCGAAGAACACCGGGATGGCTATTTCTATTCGCCAACCGTCTTAGATCAGTGCACCGCAACGAACCCCGCCGTCATCGAAGAAGGTTTTGGACCGGTGATCACCGTGGAAACCTTTAGCACGGAAGAAGAAGCCATCCAGATTGCTAACGACACAGACTATGGTCTGGCCGGTGCGGTGTGGTCGTCCGATTCCGGGGTAACCAACCGAGTCTCACGCAAACTGCGCCACGGCACCATCTGGGTCAATGATTACCACCCATACCTGCCGCAGGCTGAATGGGGCGGTTTCAAGCAGTCCGGTATCGGCCGTGAACTGGGCGTTACCGGATTGGAAGAGTACACGGTCGCCAAGCACATTTATGAAAACACTGAACCGGCAGTGTCCGGTTGGTTCCCACAAAAAGACGCCAATTAATCTGATGCACGAATGGAGCAGAACGTGACAACAACGAATTACGACTATCTGGTCATTGGTGGCGGCTCAGCTGGAGCGGTGGTCGCAGCTCGGTTGAGTGAGGACCCTAACGTAACGGTAGCGCTGTTAGAAGCCGGCCCGACCGATATTGATAAAGACGAGGTGTTGCAGCTCAACCGGTGGCCTGAGCTGCTGGAATCCGGCATGGATTGGGACTACCCGATCGAAGAACAAGAACATGGCAACTCGTTCATGCGCCATGCCCGGGCCAAAGTGCTCGGAGGGTGTTCCTCGCATAACTCGTGCATTGCATTCCACCCGCCAGCAGAAGATATGGATCTGTGGGAAGAGATGGGTGCTGAGGGCTGGAATGCCGAAACGATGCTGCCGCTGCTCAAGCGCTTAGAAACCAATGACAACACCGGTGCGCATAACGGCACCGATGGTCCGGTCGAGCTGATGAACGTGCCGCCAAACGACCCCGTCGGTGTGGCCCTTCTGGATGCCTGCGAGCAGCAGGGCATTCCAAAAGTACAGTTCAATGATGGCTCCACCGTGGTCAATGGTGCCGGGTTCTTCCAGATTAACTCGAAGAAAGACGGCACTCGTGCGTCGTCATCGGTGTCGTATCTGCACCCGATCATGGATCGTGAGAATTTGTCGATTCTGACCGATCACTGGGTCACCAAGATTCTGTTCGACGATAATCATCGTGCCATTGGTGTCGAATATTTGGCCAACGCGTTTAGCCGTACTGAAACTTTGACAGCCACTCGCGAGGTCATCGTGTCTGCCGGTGCGATTGATACGCCGAAACTGCTGATGCTATCGGGTATTGGTCCGGCCGATCATCTCAAAGAAGTGGGGGTTGAGGTACGTGTGGACTCCCCGGGTGTGGGATCCAACCTACAAGACCACCCAGAAGCTGTGATCTCCTGGGCTTCGAATGTGCCGATGACTCGTGAAGCCACCCAGTGGTGGGAAATCGGCATCTTCTCGCCGACTCAAGAGGGTCTTGATCTGCCGGATCTGATGATGCACTACGGTTCGGTTCCATTTTCGATGCACACCCGTCGTCACGGATATCCTCACGAAGATGAGTCCTTTGCGCTGACGCCAAACGTCACCCACGCAAAATCACGTGGTACCGTGCGCCTGCGCTCGCGTGACTACGCGGATAAGCCGAAAGTCGATCCACGGTATTTCACTGATCCTGAAGGCCACGACATGCGTGTGGCTGTTGACGGTATCAAGCTGGCACGCAAGATTGTTGCCCAGCCTGCCATGGCCGAATTTGCTGGTCGTGAGCTATTCCCCGGTGAAGATGTGCAGTCCGATGAAGACATCGCCGAATACATCAAGAAAACCCACAATACGGTTTACCACCCAGCCGGTTCGTGCCGCATGGGCCCGGTCGAAGACGACATGTCGCCACTGGACCCACAGCTTCGTGTTAAAGGGACCAAAAACCTGCGCGTTGTGGACGCTTCTGCAATGCCACAACTGACCGCTGTGAACCCGAACATCACCGTGATGTTGATGGGAGAACGCGCCGCTGAACTGATCAAGGCTGATCAGTAGACGCCCTGCTGTATTTGCTGGCCCCTCGAGCTTTTCGAGGGGCCAGTAGTGTACCGGGATCTCGGCACAAGACTGTCTTGTAAACAGCGTGGTCTTGATGAGAAAAATCGACCAGTTTTTCTTCAGCAAACGGACGAATAATGGCTTGCGGAATCGCTGGCCAGTCCTGGTCGATTATGGCGAACCAGGCGGTGTCGCGGCTACGGTGTTTATAGACCATCGCCTGACGAAAGGTTCCTTCGTAGGTAAATCCCAATCTACGGGCAGCCCGGATAGAGGCTTGATTGAGACTGTCGCATTTCCATTCATATCGCCGGTAGCCCAACTCGAAAACATATTGCATCAACACATAGTGAGCTTCGGTGGCGATTCAGGTGCGCTGAACTGCCGGAGACAGCATCACGCTGCCGACTTCAAGACAACCGTGTTCCGGCATCATCCGCATCAACGCCATCGTCCCAAGCGGACGCATCGTAGCCCGATCAATGATGGCATAGTGACGTTCGCTATCTCGGTTGGCAACGGCGGTTGCCCAGTTGGCATAGTCGTCTTCGGCCGCAAATGGTCCGGCCGACATATACGTCCAGTCACGGTCATCTGGAGCTTGAGTGTAGACTGCAAAGAGTGCTGCTGCGTGCCGCTGGGGATCGAGTCGTTCCAAAAGACAATAGCGTCCAGATATCCTGTCGGCATCAGGGGCAGCGGGCGGCACCCAATCCGGCAGCACAGGCCCCACGGGTTGACCATATTCGTTGACCCGGTACATGATATTTCCTTTCGGTGGCTGCGGTGGGCTTCACAGTACGGTAGCTACCGACGTCATTCAATGCTTGACCACGTTCCGACAGCAGCCTTCGACAGGACATAAAGTATTGAGGCGCTCGGGTTTCGAACCTAAAATATCGGTGATGTCGATAGATTTATCGCCCACTAGTGAGGAGCGCTATCAGTGGATCGACCCCAACCGGATACGACCTGGAATGCCGGGGATATGGGCTGTGGCGAACTGATCGTCAAACTCAAGCTTAAGCTTCGTGACGAGCTGGGAGCCGGAGATATTCTGCAACTGACCGCAACCGATCCCGGTGCCCCGGAAGACATCCCTGCTTGGTGTCGCCTCACCCGCAACCCGCTGATCTATCAAGAGCATCCAACGTACTATATACAAGCCAAGGAGCAGTCCTAATATGTCCGGTACCGGAAAATTCTGTGTGTCCATCACCAATGCCAAAAATGATTCTGATAAAGCAACCGTTGGTTTTGTTGTCGCCAACGCTGCCGTAGGATCTGACCAAGACACCATGGTCTTTTTGTCCACTGAAGGGGTACGTCTAGCCGAGAAGGGTTATGCTGACGACATCCATGAAGACGGTTTTGCTCCGTTGGCCGAGCTGATCGACAACTTCGTTGAGGCCGGTGGCCAAGTCTATGTCTGTGCACCGTGTGTCAAAAAACGCGACATTGATCCAGAAAACCTCATAGACGGTGCAACCATTGTTGGCGGGGCAAAACTCGTGGAATTCCTGGCCGACGGTACCCCAAGCGTCACGTACTAGAACTCTTGTTGTGTGAAAGGTCCTGTTATGTCTGGTGCCACTGTCCACCCCTACCCACCGAAAACCAGCTTCAACGGCGGGGATCTCGATTGTGGCAATGGCCTACTGTTGTTGATTCGTAAACACATTGATCCGCTTGAACCAGGCGAACTGTTGGAAATCGTTTCATACGATTCCACGGTAAAAATTGACCTGCCCTCCTGGTGCAGGCTCACCAAAAACGAGCTGATCAATATGCACGCCGAACCCGGTGTGTGGCGATTCTTGGTCAGCAAGGGACCTTTCACACCGCCGGAAGACACCATCCTACCCAATGAACCTGCAACTACCTCCGGATCAGAAGCACCGTTGCAGCAAGTAAAACTGAAGAACAAGCGTAAAAAACCACAGATGGCGATCACCCAAGAGGTCGTTGCGCCACATATCCCAGCCAGTCTGCCCGAGCCCGCTGATGCGCCAACCATCGAGCCACTGTCAGTGATGAGTTTGGGCTCCTGGCCGCGGCCACGCTGGATGCTAGATGCACTCCATCAGCATCTGGAAGACCGGCTGGATGATACAGCATTCCAAGCCGACGCCGATGATGCGGTGCAGCTGGCTATTGCAGCCCAAGAACGTGCCGGCATCGATGTAGTGACCGATGGTGAACAGCGCCGCGACAACTACTCTTCCTTTGTCGGTGGCATCCTGCAAAACTGCCAACTCATTCCGGTCACGGATCTGCTGCCGTACGTGGACGACCCCGAACAGTTCAACAAGGAACTCCAAGCACTTGATGTTCCTGCCGGGGAAGTTCGCCACCCCGCAGTCTTCGGACCGCTAGGACGAAAGAACCCATTGACCGTCCACGAGGTCCGCTATGCCCACTCGATTGCCACAAAACCTGTCAAGGTAAGTCTGCCTGGCCCCTATCTGTTGACTCGGACCATGTGGATGGAATGCGTTTCTGACCGGGCCTATGATAACCGCGAGCAACTTGCCACCGACATCGTGCGCATCCTTCGCGAAGAAATCGCCTATCTGCTGGCCGAAGGCACTGCCTTGATCCAGCTCGATGAACCAGTACTCACCGAGGTGCTCTATGGCAAACAGGGCCAGGGCGGCCGCACCTTTATGTGTGGGGCCCTCGGCGAACGCGGCGCGCAAGACGAAGAGCTCGCTTTTGCCCAGAAACTGCTGGGACAAGTCACCGAAGGCTTCCCCACCGACCGATTAGCCCTGCATGTGTGCCGCGGCAACTGGACCACCGATGAGACGTCCGCATTAACAGGTGGTTATGAACCATTAGTGCCGCTGTTTCGGTCATTGAATGTGGGTACCCTTGTGCTGGAACTATGTACGCCACGTGCCGGTGAGCTCGAAGCGCTTGCCGGTATCCGCGATGATCAGCGCGTAGGTGTGGGGGTCCTCAATCAAAAAGATTCTGCTGACGATACGGTCGATGACGTCATTGCGCGTGCTGAGCGGGCAATCGAACTTTTCGGTTCCGAGCGAGTCCTACTCAATACCGATTGTGGTTTTGCAACATTTGCGGATAACCCTATCCAGTCGGCTCGTGCCGCCGAACGAGACCTGAGTCTGATGGCTCAGGCCCGCGATCACCTGCGGGCCAAATACGGCCACTAGATTTCTTTGACTTCACCTTTTTCAGCATAGTGCTGCAGCTGCGACCATAGACTCTGTCGCACCTCCACCATGCGATCACTCGGCTCAAGCTCGGTCACCCGGATTTTACTGCCGTGATCATATCGAAACTGGTGAATCAGCGAATCAATACGTTGGCGATAGCCAGGCAGCTTCTCCGTATCGACAGCGATGATCGTGGCCCCGATCCCCTGACGCCGCTCTCCGGCATAATACGGGGCAGCCTCATACGAAGAATCTCCACCACCCAGCATCGCCATGAACTCTACGAGCAGGGCAATGTTGCCACCTTTATAGCCACCAAATGGTAGCAGGGTGCCTTCCAGCGCGGCCCCGGCATCGGTAGTGGGCTGACCGTGGCGGTCCAGCGCCCAACTATCTGGGATCGGCTCACGCCGTATGGCATATTTTTGAAAATTCACGCGCGCTGTTGACGACGACGCCTGATCAATAATCAGCGCCCGACTATCGGCCATCGGTACCCCGTAGCTCAACGGATTGGTACCCAACAGCCGGTCATAGCTGCCACCCACGCTCATCACCGCGGGACTATTCGCAAATGCCAACGACACCAGACCGTGTCTGGCCAGCCGACGAGCATAATATCCCAGCTCGCCGCCGGCAAATGCGTTCTTCATCATGAGCATCACCAGTCCATGAGCTTTCACATCGGCCACCAGGGAGTCCTCAGCCTGGCGGTAGGCATACTGCATCGGCCCATGATCCGCATCAACCACGAGCATCGAATCGGTGACCGAGGTCAGTTTCACTCGAGGTGTAGGGGTAATCAACCGATTCGTAACCGCCTGAAAATAGTAAAATAAGTGCTCGAGCCCTACCGAGGATTTACCATGCAGTTCGGCCTCGGTCGTTGCGTCAGCAAGCGCCTGGCACACGGCCTCAGTAAAACCGGCCCGTCGAGTGGTTCGACAAACCAGATCCCAGATCTCATCAGCTTTGACCTGTTGCATGTATCCTCCCGACGTCCAAAGGTTGGGCTCGCTCAATTTCACCACGCTATATCTCTCAGATTAGCGTCCTGCTGCTGGAATCGTCTCTCACCTCAGCACATACCAACGACGACGTCGCTGGGACCGCCCTAGACCACAGTGAACTCGTGAACTCAAATGAACTTTGAGCCTCGGAAATTCTTGGTTCATGCCATCGCGCGGTGTGAACAACAGATGGACTAGGCCACTTGGCAAACTTCTTGTACAACGATGCTCGACAAAGACATATCTATTCCAACCACCACGGCGCCCGCCCGTTCCAGCGGCGAGCCGTAGGGTGGCAGCAGAGATTGTTGAGTGATCCGTTACGGTGATAGTTAACTCTGGCACCGGTGCGGCTACTTTCGACCGACAGTCATAAGAGATCTTCGTGTCCTTATATGACCGACCAGTGTGCCGGGCAAACGTAGTGTCACTAAACTCACAATCATCGATTGTTCCAAGTTTCTTCTAAAGGTGCCTCATGTCTGCTGAACATCAACTACAACGCCTGGGATTTCTGACGATCGGATTATTTGATCCACAGAATCCAGCCGAAGGACATGAATCGACACTGGAAATTATTGAACTCGGTGAACGGCTGGGTTTTGATAGCGCCTGGCTACGTCACCGTCACCTGCAGTTTGGCATTTCTTCGCCCATCGCGGTCATGGCAGCTGCCTCGCAGCGCACCAGTCGTATCGAGCTTGGCACGGCGGTGACCCCAATGGGATGGGAGAATCCGCTGCGGCTGGCTGAAGATCTCGCAACCGTAGACATCTTGTCTCGTGGCCGCATTAACCCGGGGATCAGCGTCGGCACTCCGATGGACTTTGAAACAGTCCAACATGTGTTGTACCCGAACACGGCTCAGGTGGAGGACTTCAGTAAAGCTCGCGTGGAATTATTCAACCGGCTGGTCGCTGGCGAGCCGGTGCGTGAATTCTCCGGGAAGCGAGGCGTGGTAGAAGAGTTTTCCAACCGCGTGGAACCGCACTCCCCTGGCCTACGGGATCGTCTCTGGTATGGAGCTGGCAGCATGGACTCGGCAGTCTGGGCTGGTGAACACGGCATGAATCTGCTCACCAGTAGCGTGGTCTTCCCACATGATGACGAAACACCAGATTTCGCCCAATCCCAGGCCAGGCAGATCCAAGCGTTTCGGCAAGCTGCGGCTGAGCACGCCCCGGAATCCCCGGCTCGTGTCTCTCAGGGTCTCGTGGTTATCCCCACAGATTCCGCCACCACGGCACAAAAAGCGAAATACCACGCCTACGTAAATGAGCGCACACCGCGCACCAAAAAACCGCAGGGCCCGCGCAACATGCTGTTTGCCAAAGACCTCATCGGTACCAGCGAAGCCATTGCCGATCAGCTGCATGCACACGCGGGATTCCAAGAGGTCACCGAAGTGGCTTTCGCGCTGCCCTTTAGTTTCGACCATGAGGATTACGTCCAGATTTTGACCGACATCGCTCAGCGTCTCGGGCCATTATTGGGCTGGCGTCCCGCCGCTTAAAGCACCCATCTCCACTGTCACCTGGGACACCACAGATCAGGCAGCGTATCCTGGGTACTATGGAAATTGAGTGGTTCCCAGAGACGCTTCTTACCGAAGCGGCCTTATTGGTGTGCTCATTTATCCTGTCGGGGATCATCGGTCTTGAACGAGAATTACGCCAGAAATCCGCCGGGGCACGAACCCACATTCTTGTGGGCATGGGTTCGGCGCTCTTTACGTTGGTCTCAGCTTACGGCTTCGCTCATGTGCTGGGTGATGAGGTTGTGCTGGATCCTTCACGCATTGCCGCCCAGATCGTGACCGGTATTGGTTTTCTGGGTGCCGGGGTAATCTTCGTTCGACGAAATATTGTTTCAGGGCTGACCACGGCAGCATCCGTGTGGGTCACGGCAGCGGTGGGCATGGCCTGCGGTGCGGGTATGCCGTTGATCGCCGCGTTAACAGTTGCTTTATATTTATTTGCTGTCACGGCCCTGACGGCACTGATTCGTCGTCTCCCAACCCAACAACGCACCGAACTGTATCAAGTCCGTTACCAGGATGGCCACGGAATACTGCGTGATATCCTGCAAGTCGCATCAGATGCTGGCTACGACACGTCGTTGTCGGAAACACGTCGAGAACGGGGAAAAGGTGGCCACACAGTGCTGGCTCGCATTGAGTTTACTCATGGTAAACAACGCCCACCAGAATCACTATTTCGCAAGCTTAGTGAGGTCGAAGGGGTTATCGACGTCAGGACCGAAGACCAAGACCACGATTAGCGTAGCTTTGGGATACAAAACCGCGTGTATCAATCTGCTGGATTAATACACGCGGTTGTAGAAAAAAGAACTATACAGTGACACTGGCATTATGCTTGGCGACCAGTTCTTCAAGCTGATCCAGCATGGCATGCATTTCTGCTGAGTGGCGCTGCGCAGGTGCAAACTCGCCGTCTTTCCAGTCGATAAACAGGTTGAAGTTCAGTTCAGCGCGCACCACGGGCATAGAGAAGTTCGCAAGGATCTGGCGCCACTGCTCAATAGCTCGCACGCCACCGACGGAACCGTGACCAATGAACGCAACCGGTTTTCCGACCCATTCTGGACCAAGCACGTCGACAGCATTCTTGAAGCCGCCTGGCACGCCGTGGTTGTATTCAGGGGTAACGAAGATGTAGGCATCCAACGAATCGATCTTGTCCGACCATTGCTGAACGTTAGGATCTTCGTGGTTTTTATTCGCAACCATTGGGTGGACGTCGTTGGTCAGCAGCGGGACGTTATATTCTGCAAGATCGACGTATTCGTATTCAAATTCGCCATTGCGCTGGGCAGCGATATCGTAAGCGAACTTTGCTACGGGTTCAGTGTTACGTTCCTTACGGATTGAACCGTTGATGATACCGATCTTCATAGACGGGTACTCCTTCATTGTTAGATTTTCTTCCCGATACTCTTCGAGTGAAGCGGTCTTCACGAGCCGGGAGGTCCCTATTCATTTCATCTGAAACACAGACTTATTTCAAATTTGTAACTGTCGGCTGAAAAGCGTGTCGTAGGTTGAGCCGATACAATGTTTTCATGCCCCACCACCGTGATGCACTCGTACTGGTCGACCTACAAAATGCGTTCTTTGATGAGAAAGGCTTGGCAGAACACGAAGACCAGCTCGCCGCCGCAGCCAATAGGCTTTCTGAAGCGGCCCATCAAGCGGATATTCCGGTCTTCGTGGTCACCACGGTCCACAGTCGTGATACTTCAACCTGGACACTCAACATGCTCGAAGCCGGTGAGGGTTTCCTATTTTCAGGAGAGGAAAGGACCGAAGTCATCCCGGGCCTGAACACTGATCAAACCACGCGGATTGAAAAAACTCGTGACAGCGCGTTCTTTAGTACTGATCTGCACTTGCGTCTTATGAACCTGAAGGTAAACCGGATCGTGATCGCTGGCGTCTCCACCCACGGATGCGTCAGTCAAACCGCTCGGGATGCCTATGCGCACAACATTCGAACCACCGTCGTCCGTGATGCCACAGCCGATGCTCGCCAGGATTATCACGAAGCCCAGCTCCAACGGCTCGAAGAGGACCGTCAAGCCGGCACCGCAACCATCAATGAGGTTCTTACTGAATGGCAACAGTGAGGCACCACTCTGCTTGGCTTCCTCGGCTACGCCTAGACACTGCTACGACCGAAGCGTACGGTGAAAACTAGACTCGCAAATCCAAGCGAAGCCACAACTCTCAGGAGGTCACCGTGGAAATTACTGCAGCCGTGACGCCAGGCAAAGGCGCACCATTTGAAATCAAAACCCTGCAACTCGACGATCCCCGTCCCAACGAAGTGCGGGTCAAACTCACCGCAACCGGGGTCTGCCACACCGATGCGATCGTTCGTGATCAGGTATATCCCACCCCTCTACCCGCTGTACTCGGGCACGAAGGCGCCGGCGTTGTTGAAGCCATCGGTGAGGCGGTGACCACCATCAAACCCGGAGATCACGTTGTGCTGGGTTTCAACTCGTGTGGCGAATGCACCCAGTGTGTAACCGGGCGACCCGCCTACTGCAAAAACTTCTACGATCATAATTTCAGCGGCCTCCGCCCCGACGGCACCACCGCACTGTCTGATAACGGCAATCAGGTGTCATCGCACTTCTTTGGTCAATCATCATTTGCCTCGCACGCCAACGTTTCTGTGCGTTCGGTTGTGAAAGTCGACGACGACGCACCACTGGATCTACTTGGCCCCTTGGGCTGTGGGCTGATGACCGGTGCAGGCTCGATCATCAACGCTTTGAACGTTTCCGCTGGAGAAACGGTGGCGATCTTTGGTACCGGTGCCGTGGGGTCCTCAGCAATCATGGCTGCCGCAGCGGTTGGTGCCACCACCATCATCGCCATTGATCTGGTCGACTCCCGACTCGAGGCAGCAAAAGGTTACGGCGCAACCGACACTATCAATTCGGGTTCCGAGGACCTTGGCAAGCGGCTTCACCAGATCGTGGGCGACCACGGAGTCAACGTCGCGCTGGACACAACCGGTATTACCGCAGTGACACGCCAGGCCGCCGATGCCGTCGGTATTAACGGTCGCGTTGGATTAGTTGGGGCACCCAGCATGGGTGACGAAGTCAGCTTCGAAGTCGGGGCATCATTACTCAAAGGGTGGTCTTTCCAGACCATTATTGAAGGCGATGCCGTTCCACAAGATTTCATCCCCAAACTGGTCGGTCTGTGGCGCCAGGGCAAATTCCCAATCGAAAAACTCACCCAAACTTATCCCCTGGCTGATATCAACCAAGCATTTGAGGATTCGGCTTCGGGTAAAACCATCAAGCCTATCGTGCTCTTTTAGTCTTCCTGAATCTCGCCCACAATATCGTAGCGAATCCAAACGCTACCGTCTTCCAATGGTTGAGCGTCCAGGAGCTTAAACTCATATGGTGCTGGTGTCGAGAACTGCTCATGGGACTCAAACAGTGAGTTTGTGTGGTTTTGCGCATCTGCGGTCGGCATCAGCACCAGGCTGAGTTCATCGCACAGTCCCTGACGAATCATGGACCAGTTCAGGGTCGGCCCACCGCCGAGCATCAACTGATCCATTTCAAAAATACGACCAATCTTTTCTACCGCCACGGACATATCGAGCTGTTCTTCACCTGCGATGAGATACGAGATACCCCTGCTGCGCAAATACGCTTTGAAGGCGTCACTGACGCTGGCCGGGATGAGCTCCACAATGTGGGCGTTGACACCGAAATATTCAAAGCTATTGCGATCCCAGGCGAGCTTACCGGTCCGATCGACTGCGAAATAAAACATCGCTGCTTCTGGATCCGCAAGGTAGTCACCTGCCGGAACCGGTTCAGTGGGTTCCGGGAACTCTACCTCGCGGGGCCCACCCATGATCGCTTCGCTCGTGCCGCTGCCGCTGATCCAACCGCGGTGTCGGTCATAGAAACGATTTTCGCCCAGCATGATATCGAAATACACCTTCTGGGCTCGCCAACCCACCTGGGTGATGTTGGCGATACCATCGACTTTGCCGTTGAGCAGCGTGTGCATGTGGCAGATAATACGAGGTCGGGTCAATTCAACGCTCTTTCTGTTGATTCATCTTCCAGAGGTCTTAGGCCTTTTTGACGACACTGGATTTTAGCTGCATATGACCGAAACCGGGGACACGGGCATCGATATCGTGACCGTCAACACCGTCTTCAAGGAGTCGAATCTCCGATACTTTTGTGCCGACTTTGATAACACCCCCGGAACCTTTGACTTTGAGGTCTTTCACCACGGTGACGGTGTCGCCGTCAGCCAGCGGGTTGCCGACCGCGTCGCGAATGACGGGTGTGGCAGTTTCGGGTTCATCGGAGAGCTCGCGTGACCATTCGTGCCCGCACATCGGACATACCAGCAGCGCACCGGATTCATAGGTGTATTCTTCGGCGCACTCTGGGCATGCGGGCAACTGATCAGACATAACTTGGAAACTCCACCTGTTGAATACATCGAGCGATATCGGCTGATGTCAGCTCCATGCATCATATCAATAGGCGTTGTGTTAGGGAGCGACCCAGTGTTTAAGCTGTTTAGCGGAGACTTCCGCAAGCCATTTCTGCCACAGTGGCCCGAAGGTAACGCGGCGCACACCTAATCTCTCCAGAGCAGAGAAGTCGCCTGCACCGTGCCCATCGACGGGGTGTGCAGTGACATTGACCGGCACGGAAACAGCCTCAACGACCGCTTTAACTTGATCTTTGGAAGTCAGTCCAACCGGGTAGACAGCTCGAGCCCCCGCCTGTTCCATGGCACGAAGCCGTTCTACTGCTTCGTGAAGTGGGTCGCGGTAAAATTCCATACCGAGCTTGATCGCATCTGTACGCCCGTTGATAACAAATGGGACACCTGCGGCATCTGCGGCCTCTCGGGCCCGGGCGATATAGTCGGCGTGCTCATTGCGGGAGCGGACCCGGCCTCCTTCGGTGTGTACGACGTCTTCGATATTAGCTCCTGCTGCGCCAACACTGAGCAGTCTGTGGATTAACTCCCCCGGCTGCAGCCCATAACCTGACTCCACATCGACGCTCACCGGGATATCCACAGCTCTGACAATGCGTTTGACGACCTTGAGGTACGCCGTGATTTTCATGAACTCGCCGTCTTCGCTACCGATAGAGTTAGCAACGGGATGGCTGCCCACCGTTAGCCCTCGGAATCCTGCATCCGCTGCGACCCCGGCGCTCCAGGTATCCCAGACGGTTGGTAAAACAATCATGCGACCAGATTCGTGAAGATCTGCTAGCTGTTGTGCACTTTTCGTTACATCCGACATGAAGCCCTCCTATAGGGTATCCACTTCCACCCTACGGCTGACTCTGGGGTCTGTACACAGATAAATTCCGAGGCTCAGGAAACTGCCGGTGAACTCTTACTGAACCGGTGTGAATTCAGTTTTCAGCAGGATTCGGTGAGCTAGTATTGCGCAGCAGTGGTCTCAACGATGCACTGGTACCCTTCGGTGCCGCTGTGATGGGCCGGTTAGTGGGCTCCTAGTAGTGCCAGGCGACTCATCGTGCGAAACAGATCTACTGGCGGTTGTTCTGTCGAGGACAGCTCAGTGCGAGGGACCGTGGTACACACGGTTAATGGGATGTCGCGGTCGACCAAGACGTCGATGAGTGTCACGAAACGCTGACGAGAGGCCGGATCGGTGTTGGATAGTTTGGGCACACCGGTCAACACCCACTGGTCGTAACCGTCGGCCAGTTCCATAAAATCACTTGTCACCGACCGCGCCTGCAGTAGGTCAGCAAAATCGAACCAAATCTGTGTGCCCCGCACCGCTAAGGCTCGCAGCGCTCGGTGTCCGTTAAGCACCGTGGTTGCTTCTGCTTGTTTCGGCGGCACCAAGCCCGCTGCGCGTAACGTCTGATACACGGTGTGTCCGGACTCGACGACGAGCCAGCGGCCGGAGGCAAACCCCGCATCATGGGATACATGCTGCAGGCGATAGTCTGTTCCGTCATCCAGTGTGACCACCGAAAAATGTTCACGAAGTATTTTGATGCCTGGCTTAATCACGTGATGAAACGCCGGCTCCTGTAATAATCCTTCCGGCTCATAATTTGAGGTGATCAGCGTGGGGATACGGTGTTCTGTTATGGCGGCTAGCAGCCGGTTCAGCAAGACCGCACTTCCGGGATCGTGGACGTGTAATTCATCGAAGAAGAAGAGCTCAGTGCCGGTGAGCAGGTTTTGTAACGTCGCCTCGATGGCCTCCCGGGTGCTGGTTTTTGCCCCGAGCTGTTGCTGAAGTCCGCGAAAAAAGTCGTGGAAATGCACCTGACGTTTCGACTCGGTTGGATACGGTGCGGCTTCGAATAGCTGCCTCATCAACCAGGTTTTCCCGCGACCCGGTGGACCGTAAACGAAATAGCCGCTTTGTCCCAGCTTGGCGGGGTGACCAGCGGTGGGGACGTTATGGAGAAACCCAATGACACCTTCTGCAAGCCTGCGCTGTTCAGGGTCCAGGACTATTCCACCTGGGGTAGTGCTGTCTTCAATATGTGCGATCACCGCTTCAGAGATTTGCAGTGTGGTATCGGTTATCTCCATGAGCGCTCATCATAGTCAAGCACAGTATTTTGAAGTGCATCCGTTCTCAACGCGAAGAACCCTCCGAATGAGGAAGCCTTAGTCTGCGGGAACCATCCTGCCAGTGATAGTGCTCAGATTCGGCTAGATAGGCAGTCTGGCCGGCGTCGGTTGTTATGTCGCCCAGATCAACAGGAACTACCTCAGAACAAGTAGCACCAGGTTGTCACCGAGGCGACGAGTTTGGACGCAAGACCGCCGTCCCCTGGTTTTCTATCGGCTCGCTTCGAGTCTGCGACGTTGCTCGGCAAGGTCAAAGTTGCCCGGCGGCCATGACAGGTCCAGAGATTCCAGGGCCTCGATCAGTAACTGTTGAACAGCCAGCTTAGCGTACCATTTTCGGTCAGCTGGGATAACGAACCACGGGGCATGTTCTTTATCGGTGACTTCGATGGCGATGCGGTGGGCTTCCATATAGGCGTCCCATTTTTCGCGAGCATCAATATCCGCCGGGGTGAATTTCCAGTGCTTGGTGGGGTCATCGAGTCGGTCTGATAACCGCTGGTATTGTTCTTGCCGGCTGATGTGCAGCATGACCTTCAGAATGACGGTACCATTTTGCCGCAGCTCGTCTTCAAACTGTCGGATCGCCCCGTAGCGGCGCTGTAACCGCGCCGGCGGGGTAAGCTCTTCGACCCGATGGACTAAGACATCTTCATAATGGGACCGGTCAAACACGGCAATGTCACCGTGGCGTGGGGTGTGGTGACGAATGCGCCATAAAAAGTCGTGTTGCAGTTCTTCAGGGGTGGGCTTTGTGAATCCAACCTGGTGGATGCCCTGGGGGTTCATCGATCCGACCACGTGTTTAGTGATACTGCCTTTTCCGGAGGTGTCCATCCCCTGAATAACCAGTAGCACGGATCGGCGAAGATCCGCTGCTTGAGCGTTAGCGAACAGTTTGGTTTGCAACTCTGATAGTCGTTCAGTGTGGTCTGCCAGAAACTGTTGGCCTGCCTGTTTGCCCAAGGTCTTACCATCTGGGGTTTCAAAACCCGGTGTGCGCCTACTATCCAATGCATTCAGGTCCGCCAAAATACCGTCCTGATAGGCAAATTCACGTAGCGCTTTATAAAATGGACCGACGCGTTTCAGGGCTTGATTGGCAGGCATCTGTATCCCTCCGGATTTGCTGGTGACGTTCACAGGACCCGCTTAGACCAAGATTAGGCCTTGGTCCAGATCCTGGTGTTGAGGTTGAAGTGTTCGATGAGCGAGATGAACGCAACCAGATCGTTGTAGATGTCTTGGGCCATTTGATAGCCATCATCGTTGTTGTTTTTGAAATTCAGGCTGAACCGGTCATCATCCATAACCACTGCAAAATACATTCTGGATCCCTTGAATGATACAGCTATGCGCTCCGAATCCATACGTTCAGCAGCATCATTGATCGCCAGTATCAATTCCGGGGTCAACAAGTAACGTGCTTCCACTTGATCAGTAGTCCATCCGTAGAAGCGTTCGGTAATGCCTGGATCTTCTAAGATCATCGGTTCCAGGCCGGTTTTTTCCGAGAAACTCCGAATAGCTTGAGTTTCTTCTTTCCGGGGCAGCAGGTAGGTACGCGATGTGAAATCCTTATGGAAATCGGCCACAAAAACCACCATTGACGGACCTATCCGTTTGGTGTGTTCCTCAAAGCGAGAATATTTTTCTTTAACCTGATTGACCAATGAATCTGGTAACAAGTCGATGAGTGAAGATCCCGAGCTGTTTCGGTAATCTTCAATCCGCTTATATCTACGCCAGTCACTACCATGTTCTCTTCGTAATTGACGATCTCTTTCACGCTCTCGCTGTTTTCGTTCAGATTCTTGGCGACGAGCGATGCGCTCTTTGGCTTCTGCACTCAACTCAATTTCTGATGTTTGCCACTTAACATCAGAAATCATAAAGTCGGTTTCTCCGAACGTGCCACGGATATAATCTTCCTGCGTAGCCTTAGCGTCCATAATGAAACCCGAGTTGGCCAGAATTGACTTCGGAATACCCCCATCGGGGTCGTAAGTTGCTTGAAGTTTCGATTCACTGCCGGTCACGGTACGTGCGCTCAGCTGACCGATCAGAGCTTCAATCATCGGAGCAACAACAGTTTGAGAGTATTTTCCAGAGGCTTTAGCCATCAGGTTCATTACGTAGACAACCGGGGGCGCTATACAAAGTATTGCCACCACCAGGGCCAACAAACCAAATACTGCGTAGTCAATGAAAAAGAACAGCATTGACAGCACAACAAGCCCCAGGCCAATAAACACCGGAATAAACAACCCAATGGATTTGGCGTTCCACGTCGTCAGCCAGGAAGTGTCATTGGTGATTTTTGTCGATGATTTCCTGACTTCTGACCATACAGAGTCAAAAGACGGAACCGAAATTTTGGGATGGGAGCTCATGAATCAAGAAATCCTTCCAAGTCGTATTGCTGGC
>NZ_DYXC01000071.1 GCF_020742345.1 Enteractinococcus helveticum | reverse complement strand
GCTTCGCGCTCCAGAAACACGAACTTTGGATTGGCGGGTCGGAGTTGTGCAGGCATCAATGAGGTCAGAGCGCGCGAAAAGTCTCCGGCCAGCATGGCGGTAATGCCAATTTGGACGGGGGCTTGTAACAGCCACCCGCCGGAGGGGTTCAGGCTTGGCCGCATCTTAGCCAGATGGGTTTCGATCACATCCGCCTGTTCGAGTGCCCGACTGATCATCCCATGCACCCGGAAGTCACTCATGCGAAACATTGCCAGCACAAACATCTGCTTTGGATCTTCACTATCGAGCTGATCCTGGAGTGCTTGGGTATTCGTGAGCCCGGCTTGGGAGGCTGACAGGATTCGGTAGGCTGCGGTGACTAAGGGTGCTGCCTCGCCGACTTCCTCTGTCAGGAGTTTGAGGATTTCTGAGGTGCGTGCAGGTTCAAAACCAAACCAGGTTGCAGCGATATTCTCTTCGACGAGGGATGCTGCTGCGGCATAATCCTGCTGAGCAAGCACATCCTCTACCTGTTGTACGAACTGAGCAAGTTTGTCTAGTGAAAAAGGTTCACCTTCATCGCGAAGAGGATCATCGACGTCTTGCATACCTGACTCAATCGAGCTAAACCGGCTTGGGCTGCTGCTACAAAGCCTTCGTTGTATTCATCATACGTTGCACCGCAAATTTCGCATAGTTTTACAGCTGAGAAAGACTTCAGAGATGAATTTGTACTCGACCGGGCCGAAATATGGTGCAGTGAAGGGCTGACCCACCGGGGATTGAGTGACCCTGGCTGGCCGGGCGAATGCCGCGGCGGCATGACGGTGCAGGCTTGCTATTGTGGTGCAATGACCACTTCGCAGCGCATGGATGCCATTGAGATGGCTCAGTATCGTCGTCGTCCGTTTCCTAAAACCGATCAAGCGGCGGCCTATCTGGAAATGATGGCGCAGGTCCGAAAATTCCAAGACGCCCTGGTAGCGGCCAATCCGGAGGTTGCTCAAGCACAGTTGATCCAGGCCCAGCTGGCTGAGCTCACCGAGCTGTTGGCAACGCTTGAGGTGCCGGAGTACGAGCAACTGTATGCACTGGGTGATATGGGGATGTCCGACTCGCAGGCCTTGGTCCCACCGTTGACCCTGGATCATTTTGACGACGACGAACTCCACGCCCACTTTCAGCCCGGCCTATTTGCCATGGGCATGAATCAGGCGATGCACGGTGGGGTGATTTCGCTGATCTTTGACTCGGCGATGGGTCGCATGGCCGCAGGTCCCCGTGGCATCCCGTGTCGCACGGCGTATTTGAATACACAGTTTCGCAATGTCGCCCCGATTGGGGTGCGTTTGGAACTGCGCGCCCGGCTGGAATCTGTTGAAGGGCGTAAGCGGTTGGTGTCCGCGCAGATGTGGCACGGTGAAACCCTGTGTGCCGAAGCCGATGCACTGTTTGTTGCGGTGCGTGCGGGCCACCAGTAGGGGATGGTTTAGTGGTGTCGCGCGTGAGTCTTGATACCGAAGGCTCCGGCCATGATAGTCACCTCCCGGTGGCGATCAGCAACGCAGATTGTTAGTGTGTGGTCAATAAGCTTTCGATCCGGCGCGCAGATTCCAAGAGTCTGTCGGCTACGTCTTCGATATCCAAATCGCTTAGGACATAGAGAATTGCCAGTGAGGCGGGCCGATCATCTGCGGTGCGCAAGGGTACGGCTACCGAGGAGAGTCCGGTAAAAACCTCATCCTGGCTGAATTCATAACGCTGGGGCGGGTATTCGTCGGGGTTCAATAGGGATCGAATCACTCTGCCCGGGGCGCCGTGATCAATCGGGTGGCGACTGCCCGGTCGCTGAGCCACGGTGGTGACGGCGTTTTGGGGTTCCACGGTCTGCAAGGTGACGGCCTGTTCGCCGTCATAGGCCACAATAAAAGCAGTCATGCCTAACGAGTTAGCCAGCGTCACGAGTTCGGGACTGGCAGCGGTTTGTAGATCGCGTGCGATGCTGCGAGTCAGGGTGGCCATGCGTACCCCAATTTCCAGGCGCCCGGCCCGGTTGCGTTCAACAAACCCAAAGTCTTCTAGGGTGCGCACTAACCGGTAAGCCATTGAGCGATGGACCCCCAGTTGTTCGGCGATTTCGGGAACTGTCAGGGGCGTATTCGACTCACCGATCAACGCTAGGGCATGCAGGCCGCGAGCTAGTGTCTGCGATCCACCCGTAGCCTGTTTTGTAGTGCTCGTCATGATGTGATCCTCGTTAAAATGTTGCGCGTTCAACGCCACATCGCTATTCTTGTATCTATAAATAGAATGATGTCTCAACTATAGAGACAAGCGAGGTTGGGCGCAAGCCTCCGCTCACGACGGCGTCCGCCGGGGCAGTGTGTTCACAAGGAGTAGGAAATGCAATTTCATTACCGGGGTTACAACTCGCAAGACCCGCGTATTAAACCGGCAGCCGGTTACGGTGTGGACCGCCCGGAAGAGATTCCAGATGAGATGGATGTCTTGATCGTGGGTACTGGCCCCGCTGCAGCCGTTGTGCTGGCACAGCTGTCACGCTTCCCGTCAATTAACGTGCGCGCCATTGAAAAGCGTCCGGGACGTCTTGAGGTCGGCCAGGCTGATGGTATTCAGGCCCGCTCGGTGGAGACTTTCCAGGCATTCGGTTTCGCCGAAGAAGTTATTCAGGAGTCTTACCGTAACGTTGAGATGGCGTTCTGGGCACCTGATAAAGAGGATCCCACCAAGATTGTACGGTCCTCGCGCAGCCCCGATGACGCCACCGGTATCTCCGAGTTCCCGCACATCTATGTGAACCAGTCGCGTATTCTGGACTACTTCTTGCGTGACGCCCAGCGTGCGCCCGGCCGTGCCACCCCGGATTATGGTGTGGAATTTGTTACCGCGGACATTGATCCGGATGCTGAATACCCGGTCACCGCTACCATCCGCTATGTTGCCGGGGAGCGCAAAGGCCAGGAGCGCACCGTGAAAGCCAAGTACCTGGTTGGTGGCGATGGCGCCCGTTCCACCGTTCGTAAGACGCTGGGTCACCGCCTTGAAGGTGATGCTTCCATGCACGCCTGGGGTGTCATTGACATTATGGCCAACACCGACTTCCCGGACATTCAGCTCAAGTGCTCCATTCAGTCGCATGATCAGGGCAATATTCTGCTGATTCCGCGCGAGGGTGGCTACCTGGTGCGCATGTATGTTGATTTAGGCGAGGTCACTGAGGCTAATGCCAAGACCATTCGTGCCACCCCTGTTCATGACATCATCGCGCATGCCAATGCCGTACTGCACCCCTACACTCTGGATGTGAAATCGGTGGCCTGGTGGTCGGTTTACGAGGTTGCCCACCGTGTGGCTACCGGCTTCGACGACGTCCCAGAGCACGAACGCGACACCCGCACCCCGCACGCTTTTATCATGGGGGATGCCTGCCACACCCACTCTGCCAAGGCTGGCCAGGGTATGAACGTGTCGATGCAGGATGGTTTCAATCTCGGGTGGAAGCTGGGTGCTGTGGTTGAAGGCCGGGCACCAGCCTCGATTTTGAATACCTATGCCGAAGAGCGCTCGGTGGTAGCCCAGGAGCTGATCGACTTCGATAAACAGTGGTCCAGCATCATGGCAACCCAGGGTGATGACGCTAAAGAGGTCGAAGAGTTTTACACCAAGACCTTCGAATTCCCCGCCGGGTTTATGACCGAATACACCGAGAATCTGGTCACCATGGGTACCGAGCACCAGGACTTGGCTGCCGGCTTCCCGGTGGGTAAACGCTTCAAATCCGCCGAAGTTATCCGTCGAGCTGATAACCGCTGGCGCCACCTGGGCCACTTCCACGAAGCCGATGGTCGCTGGCGCGTCTACGTCTTTGCCGATTCGGCTGCTCCTGCCCTGGAGGGTACTCCAACCGCTGAGTTTGCCAACTGGTGGCAAGAAGACCCAGCCTCCCCGCGGGTCCGCTATACTCCGGCCAATGGTGATACTGACGCAATCTTTGATACCAAAGTGATTTACCAGCAGGACTACACCGAAGTGGAACACTACAACGTGCCAGCTGCATTCCAGCCGGTCAAGGTGCCATATGGTCTGATCGACATCAACCAGATCTTTGCTGCTGGTCATGGCCGCGATATTTTCCGTGATCGTGAAATCAGCAGGGACGGCGCGATCGTCATTGTACGTCCAGATATGTATGTTGCTGGTGTGCTGCCACTGGATGCTCGCGAGGAACTCGTTGAATTCTTCGCTAATAACATGCTTGAAACCCAAGAAACTGCTCCAGCCGAATACATCAACGATCTCGAAATCGCAGACCGTGCCGCGCTGGCCATCCACGTTGAAGACTAATAAATCTTAGGGTCTTGCCTGCAGCGTCAGCCTCAGTGGTGTCTCTCATGCTGTCAACCGAAGCATTGGGTACACAACGCTGTTGGTTTCTTACCGAGCTTCCTACTTAACATCCCACTTACTTCCCACTGTGGGATGTTAAGTAGGAAGATGAGTGGGAAGCTCTTCAGATGTCAGCAGTTAGGTAGTTCTGCGATATCGTTGCCGCGGGCTCCTAGCAGGCTCAGTTGGCTCTAAAATCCCCTGATGAATGAGCTCGTTGATTGCTTTTTGCACCGCACTTCTGCTCAAACTTACTTTCGAGATGCTCGTTCATCCCAGGATTCTCCCTCATTATGAGCCGTTGACATCAACTTCCTACTCAACTTCCCACTTACTTCCCACTGTGGGATGTTAAGTAGGAAGATGAGTGGGAAGCTCTCTAGAAGACACGAACTTAACCTTGCTGTTCTGTCATTCGTTTTCACTGCGTTGGTGGGTGCTATCGGTAACCGATGCTGTGATAACACAGGGGCAGTCATGAAGTTCATTGCCACATTGAGGTTCGATTCCCTGCACGTTCGGCAAAGGCGTCAAGTGCATCTGTCAGCCCTACCACGGACCATACCGATTGACCCGCCAGCTTGCCTTCATCCCGCAGAATCTTGGCTTTAACGAGCCGTTTGATAATTGTATATGCGCTCGAGTTTGAAACTCCGATTTGTTCCACCATGGGGGCAGTGAACGCTGGTTGGGTGGTGCATAAGTCAGCGATGATTCGCAAGTTCTTGGTTTTGCGATGGCCGGTATCCAGGATTTTATTTTTGAGTTGTTCAAGGTCATGCATCAAGACTTGAACGTTGGACATCGCTCGGCGAGCGGCATCAACGAATTCATGGATGATCGGTTCAACGTTGCCTTGACGGTACTCGTTGAGCGCGTTGAAGTAGTCATTCGTGTTGTTCAAGAGGCCGGAAGATAACGGTACGGTGAAGTTTTGAGTTGTTCCTCTTGCCCGCAATATCGCGGAGATGAGCGCACGACCAGTTCTGCCATTTCCATCAGTGAATGGATGAATCGTCTCGAACTGTGCGTGAGCCATGGCCGCTTGAACGATGGCTGCGACGTCTGTTCGTTCCATAAACCGGACCAAATCATTCAGCGCATTTGGTACCTGGGTGTGTTCAGGAGGGACAAACATGGCGGTAACTGGAGAGTTGCCGCCAATCCAGTTTATTTCCTGACGGAGTTTACCGGCGTTCCGATCAGTTTCTTCCATCAGCGCGTGATGCATGGCAAGAATAGCGTCGGTATCTAATGCGTCAGCCAGCTGCAGTGCTGCTTCAAGGCCTTGGTATTGCGAGCAATGAGCGTTGCGTTCGGGCGGGATTTGTCCCCCAGGCGAGCGAGCTGGATTCGCCGCGCGTTAGCGGTGAGTTGTTCAATCTCGGAGCTTGCGGATGACTCGCTGCGAAGCAATACAGCCCCGAATGGGGCACCCCCTGATACTGGGCATCAAATCTGGTCAGATCATCCGTGATGTTTTGAACGTCCGATGCTAGAACTGGACTGAGCTGTACTTCAGCGTCGGCAATGGCTGGCACAATAGCCTGCTGATATTTCCCGCGATGAGCACGACGACGGCGATTAGACCATGACTCCTCGAGTGAATGCCCCGGTGGCGGCCAGGAAAGTTCTTGATATTGCACTGACGGCCAACCCTGCGCCATTACGCCACCTTTCACACCTAAAATCCTTATTCGGAAAATAATCTGAACTTTTCCCAATAAGGAGCTTATTGGGAAAATTAGTCT
>NZ_DYXC01000070.1 GCF_020742345.1 Enteractinococcus helveticum | reverse complement strand
TGACGCATAAGCACCGTATTAAAACCATTCTGGGCTCCACAATCGCAATAGATTGTGGAGCCCAGAATGGTTGCAGCGCGGTTTAGTGTCCGCGAGCGATCCATTCATCCAGGTGTGGTTTTTCGTCACCGATCACCGTGGAGTCACCGTGACCGGTCAACACCTTGGTGTGATCGGGCAGGGTGAAGATCTTGTTGGTAATGGATTCGATAATGGTATCGAAATCCGAGTACGAACGTCCGGTTGCTCCAGGACCGCCGTTGAACAGGGTGTCCCCGGAAAATAGGACCCCACCTTCCAGCTCTGGAGCATGGAAGACAACACAACCAGGGGAGTGGCCTGGGGTATGGATCGCTGTGAGCGTTACCCCGGCGATGGTAAATTCATCGCCATCGTTGATATACCCATCAGGCTGCTCGTCTGGGTGGGTAGCGTCCCAGAGCATTTTGTCTTCTTTGTTAATGAGTACTGGAGCATCAACGATGTCACGTAGTTTGATGACTTCGGAAATGTGATCGTCGTGTCCGTGGGTCAGCAAGATTGCTGACACGTTGCGACCCCCGATTGCTTCACTGACCTTATCAACGTCGTGCGCTGGGTCGATGACAATGACATTCTGATCGTCACCGACGATGTAAACGTTGTTGTCGACATCCCAGGTTCCGCCGTCGAGCGAGAAAGTTCCTGAGGTTACAATATTTTCAATCTTGGCCATTAAAACTCCACCATTAAACGTCGAACTAGGCGACGCTTATTTTGTCGAAGGCTACATTCATATCGTTTATTGTGTTGCATTCCGAATCCAACACAACGAGTTTAAGCCTAGCTCACCTGTATAACTGACTGAAGGTGCCACGACACGTGAAGTGAAAACGATAATCGAGGCGGTGTCTCAGGTGCACGACGTCAACTGCCATCGTCTTGCCTATAACTGGAAATTCTTGAATCGCTTTCACTGTTTTGGGGGTCCCTGAACGATTTACGGATCAAATGCAGCGCTTACCCTCCGAATCGTGTGAGTGGAAGGGTAAGCGCTACCTGCTTGTTTATGTGTTTATGTGTAATGAATTAATATCCAGGGTTGATAATTCGGCCCCAGGTGCCCTTATTGCCCCAAATATTTTGACGCATACCTTCAAGTTGTAAGATCTGCGAATGGTCCACGAAAAGGTTGACTTCATTACCGTAATTTTTGAGATACCACTCAAATACCAGTGGGTCGGCAGCTTCAAACATGACGTTTTCGATACCTAGGCCGTTCATGATCGAGGCAGCTGCACCAGTATTCCAGTTTTTGACGTTTTCCGTGATGCCTTCGGACTCGATCATGATGATATCCGCCCCGGCTTCAAGGGATTTCTTTCCGCGGTCTATGAGGTCTCCAATGTCTTTGGAGTCTTCTGCTGCAAGTTCTTCTTCGGCGGAGTCGCCACCGGAACCGATTTGAATACCGAGTTCAGGTTTTGCTTTTAATCCGGCTTTGATAACTTTTTCTACCAGGCGTTGTAAACCTGAGGTCGGAAGCATAATGAACCCGGTGGAAATTTCAATGACGTCGAAACCAACTTCTTTGGCTTCTTTGAGGTATTGGTCAACAGCGTCATCGCCATAGCGGAGGATTGTTTCAATCCATCCTCCAGAAGAAACATAGGCGCCATTTTCGTGTGCAATGTTGTTGATTGCTCGGACTTGTTCTGTTGGTGCCAGCGCGAAGGATCCGCCGGCCCATTTGATGCCATCAATCCATTGTCCTGCAATATCAAAGACGTCCTGCATGTGGCGTGTTCCATAAGCAAAGTAGTGTGGTGCTCGAATTTCGGTAATACCGAAAGTACGGGGTTTTTGTGGTCGGTATGCTCGTGGAACAAAATTAAATGATACGTTGTGGTCAATTGCGTTACTCATCGTATTCCTTTCAACGGATGATGATTTTTGCTGATTGTCTACTGATCGCATTTCTCTACGAAATTATTGGTCGTGTCCCACTTGGGCTAATAAGCTCGTGAGATCAGTTACATTGTGTTTTTCGAGGCTCTCCACGGTTTGAGCTATTTGATCGCGAAGCTGTTCGTTGGCGAACGGGGCTGTGAGGCGATCGAATTTTCGGCGTGCGGCTTCCCACGTCAGCGGATTATCATGGAACCCTTCATAGGAATCTTTGAATGAATTCATGACTGTCCCGTCACCGAATGTGACACTTAGATCTGCTGGCATCTTGTCAGGGAATTGGGCGCTGAGTTGGGCATCAGGAACGATTTCAATTTTGTGCATCAAAGATTGCACGTCGTCGGCAATAATGCGTTGAGGATCGTATTGAGCTGGGTTCAATTCACCGTCCAATAAGATGGCAGCCAGCATCCAAGGGAGTGAATGGTCAGCTTCTTCTTTCGTCCGAATAGATAGCTTGTCACCTTCTTCTCCGCCACCAATGATGGAATATGCCACGTCGAATGTCTTGAGCTTAATTCCTGTGATCGCTTCGACGTCGAAACCATCCCTGCTGCGAATATCTAACGCGGCATCCAGAGCCGATTGTGAATGAATCTCGGCATTATGTTTCTTGACAATCGTCGCTGTAACTTTTTCAAGATCCTCTGTAGACCAGTCCAATTCAAAGTCGCCAGCGATGGACTCCTTGAAACCCTTATTACCTTCAAAGACTTCAGCAGGTCCGGTCATTCCACGGGACGCTAACAGTACGCTCCACATGCCTTCTTTAGAAACATGCGGGTATGCTAGGCCCTTCCAGTGGCTCAAATCTCCTGTACGGGTTACTCGTAGGGCATTATTTGCGGTGCCGGCGATCGCTATAGCATTGGCGGTCTGCTCCGGAGGTAAACCGAACGCTTTCGATGCCGCGGCGGCTGCCGCATAAGCGCCCTGGGTTGTGTGGTCAAAACCTTTTGCCCGAACCGGGGCGACATCTGACAACCTGGTATGCACCTGATAGGCAACTGCCAAGGCAGAAAGCAAGGAAGAACCGTCTGCCTCGCGAGCTTCAGCAGCTGCTAACACAGCACCGAAATTATCTGAAGGGTGGTTGGTCTCGCCCGGTGCTAAATAGGAATCCATGAAATCCAAATAGCGACTTAGCGCTGAATTATAAAAGGCTGCCCGCTCAGGTGAGGTCTTGCCACCACCAATTAATGTGGCTTTTGGAGCGCCACCGAGATCATCAATCAGCTTACGAATTGCAATCATTGGTTCGGCTTTCAGGGCGCCAATCGCTACCCCTAAAGTGTCCAAGATGCGAATCTTCAGTTGTCTTACAGCATCCGCGCTCATATCGGTCACGTCAGCACGTTCGACAAATTCGGCGAGTTGCTGAACTTCGGTTAGTTTACTTGTTCGAGTCAAGATACACCTACTTTTCTCTATCGAATGCCCTGTCACACCACCGTGCTTTCTAAGGGCACCCATATCTATTTACATCACATACATGTGTTGTAATCAAGGGTGTGAGGCTAAAGTCACTGGCAAAAGCGATGCTTTACGTTAGCGACGAAAGTTAATACTGAATTGTGCTCTGCTTTGGGCACACGAGTACTCGTCAATAGTTCCCGAGGGACGTGTCGACAACCATCCATGAACGGTGCGTTGAATGCTTCAGGTGATGACTCAGCAGTGGAGGGCGCATCGTCAGAAATGCGTGACACCACACTCTGCATTCTGTGAGCCCCTTAACTTCTGGCTCTCGATCGAAACCCTTATGGTTTCCTCGAACCAGAGACAAGTTCTTTGGAGGAAAGCGGCATGACGACATATCGATGATCAAACAACGCAATGTTCTAGAAGAATTGCACAGGGGGCTGCAAAGCAGAGCTGCGGGAAAAGTTCATTAACCGAAAGCTTCGATCGTACGACGGCGTAAGAGTTGCCTAATCAATCCCAGCTGAACGCGACGTCGCGTGATTGTGCTTGCTACATCGGCTGTATTCGAATGATTTTTTGTTACTGCCACTTTCGTAAAAAACCGAGGGCAACGTAGTCGTTTGATGGGCAAGTTATTACTTCGCTGTGGGCAAGGCAGAATAGCCGCCATGCACTCAGAAAGATGTCGCCAGCTGCGCCGCGATGTCGCTGCAAGAGGGTAAAGTTGTGGACGTTGATTGTTCGTCGAGAAGACAGGGTAGCGGTGAAACCGTTAGCAAGCTTTAATTGGGATTCTTGTGATGGAGCGCACCTCAAAAGCTATCTTTTCGGGTCGGCTGAGGCTCCTCCACGGCAGCGCGTAGTCTTGGTGTGTGGCGCATTTCTACCCGCCCTCGTGTACGCTCCCTTCGCAACTGCTCTTGCCAAGCAACTGGGCGATGACTGGGGGATTTATGTCTATGATCGGCGGGGTAAGGGACAATCTTCGCCCGTCGATGAGGATTATTCACTGGACACAGAAATCTATGATGTTGCTGCTGCGTTACGTAGCTCCCAGGCACATCATCTTGTGGGGCATTCTCTGGGCGGGGCAATCGTCCTGCACGCTGTTCGAATGTTATGCGAAACACCTGATGTGTCGTTGCGCGACCTGACGCCGGCAACCACCACGGTCTATGATCCAGCTATTAACGTCGATGGTTCTTTTGACACGTCATGGCTGCCGAAGTTTAAGAACTATTTTGAAAATGGCCGTTTGGGTCGCGCAATGGCGTTGGTTGAGCGACACTTGGGTATGTCACGAACCTTGTCGCGCGCGCCGACGTGGATGTTAGCAGGAGTGTTGGCCCTATCCATGCGCACCGGATTGCGAAACACTACACGCAGCATTTTTCCAGCCGGAGTGGCTGAGCTTACGGCTGCATTTCAGGAAGAGGCCAAAGCTTCAGATTTCGCAAATTTGCCCGCCCGAACATGTCTGATTACCGGAGAGCGCAGTGCTGATTACTTTCAGGTTACGGCCGCTACACTGGCGAAGTCGGTACCGGATTCACGATTCATTGTTTCACCGAAAGGGTTTCATGGGTCAATCCCAGCAGTGCGTCACCGCATCGTAGAGTCATTGGCTCTGTGGTTAAAGGATGAACCCCTTGGGGCATTAGATCTCGGTATGCAATCGTTGCCAAATGGTGCGGTACAGAAGCGACGGTGATTCACCGGAGTAACTGTGCCGAAGCATAATTGCGTCTCGGATGGACTCAGGGGCTGGAACTAAATTTTTGGGCTTTTGTGGTCATCTCAAGTCTTCCCGAGTGGGCCATCTCAAGAGCAGGTGTTCAGGAAAATAATGGCGTGGCATTACCGTCAAAATTTAAACTCAATCATACGAGGCTCAGGATGGATGAGGTGTTGTTCCCCCGAGCTCAGTACGGTTCGACGAACCTGCTGATGGAGGAAAAATCCTTCTCGTGACAGGACTGGCTGAAACGGCTCGATATTCACACCTTGGCGCCAGGCTTATTCCGTTCCGTCGGTTGCCAAATTCACTCTGCGTCATGGTGAGAAACTCCGATCGTAGTACAAGGAAGCGTGCGAATGGTCTCTGCGATTTGTACTTCGGTAGGAGTGTCGAACGCCGAGGTAATTTCATCAAAAATCAGGATGACGGGCTTGTTTCAGAAGTGCTCGCGTTATGGCAACTTGCTGACATATCCCCATCGGACAATGCTCCACTCGTGCTGTCCTATTTGTTGTTGGATTCCGCAGGAGGACTGATCCATCAATGCGCCATAGTGATCTCTAGGCGTCGCTGTACTTCCACGAAAGGTTGGCCGGGGCTCAAACGAACGGACCGGTGCTGCAAGAATTTCTGACCCAGATGGAAGACATTATTTTGTCACCGTGATCCCACAGTCAGAGCAAGCCCAAACCCTCCTATAAGACCAGGCCTTGGGCGGCATGTTCGTTACAGCCAACAAACATTCACACTCGGCCAATGGAATATTCGATAACACTTTGGTGATCTGGTGCTCCCGGCCAAAGATATGAGACGCACGGAAACACGCTTGGTTGGGTAGATTTTTGCAGAGATCCGTCGGGCATTTTGCTGCGAATTACCCAACGGACTGGGATATAGCATGAAGACAACCGGTTGAAATCGCCTGACACCTACTTTGGGAACACTTCGGCGTCAGAAAGGTTTTGAATGTTGAGGGCATATCTCCAGTAGTCGATGAGTCCGTCATCGCGCATGGAAGATAATTCGCGAGACAGCGCGGCACGATCGACATGCAGGTATTCGACCAGTGTGGTGCGGGATATTGGCAGGACGAAGGTTGTCTGCTGATGCCGCAAAGCTTCGGTGAGTAGGTAGGAGCCAAGACGTTTACGAAGTGAACGGTGATGTGTAGCATTCGATTTTCGTATGTTGGCGTTCCTGTTTCGTTTGCAGCGACTGCCAGACTTTCTGTCGCATGATGGGCAGAGCGAAACACTAGATTGTCTCATCGCGAGTTTTGCTGGTGCAAAGTAGAGGGCACTGCCGCTAGTTGCCGCGATGATAGACCGTTCGTCTGGACCGTTATACGAAGCAATGCGTGGCGATTGCCAGCCGTCACCGAAAAGATCGTCAGCTTGGATGATATCGACCAGTGTGCGCTTTACAGTAGTGTGCATGAGGACATCGTGGCCTAGCTGTGCGGGGTTTGTCTTGGCTGTAGTCATCGGGCTGAGCCCACCCTTCGCTTCACAGTAAGTCCTGTGAAGGCTTTATTCAACGCGGTGCCCACGGTCGCTTGGATAGAAATTGCCTTGATGTGGGTGGGTCTTGAAATGGGCCCAACCGTCTTCCTTATTGTGGTCACCACGCTGCCGCTTCTGGTGATGGCGGCAGTCGGTTGGAAAATCACCATCAGGGGAGTTTCTTGTCATCTAGGGGAGTGGGCAATCTCCTGGTGGAACCGAAAATGCACCTGCAAACAGACTAGTTTTCGCCATGGCTTTCCTGCTGTTGTTGATGTGGGGAATCATCTCCCTGGACCTGTTCCTTAGTGCGTGCCAAAGCGCGTTTATCCTCATGAGTAGATTGCCCGCCACAACACGCAATCAGTACGTCTTGCACGTCCCTGTTGATCTTTGGGCACAGACTTGGGCTGAAATCTTCTTTGAGAACACAACAGCGGCGCCGAACTCAAGTTGCTGTTCGGCGCCGCTAGCGTGTAGAAGCTAAAACACTTACAGTTCGACTACTGAGCGCAGGACTTTGCCGGCGTTCATCTTGTCAAAAGCTTCATTGATGTCGTTGATTGTGATGCGCTCGGTCACGAATGCATCCAGATCTAGCCTACCCAGCAGGTATTGTTCAACCAACATTGGGAAGTCGCGTGATGGCAGGGTGTCGCCGTACCAGGAGGACTTCAGGGAGCCACCGCGGCTGAACACATCTGCAAATGGTAGCTCAAGTTTCATATCTGGGTGCGGTACGCCCACCAGTACCACGCGGCCGGCGAGGTCGCGGGCGTAGAAGGCCTGCTTATAGGTTTCTGGGTGGCCCACGGCTTCGACCACCAGATCGGCACCGAAACCATCGGTCAGTTCGCGAATGGTCTCCACGGCATCGACCTGTTTGGAGTTCACCGTGTGGGTTGCGCCCAGGGTCTTGGCCTGTTCCAGTTTGGCGTCGTCAATATCCACGGCGATAATCTTGGTCGCACCAGCCAGCTTGGCGCCCTGAATAGCCGCCATGCCGACACCACCACAGCCAATGATGGCGGCGGATTCACCGCGTTTCAGTTCACCGGTGTTGATGGCCGCCCCAATGCCAGCCATGACACCACAGCCCAGCAGGCCAACGGCGGCATCCTGGTGATCATCCAGATCGGCATCAATCTTGGTGCACTGTCCGGCAGCGACCAGCGTTTTTTCGGCAAAGGAGCCAATACCCAGGGCGGCTTCTAATTCGGTGCCGTCTTCCAGGGTCATTTTCTGGGTGGCGTTATGGGTGGCAAAGCAGTACTGCAGCTGGCCTTTCTTACAGGCCCGGCATTCACCACACACCGCACGCCAGTTCAAGATGACCTTGTCACCGACCTTCACGTTGGTGACGCCCTCACCGATCTCGGACACCACGGCGGTGGATTCATGTCCCAGCAGGTACGGATAATTATCGCCCACCCCACCTTCGATATATAGGTAGTCGGTGTGGCAGACACCGCAGGTGGACACATCGACAACTACCTCACCGGGGCCAGGTTTGGGCACGATGATCGTTTCGATAGTCACGGGGGCATCTTTGGCTCGCACGATGGCGGCCTGAACCTTATATGCCATTCATCTCTCCTTGAAATCACAGTTGCGCCCACGAACAAGCGTGGGCAGTCACACACTATTTGACCATATTCATTTGGAAGTTGACCATGGTTGACAACACGCTGATGTATAAGGCGATTGCTAATGGCTCGGCTTGTCACTTGGGTCAGATCGAGGCATCGTGTTCGCTCGTTGGGACTGGCATACTGGAAGTATGTGTGGACGATATGTGATGGCCAGAGCAATCGGTGATCTGATGGCAGCCACGGGGGCCGATGAGGTGCATTTCGAAGAGCTGCACCCAGATTATAATGTGACCCCGACCAAAGACGTGCCGGTGTTAGTGGAGCATTTCCAAGATCCAAAAGATCCCTTGACACCGTGGCAACGCAACCTGTATATGGCACGCTGGGGTTTGGTGCCGATCTGGGCCAAAGATCTGTCCTTTGGCCAGCGCACCTTTAACGCCCGTGCCGAGTCCGTCGTTGATAAGCCCTCGTTCCGCTCAGCTGTGAAAGCCCGCCGCGCTGCCGTCCCGGTGGATGGGTATTACGAATGGTTGGCTCCGGAAACCAAAGGCGAGCGTAAGCAACCATATTTTGTACGCCCCAAGGACGGTTCGCCAATCTTTTTTGCCGGCCTCTATGAGTGGTGGAAGGACCCGGCCGCCCAGGATGATGCCCCGTGGGTGCTCTCGACGACGATCCTGACCGGACCATCCCCGCAACCTGGCGATCAACCTGAGATCCTCAACAACCTGTCGGCCCTGCACGACCGGCTGCCATTGCCGATGAGCCGCCAGATGATGGACCAGTGGCTGGGCGCAGGTGAGGTCTCCAAAGAGGAAGCCTCCCAGTTCGTCGACGCCGTCGTCGCCCAGGCATATGAGGTGGCCAGCCAATGGGAAATGTATCCGGTGAATCCGGCCGTCGGATCAGTGCGAAACAACGGCCCAGAACTCATCGAACCCTTTGATCCCACTGGCGGCCAAGACACCCTGGTCTGACCCAGCTGGGGTCTAGCCCAATTGCGGCGGCAGCTGCTCGGCTGCGCCATGGACGTGGACATCCAGGAAGTTGCAGAACACTCGATACCAGGCTTCGGCATTGCCACGGCTTAAGATCCAGTGCCCCTCATCTGGGAAGTAGAGGTACCGGTGGGCGGTGGCGCCGTCGTCGTTGGTAATTGGCGGGGTGACCGTGTGCAGGGCATGCCATAGCTGTTGGGCTTGGCCGATTGGCACCCGGTAGTCCTTATCCCCGTGGATCACCAGCATGGGGACGGCGATATCGCGGGCGTGTACGTGCGGTGAGTACTGGGACTGCGGGGTCATTGCCCGGTCCCAGACTGCGTTATCGGTGGTTTGGCCCATCGCGGTGGTATCCCACAGGGAGGCGTGGGTGATGATGCACCGGAATCGGTCACCGGTGTGCCCGGCAACCCAGTTGGCCATATACCCGCCGTAGGAGCCACCGGCCAGGGCGGTTTTGGTTGCGTCGATGTCCTGGCGTGCCTCGGCGGCGTCGATCAGCGCCATTAGGTCAGTAAACGGGGTACCGCCCAGTTGCTGATTGCCTCGGTCGATCATGTGCTGGCCGTACCCGGTGGAAATTGCCGGATCAGGCAGCAGCACCGCATAACCGGCGGCCACAAACGGGTCGGGATTCCACCGGTAGGTCCAGGTATTCCAGGACCCCCAGGGTCCGCCGTGCACCATGACCAGTAGTGGAAACGGGCCGTCGCCGTCGGGCAGGCGCAACCAGGAACGCACCATCGTGCCGTCTTGGGCGGTGGTGCTCAGTGTCTTCAATCGACCGGGGGAGTCCAGGGCGTCCGCGGCGGTGGCTATGATCACCGGATCGGTTACGACTGGTGCTGCCGGGCTGAACGAAAACCGCACCAGTTGCGGGCTGGTGGCAATACCCGAGGCGATGGCATATACGGTGGCGTCGTCGTCAGTATTAGTATCGGCATCTGTGGTCACGGCGTCATAGGCTCGGGCGGTATCCAGGGCGTTGTGCGGCTGCCAGGTATCCACCGGTGCGGTTAGGCGGGTTGGGAGCTGTTCCTCGCGGTGGCCAATATAGATCGCGCCGGCACCCTCGTCATCACACGCGGCCACCAGATACGTGGGAGTCAACCACTCGGGGGTGACCCAGCGATCCAGTTGTGGCCATAACGGTCGCACCTGCCCGGATGATAATTCCAGCAGACCAGCGGTGACCGCCAGGTTGGTGCCCTCGCGCCACGGTGTGCTGATACCGACCACGGCGCGCGTGCCATCCGGGCTGATAGCCCCGGCGCTATATTCGCGTTGCGGGGTGGAGGCCAACAGTTCGATGGCCTGTCCGGTGATGAAATCCACCCGATAGATCACCTGGGTTTCCACGTCGTCAGGGGTATTGCCGCGGTGCTGGGACATGGTCACCAGTGCGAAGGTTGCCGTGGCATCCAGCTGCCAGTTCACTAAGCGCCCGGGTGGCAGATTCACCCGAATAAACTCGGGGTGCTGGCCGGGTTTAGGGATGGGTGCAATGCCAAAGACCGTGCGGCCGGCCGGTAGGTCTTGATCCCAGTAGCGGGTAGGAAATGTGGAGTACAGCACGCCGGTGACCTTGGCGTCACCGCGTGTGGCAGCCAGTTCTTCGTGCTGCTCATGGGTCGTGGCACCGCTGTGCCACTGCATGGTGACCACCAGTTTGGTGCCAGCAACTTTCAGACCGGTAAAACCCCAGGTCCGCTGGGCAACCACCCGGGGTTCGCCCACGGGCGGTAATACCCAGAGTTTTGCCCCGGCTTCTGATGGGGCATCGGGGTTATTTGCTGGTGCAGTGCGCGAGGATAAAAAGAACACCTGGCCGTCGTCGGCTTGTTCAACAGCACTCACGGAGTCATCTGCGTATGTCAGTTGCACTGGTGTGTCGGTCACATCCCACAGCTGGCTGACATAGCCGGTGCCATCTTGTTTTAATTGTTGTACGGTCGTGAGGATTCGGCCTGATTTCACCGTCAATCCGGTCAACCGAGGCGAATCCAGCAGCTTGGTCAATACGGCGTCAAAAGCAGTGTTGGTCATCTTCCCCATTATGAATGCTGCCATGCACCGGCGACAGATTCGCTTATCGTGTCCGCGCAGATTTTTATGCTGAAAACGCGAAGAACCGTTTGGCACTGACGCCGCTGATCAGAAGGGGAATTTTTATGGGCACACTCACACAAGCCGTTGAAGTCACCTGCACCACCGCGGGCATCCCGCTGCACCTGAATTACGGGGGCCGGTCCTATACGGTTAAGGCCCAACCACAACGCTGGTACGTACGACGTCGCTGGTGGGCCGAAGAATACCGCGCCGCGCTGGGCCACGGCCCCGGCCTGGTGGATTATCAGGTGTGGCGTGTCCAGGTCAGCCTCACCCGAGCCGCCAATGCTCCGATGTTGACCCTGGATATTTCTCACCACATTGAATCTGGCCGCTGGCGTCTGGTCCAGGTTCACGACGCGTTACGGTTAGAAGAAGCCGCCTAAACTATGGCGCCGTCTTTTGCCCATCTCAACGTCACCACCGCGTACTCGGCACACTTCGGGGTTTCCTGGCCCGAGGAACTCGTCGAGGTCGCGGTGGCTGATGGCGCCCAGATACTGGGCTGCACGGATCGAGACGGGCTCTATGGGATGGTCAAACACCTCAAAGGCTGCATTGCCCACGGCATTGCCCCGGTGGTCGGGGTGAATCTTGCGGTCATGTGGGACCCAAAATACACCGTGGATGGCAACCCATTACCCGCCGGGCGGGTCACGATCCTGGCAGCCAGCGCCGCCAACGTGGGGTACGGTCAAGCCCGCAACCTCGGGGCCGGGTATCAGTCGCTGGTGCGGCTCATCTCGTGCGCCCACACCCAACTCACCGGCGATAAGCGCCCTTATATTCTGGTCTCCCAGCTGGCCAAAGCTGCCGGCCCCAAACCTGTGCTCCACGTGTTGTTGGGACCAGAATCTGACGTCGGCGGGTTGATGACCCAGCGCAAATACACTGCGGGTCGGGCACGACTGAAATTGTGGAAACAGGTCCTGCCCGCAGCCAGCGCACACGTGGAAATTGTCTCCCACCTGTCGCTCCCCACCGAGCGGCTCGCAACCTCCCACGCCGTGCGCATGTTGCGAGCCAGCGCAGAGCTGGGTCTGGATGCGGTGTTAACCAATGCGGTCCGGTACGCGACTCCGGACGGGGCCGCCACCGCCGACGTCGTTGACGCCGCTCGCGCCTTATCGAGTCTAGATAAACTCACCGATATCCAACCCAACGGGCAGGGCTGGTTGAAAACCGCTAAGACCATGCGCGCCCTGGCCCAGGAAATCACGTACGAAGCCGGCCTGGGCACCGCAGCGGCCCGGCAACTGCTTGAGACCACCCAACAACTGGCCGAAACCTGCGCGCTGGACCCGGCTCAGGATCTGGGGTGGGGACAACCCCGAGTGCCCGAATTCGACATCATCGGTATCGATGGCGACCCGGCCACCGTGCTCACCCAGCGCGCCCGAGCCGGATTAGCATTACGCTTTGGCCACCTGGAACCGGGCGGGGGACTCTACAACCGGATCCACCGTCAACTGGATCACGAACTGGGCATCATCCAAGATCTAGGTTTTTCCAGTTATTTTCTGACCGTGGCCGAGGTCGTGGCGATGATTGAAGACCGCAACGTGCGAGTCTCTGCCCGCGGCTCCGGGGCGTCGTCGTTAGTGAACTACGCCCTGCGAATCTCGCATGTCGACCCTATCGAGCACAACCTGATCTTTGAACGGTTCTTATCGCAGGACCGCTCCACACTGCCGGATATTGATATCGACGTCGAATCTGCCCGTCGACACGAGATCTATCACGCTATTTTTGACCGTTTCGGTGCCGAACGCACCACGTTGATGAGCATGCAAAACGGCTACCGGGTTCGTGGCGCGGTGCGTGACGCCGGACGAGCACTAGGACTAGAACGCGAACAAGTCGATCAGCTGGCCAAAAAACTCTGGCGATTCTCGGCTTCCGATTTTCGTCAAGCCCTGGAACACATGCCAGAATTACAAACTTTCGCCGCCCAAGTGCACACCAACCGCAAAGCCGGCAACCAGCAACTGGATCTATTAGTAGATCTGACCGAACGACTCGACCGGTTACCACGCCACATTTCCATGCACCCCTGCGGGGTGATTCTGGGCGATCAAACCCTATTGGACCGGACCCCGGTCGAGGCTTCCGGCATGGGCCTTGCCATGAGTCAATTTGATAAACACGATATGGACCCAATGGGCATGCTGAAACTCGATGTGCTGGGCGTGCGAATGCAATCCACCATCGCCTATGCACAACAAGAGATCCAACGCACCACCGGAGAATCCATCAACCTGGAAAACATTGCCCATGATGACCCAGACACCTATGCGATGATCCAATCCACCCACACTCTGGGATGTTTCCAAATCGAATCGCCCGGCCAGCGTGAACTCATTGGCAAATTAGAACCCGAATCCATTAACGATCTGATCATCGACATCTCACTATTTCGACCCGGACCCATGAAATCCGATATGGTCCGACCATTCTTAGATTACCGACACCAACTGGCCCCAGCCCGCTACCCGCACCCAAAACTGAAACCCATCCTGGAAGAAACCCACGGCGTCACCGTCTTTCACGAACAACTGTTGCGCATCTTTGACGAAATGACTCAGTGTGGATTGGCAAAGGCCGATGAGTTTCGCCGCAGGTTGGGCTCTGAAACCCAAGACGACGTCGAAACGTACTTTCGTGCCAAAGCCATGGCCAATGGCTGGGATATCGATGTCATCGACGAAGTCTGGGATACCTTGGCCGCCTTCGGATCATTTGGTTTTTGCAAGGCCCACGGGGCGGCCTTTGCCATCCCAACATTTGAATCCGCCTGGCTAAAAACCCACTATCCGGCAGCGTTTATGGCCGCGGTGCTGGAACACGATCCGGGCATGTATCCGCAACGACTCATGGTTGCCGAAGCCCGTCGCATGGGCATCGAAATTTTACCGGTCGATATTAATACTTCCACCACCAACATGCGTTTAGAACGCCTTGCCGAAACCAATAACACCTCGCGGCACCCGTGGGGGATCCGACTATCTTTGGAAACCGTGTTAGGTCTGACACAGAAAGAAAAACAACGCATCGAACGCGCCCAACCCTTTGACAGCCTGGCCGATGTGCGCGACCGGGCACGCCTGAGCAAAAAGAGTCTCGAAAACCTCGCTCAACTGGGCGCCCTCGATAGTATCTTTCCCGAAACCGGCATCAGCCGCACCGACGTCGTCCACCACCTAGAATTTTTACACTCACCGACCAAACGCGATCGCACCGGACGCACCCTGCGCACCGGCAGCCCACAAATCGATGGCCAACAAGCCTTCAGTCTCGGCGACACCGAACTAGACACCCTCCCCGCACTGTTCCCGGAACCCAGCAAGGAACAAAAAATCCGCACCGAACTGGACCTGACCGCAATCGATACCACCGGGCATTTAATGCAATCCCATAAACCGTATCTCCAAGCCCTGGGCACCACCCCGGCAGATCAGCTGATCACGTTACGCAACAACACTCGGGTGCTGGTAGCAGGTGTGCGGGTGGCAACCCAAACCCCACCGATGCGCTCCGGAGACCGCGTCGTCTTTATTTCCATCGACGACGGCGCCGGGGTGATCGACACGTCATTTTTCGCCCAAGCCCAACACGCCACCGGCGATATCCTATTCTCGGCACGCATGCTGTTAATTGAAGGCACAACCCGGCGCACCGGGGCACGCGGTATCACACTACAAGCCATACGAGCCTGGGATATGCACGACCCGACGTCGCTACCGGATCCCGACTACTTCGATACCGAACGCGACCACTGGGCCAACTGGTTTACTCGCAACACCCCACTACCACCTATTCGGCATCAAAGCCAACTAGGAAAACCACAGAATACCGGTACTGGTGCACGGGTGCTGGGATATCATTAATCCATCGCAACTCATGCTTGACCAAGGCGGAGCCCAACATGAAATATCACCGTACACCCACCGTCATACTGCGTGTTGTTTTCGCAACATGTATCCTCGGATTGACCGCCACAGGTTGCAGTACCTCTGAGCACCCCGATGCCACACCACCGGATGCTTCGGCGACTTCAAGTCCACAAGCTTCACCAACCCAACAACCGTCAGAACCAACCCAACAGCAGTCTGAACCCGGCGCCCAACCGGTGGGAGAGTTCAGCACGGATAGCTATGAATCAGACAACTGGCCTGATTTCGGCGATGCCAAAGGCGTGTATCCGGTAGCGATGCGCTCAGCGGTTCACGACGGCTTCGAACGTATTGTCATCGAACACGCCGGAACCGGTACCCCCAGCATGCTGGTGCGCTACACCGATGAGCCCATGGCCCCCGGCTCAGGTGCTGACTTAGGCATTGATCAAGACGCCGTACTGGAAATCATCTGGTCAGGTACCGCTAGCGTTGACGATATGGATGTCGATGAACTCATGCAGGTCAACGACCCGATCACGGATCTGAATACCACCGCAGCCCAGAGCGTGGTCGTGTTCCCGCCCTTTGAAGCGACCTCAAACTACTTCATTGGACTCGATGAGCAACGCCCATATGCCGTGACCATTCTGCAAGACCCGGTCCGTCTTGTTGTGGATATCCAAACCGACTAAGCACATCGCCGCGAGCCACCTGCAAACAACCTGCCAAGCAGATAGAATGGCGGGTGGCTTATCGGTGGTCCAGTATGCCACCGAATTCACAGCCTGACACAAGGAGGAACTGGCACGTGGCCGAACCTAAAGAAATAACCATTACCGTAGACGACCAAACTACCCAGGTCGCTGAAGGAACCACAGGCAATGACCTGTTTGCGGAGGAAAAAACTACGGTAGTGATGAAGGTCGATGGCGTCTTACAGGATTTATTCCGCGTCATCCCAGCCGGTGCCACCGTTGAACGCGTCGACATTACTGACCAAGAGGGACTGGAAGTCCTGCGTCACTCAACCGCACACGTCCTCGCACAGGCTGTCCAAGAACTTCACCCAGAAGCCAAACTGGGCATCGGGCCGTTCATTGAAGACGGCTTCTACTATGACTTTGACGTCGATGAACCCTTCACCCCTGACGACCTCAAAGAGATCCAAAAGCGCATGATGCGCATCGTCAAGGCAGGTCAGACATTTAATCGACGCGCCGTGGACGAGGCCCAGGCCCGTGAAGAGCTCGCCAATGAGCCGTATAAATTACAGCTGCTCGACCGTCAACATGACGAAGAAGCCGCCGCCGAAGGGGCTGCCGTGGAAATCGGTGCCGGCGAGATCACCATTTACGACAACCTTGATCGCAAAGGCAACGTCGTCTGGTACGACCTCTGCCGCGGACCGCACATCCCATCAACCAAACTCATCGCCAACGGTTTCTCACTGACCCGTGCCGCTGGAGCTTATTGGTTGGGATCCGAAAACAACCCGCAGCTACAGCGCATCTACGGTACCGCATGGGCATCCAAAGACGATCTGGTCGCCTACCAGGAACGCATCGCCGAAGCAGAACGCCGTGACCACCGCAAGCTCGGGGCCGAAATGGACCTGTTCTCCTTCCCAGATAAACTGGGCTCAGGCCTGCCCGTCTTTCATCCCAAGGGTGGGATCATCCGCAAGGAAATGGAAGACTACTCACGCCGTCGTCACGAAGAAGCCGGCTACGAGTTCGTCTACACCCCGCACATCACCAAACAGAACCTGTATGAAACCTCAGGTCACCTGGAATGGTATGCCGACGGCATGTTCCCACCGATGCACATCGACGAAATCCGTGATGAAGAAACCGGTGAAGTCACCCGGGCCGGAGCAGATTACTATCTGAAGCCCATGAACTGCCCAATGCACAACCTGATCTTTGCATCCCGTGGCCGCTCCTACCGCGAACTACCATTGCGGATGTTCGAGTTCGGGTCCGTCTACCGGTATGAGAAATCCGGTGTGGTCCACGGTCTGACTCGCGTGCGCGGCATGACTCAGGACGACGCGCACATTTACTGCACTGAAGACCAGATGAAAGATGAGCTGACCAACACCCTAAACTTCATCCTGGATCTGCTCAAAGACTACGGTCTCGATGATTTCTACCTTGAATTATCGACCCGCGATCCAGAAAAATATGTTGGCAGTGAGGAAGTCTGGGACAACGCAACCCGCGTCCTGGCGGAGGTAGCCGAAGAATCCAAACTTGAACTCGTTGATGATCCAGGCGGTGCCGCATTCTATGGACCAAAAATCTCGGTCCAGGCTCGTGATGCGTTGGGCCGTACCTGGCAAATGTCGACCATTCAATTGGACTTCAACTTGCCAGAACGTTTCGATCTGGAATACCAGGCCGCTGATGGCACCCGCCAACGTCCAGTCATGATTCACCGTGCACTATTTGGCTCCATCGAACGCTTCATGGGTGTGCTCACCGAACACTATGCCGGGGCGTTTCCGGCATGGCTAGCACCCGAACAGGTGATTGCTATTCCGGTTGCCGAAGCATTCAACGACTACCTCTTTGACATTGTGGACAGGCTCAAGGCGCGTGGTATTCGTGCCCGCGTGGATGATTCCACTGACCGGTTCCCGAAAAAAATCCGCACCGCAGCCAAACACAAAGCACCATTCGTGCTGATTGCAGGTGGCGAAGACGCCGAGGCAAACGCTGTATCCTTCCGCTTCCGTGACGGTTCACAAGACAATGGTGTCCCGGTAGATGAGGCCATTGAACGCATTGTCTCAGCGGTCGAGCAGCGTCAGCAGGTGTAATTCGTTATGGCGAACCGCGATGCAGATCGTGATGCAGAGTTCACCGATGATTTTGCATTAGCAGGTACGCCAGATGCCTTCCAACGGCTATGGACCCCTCATCGGTTGGCCTACGTGTCCAAAGGACAAGGTCAGGTCACCGATGAGGCGTCCTGCCCGTTTTGTGCTGCACCGCAGCGTGACGACGAGACGTCACTGATCGTGACCCGGGGGATCACCTGTTACGTGGTGATGAACTTATATCCCTATAATCCCGGGCACTTACTGGTCTGCCCATACCGGCACATCCCGGATTACACTGATCTGACAGTTGAGGAAACCGCCGAGTTCGCACAGCTGACCCAGATTGGTATGGAAGTGCTACGCGATGTATCAAACGCTGCTGGATTCAACCTCGGTATGAATCAGGGCAACGCCGGGGGAGCAGGGATTGCCGTGCACTTACATCAACATATCGTGCCGCGTTGGGGTGGCGACGGTAACTTCTTGCCAATTATTGCCCAAACAAAAAACGTCACCGGAACCATCGGGGATATGCGACAAATCATCGCAGACGCTTGGGAAAGTGGAGCCCACCGTTTTCGAGAACAACAAGCTCGAACAGTGAATGAGCGTGAGGCGTGACACGCTTCATCGGTACGTCGCAGTTCCCACCGTCAGCCAGAAAAATCGAGACAATAGAGACATGATGTCGGAAACACAGGGCACGAAAAATCGACCACTAAATATCGCGGAGTACTATCTGCTGGCGTGTCTTGATCAGCATGGCAAACTGCTGACCCAAACACACACTGTTCGGGTTGGTATCGCAGGTGCCGTCCTGACAGATCTTGCACGTCGAGGCTGCCTGTACGTCACCCGGGATTTGGTGATTGTGAAATCGGCAGCCGATGTTGTCTTAGAAGAGCCCCTGGCCTCCGTGTTGCAGATCATGAAAGATGCACCCGAAAACCAAGACGCCGAGCAATGGATTAATCGGTTCTCACGACCATCGCTTATGGATGCCATTCTTGAATCCTTGCAAACTCGCGGTGACATCACGGTCATGACAAAACGGTTCTTGGGTCTCCTGCCACGCACACGCTACATACCAGATGAATCCTATGGTCGGATGGATATGTATGTGCGCATGCGTGCCACGTTGCTTGGTCGTGACACCGCGCTTGATGCCAGCACCTGGCCACTGGTGCAACTGCTGTACTCCACGGATGTCCTGACAAGATTATTCCCTGGGCTACAGAATAAAATGGTCAAAGAACGCCTTGAGGCGTTTCATGCCGAAGCAGCCCAGCAGGAGCCAGCAATTGCTGAGGCGATGCAAGCAGTTGAAAATGCGATCGCAGAGTCACTAACCGCGACGCGTGGTCAAGCCACCGGCATGCGAGGCTAAAGAACACCTATCGACTGATGTCAGCTACGGTCGCCGACGTGATCCTTAGAAAATCATCAGCACGTATTTCGATTGAAAGACCGCGGCGTCCACCGGAAATCCAGATGGTGTCATGAGGCTCAACGGATGCATCCACCACGATCGGCAGCTGAGTTTTTTGGCCTAGTGGTGAAATACCACCGAGCACATACCCCGTTTTTTGCTGCGCCACGTTTGGATTTGCCATCTCTACCCGCTTGGTGCCAAGCGCTGCGGCCAGACGCTTCAGATTTAACATATCGGCAACTGCTACGACAGCATTGGCTAGCTCACGTTCAGAAGATTCCACCAGCAGCGTCTTATAGATACGCTCAGGTGCAATCTGAAGCTTTTCGGCCGCCTCGTATCCGAAGCCTTGATCGGAAACTTTGTGATCATAGGTATATACCCGATGCCAGATGCCTGTCTCGAGGAGCAGTTGCAGGGCTGGCGAGGCAGTCCGTGCTGCGGTACTCATACCTGACGGCTGGTGATATTGCGCTTGATACGACCAAGTAGCGCGGTCATTCCACGCAGTCGCAGTGGGGTTAGAGCCCTCGTGAGACCTAGCTGATTTGGCATGTCATCGGGGACGTCAAGAATGACGGAGGCTGATTGACCGGAGAGTCCTTCAACTAAGACCCCGGCGAAGCCACGAGTGGTTGGGGCTTCAGGCGGCGCGGAAATAATAATCGTGACCTCTGGGTCTGGGTCATCAGAGAATTCTAGAGCTAAGAACAGGGGAGTCTGGCATTCAATGACCTGTTCCATTTCGTCTTCGTGACCGGCATAGCGTTCTGGCGGTTCTGGAAGGTTATCCGAGAACTCCAAAAGCAGTTCAAGACGTTCTTGTTCGTGCATATCCTGGAAATCTTCGATGATTTCCTGCAGAACCTGTGGGGTTTTAACAGTCAATGAAAGCCTTTCTGTGGAAAAGATCCGCACTCTAGTCTAACGCGGATCAGTCCGAAAATATTTCGCCGGTATCGGAAGGCCTCCGATACCGGCGAAGACTGTCCATCAGTTAGTTTGGTGCTTGACCCGGTTCAGCACCAACGACGATTGGCACGCCCACGCTGTTGCCCCATTCGGTCCACGAGCCGTCATAGTTGCGTACGGATTCGTAGCCCAACAGGTAGCGCAGAACAAACCAGGTGTGAGCTGAACGCTCACCAATGCGGCAATAGGCAATTACGTTATCCGATTTGCCCAAATTGGCATCCTCCGCGTAGAGACTCAATAGTTCTTCACGGGATTTGAATGTGCCATCTTCGTTGGCAGCAGTTGCCCATGGAACAGATTGGGCAGTAGGAATGTGACCGCCACGCAGCGTCCCTTCCTGTGGGTAACCAGCCATGTGGGTGGTCTCACCGGTGTATTCAGGGTTGGACCGCACATCAATCAGTGGTACCTGGCCGATGCTGTCCAGAACCTGGGCTTTGTCAGCACGCTCCGTGTGGTCATCGCGCTCAACAACAGGGTAGACACCTTCAGTAATCTCTGGAATATCACGGGTGATTTCGCGACCTTCAGCGATCCATTTATCGCGGCCACCGTTCATCAGGCGAACGTCTTTGTGACCGTAGAGGGTGAAAACCCACAGCGCATAGGCGGCCCACCAGTTGGACTTATCGCCATAAAAAATAACTGTGGTATCACGGCTGATGCCTTTTGATGCAGCCATTTTGGCGAACGCTTCGGCACCAATAAAGTCACGGGTTACCGGGTCATTGAGCTCGGTATGCCAGTCGACTTTAACTGCACCTGGGATATGCCCGGTGGAATACAGCAGGGTGTCTTCATTCGACTCGAGTACAACAACATTTGGATTGTCCTTGTTCTCGGCGACCCATTGGGTTGAGACTAGTTTTTCCGGGTGCGCGTAGTCGGAATGTTCCACGGGGACTGTTGTAGTCATGAAGGGATGTACCTTTCGTAGCGGGTGACCGTCAGCAAGTGAGACGTATTTGAAGATTAAGGATACAAGCTTGTGTGTTAATTGCCACGGCTCTCGTCACACTAGTACTTCTATGCACGCTGTGAAAGTAATAGTGCGCCCGCGATTCTGGGGCGTTTTAGGATGTAAAGGTCAGCCGAGTGCTCTGATGGTCGCACCGTTGCAATAATCAAGGATGGGAATCAACGTGACAGAAATCGTCGCTCTATCGGAGCGGAACCCACAGGTTTCTTCCGAAGAACTTCTGGCAGGGTTTCATCCGTCATATCGCTTCGGTGAGGTATCCTTCGATACCTATATTCCAGACTCAGCATACCCATCCCAAGCCGGGGCTGTAGAACGCCTTAGCGCCTTCGCCGCTTCCATGAAAGCACCCAAAAAAGCAGGTGGTCTATTTTCGATATTCCGTCGTGATGCTAAAAAGGCCAATGGAAAAAATGGCAACGGACAACCCAACGGGCTCTATCTCGACGGTGGCTTTGGGGTCGGCAAGACTCACTTGCTGGCGTCGCTGTGGCACGCAGCGCCGGGGCGAAAAGCCTTTGGCACCTTTGTGGAATACACCAACCTGGTGGGAGCGCTAAGCTTCACCACCACTGTAGAGGTCTTAAAGGAATACACCCTGGTGTGCATCGATGAGTTTGAACTCGATGACCCCGGCGACACCGTGTTGATGTCCCGGTTGATGCGCGAGCTATCCGATGCTGGAGTCAAACTCGCAGCGACATCGAATACCCTACCCGGTGCACTTGGGGAAGGTCGCTTTGCTGCCCAAGACTTCAAACGCGAAATTCAAGTTCTGGCTGATCAATTTGAAACGATTCGCGTCGACGGCGAAGACTTCCGGCACCGCGGCCTAGAACGCGCTCCGGAACCGGTTCCAGTGGGTGCAGAAGTTCAGACTGCAAAAGAAAACTTCCCAGACGAAAAAGTCTTCGCAGTCGACGACTGGGCTGCTTTGACAAAAAACCTCTCTCGCGTTCATCCGTCTCGATATCGTGAACTTGTCAAAGATATTGATGTCTTGGTGCTGAGTAATGTCACCACCATTACTGAACAAGCCATGGCACTACGATTCGTTGTGCTGGCTGATCGCCTCTACGATAAAGATGTTCCAGTGGTGGCTTCGGGTGTGCCATTTGAACAACTCTTTACCGAAGACATGATGGCAGGCGGGTATATGAAAAAATACTTCCGTACCGTCTCACGTATGACGGCGCTGGCACGCGAAGGACACCTAGGCGAAAAAGTCCTCTAACAGTCGGTACCCCATACAGATCATCATCACACAGGTTACCTAATGGTCCTCGCGCCTGGCTGATTGGAGTGTATGGGCAACTGATCTACGTTTTCTGATGAGACGTCCGGTTCGTCTCGCTCTTCTTAATGCTATTTGTAAGTGGTGTGAACTTTCCTAGGCTGACGATGACAACCAGCAGAATGGCGGGAATGATCCATCCGCTCCATCCCGTAATATTGGCCTGCAAGGGATTATATACACCATTCTCCGCCACGAAAACAACATAAAGCGTCGCCGATGCATTGAGACTACTGTGGGCTAAAGCTGCAGGCCAGACTGATCCGCTCCGAAGGCGAAGCCAGCTGAAAATGCCACCAATAACGGTGCAGAACCCAACCATCGCTAATAACGCCAGCCACCCCGGTGTACCCGGATAGTTATGTCCCAGCAGAATAACTGGTGCGTGCCACAATCCCCAGATGGCGCCGGAGAGCACGATTGTTGGCCAAGGCCCTAGGCGTAAAAGTTTAGGTAGGAGCCAACCGCGCCAACCGATTTCTTCGCCCAGTGCTGGGAGAATGTTGATAAATAGCGCTGCGATGAGAACATTGAGAAACTGCCCAGCCACAAGCACTCCAACGGGTGCAGGGAGTTCCGAGATACCTAACTGTGCCAACTGCATTTCTGTGATCTGTTGGAATCCGCCAAAATTCGTGAAATCTGAAGGAAACAAGCCCAGAACAGATCCCACGACCAGCGCCACTATGCACAGAATAATGGGAAGCAACAATGCGACCACCAAGTAGACGATGAGCCGTCCAGCGGGTTTCAGCGGCACTAAACCTAAGGCTCGCCCCTTCTGTTTAGGTTTCTCAACGAAGAACACAACGATCACGGCAGCTACAGTCGGCACAAACATCATAGCGACCATGAGGGGCACCGCCGCCGGTGAACGCAATCCGTCTGCCAACCATAATGGGAGCGCAATCAGCCATGACAGCAGGTATGCCAAGCCGAGGAAGATTACAATCGAGATCTTGTTTTTAGGGGTGCGACTCGTCGCAACTGATGGATTCACTGATGCACCTATACTTCAGCTAATTGGGGTTGCTGTTATGAATTCTCTTTGGTGGTCGTCTGAGAGACATAGTGTTTGAGTAAACCGGCAGCCGTTGGAGCGTCGTCACTGGTGATTTCCAGGACACGACCATTGGTACGCATGATACGCACACCAGGACCACTCTTTGTGATGAAGCCGGTTCCCGACCCGTTCAAACGCCATCCCCAACCACCCCAGTTGGCAGCCTTCACATGGATAGATTCTGCTGAGGCTATGGATTGATGTGGGATATGCCCACGTGGAAATCCAAGATATGAACGGTAACTGAATCCCTGATTATCAATGCGATAGCGCCATCCCCATGTAGACAGTGCTATTGTGACTGTTATTACGGTTGTCAGCCCGATTGCCCAGTTGGGGGTAATAATGAGGCAAACCAACGCCGTCATCACTGCTATGACTAGGACTAACTGAACGCCGAAGTGCATCGACTCTGAACGAAGCCACACCGCCTTACCCTGATGCGGTATACCAGGGTTGGCAGCGGGTTTACTCGATTTTTCAGGCTGTGGTACCGGTTGAACCAGATATGTCAAAAGTACGCCGATGACAGCTGCCAGAAGCAAGATAAACCAAAATGAAGTGGCCGGTAACGTGGCTTGAGTAGCATCAGTGAGACCACGTTGTAACCTGAAAAGCTCTATTTGTAGTACCGAGAGCATCCCGCTACTAAATCCTGATGAGCCCACGATGACGCGGCCTGTTATACCGTGCCACATTCCATTACGCGCCAGAACGGTGAAGATTATCAGAAGTAGCAGGTTCATACTGGTAAACAGCACGATACTTGTCGTTGGGGCGAGGTATCCGTCTGGTAAGAAATTGCTGTCGAAATGGATAGCCATCGGATCGGGAACTAGCGGCACGGATAGTGCTGCCCACAAGGTGGCTCCGGCAACTAGTGTTAGCAGGGGAGCCAGCGTGGTCAGAATATATCGTTTCTGGTAACTCAAGTCAGCCCTCCTCGGGCAAGTAGATTTGTGATGGAACTGAGCGATATCCCGCGATCCTTGGCGAGCCGAATAACCAGGTTAAGGGCTGATTGGAGCACATCTGTCTCTGACCCTGGAGCACAAGCTATCGCTCCGCGACCACGTCGCAGATCTAGATACCCGAGTTCCCGTACATGCCGGTAGGCTTGCAAGACTGTATTGCGATTGAGGTCAAGTGACTTTGCCAGTTCAACGGCAGAAGGAAGTCGCTCACCATCGCCGATGTCACCCGAGTCGATTTGCGCTACGATTTGTTCCGCGATCTGGATATACACCGGCCGCGAATCGCGAGGATCAGTCTTAATGAACATAAATCCACGCTAGCTCAACTAGTACAACTAGTACAAATATGTGTCTGAATGCGTTGTCCGTTACCTTTTGCTGTACCTGCCGGCTAAGAACGATGAGCCGCTGGACTTGTTGGCTAAATCGATGAAGTCGTCCCGCTGCTTCGGGCAAGTAGAGGAATCCATCGCGTCACGTAGTCGGTGGCGCAATCGAGATCGAAGGACTGGAGCGACTCGTTTATCGAGAATAATGTTTCAAAGCTCTAGGCTGTATGGCATGGAGCCAATGCTACTCATACTCCCAGGTGGCTTGACTCAAGCTGCACTCATTGTTGTTGCCTGTGTTTTGTCAACTAGAAGTCGGCCATTAACGCGATAAGAATCCGGCCACTTTGGCAGGAAAACCTGCCAAAGTGGCGATAAGGGGTTATTTCATCAGGGCGTTTTTCACGCGGTAGGATTCGCCGCGGA